>JARRPZ010000085.1:0-12514 GCA_037382365.1 Gammaproteobacteria bacterium
TGCATTTGGTGGCCAGGGGCGGAATCGAACCACCGACACGCGGATTTTCAGTCCGCTGCTCTACCAACTGAGCTACCTGGCCCTCCTGGGATCGGGGCTGAAGCCCCTCCTACGCAGCGATCCGTCAGGCGGGATCGCGGGGGCCCGCTATTACAGCGGCCCTGAGGCGGGGAGTCAAGGGACTGCCGGGCCGCACTTCCCCGTCGCTATAGCGCTGTATCGGCGCGGATCACAGCACCAGGCGGTTCGACCGTCACGGCAGCGTCATCCACCGATGATAAAGTGACCGTCGGTGCTCTCTTTTGACACCCCTCCGGGTGCCGCCTACCCTTGAGACTGACTCACGAGGAGCGATCGATGGCCTCCGCCCCGGCCGACATCCGCCCGGACTACGGACAGGAATCCCTGCCCCTTTATTATTCCCGCGTCCGCGCCCGGAGCCTCGCGCTCTGCGAGACGCTCGCGCCCGAAGACTTCGTGGTGCAGTCCATGCCGGACGTGAGCCCGACGAAGTGGCATCTCGCCCACACGAGCTGGTTCTTCGAGCGCTTCCTGCTGCAGGAACAGTCGGATGACTACATCCCGTTCCACGACGCCTACGACTACCTCTTCAACTCTTATTACTACACCGTCGGCCAGATGCATCGCCGGCCCGAGCGCGGCCTGCTCTCGCGGCCCACGGTCGGCGAGATCATGAATTACCGGCGGCACGTGGACGAGGCCATGAGTCGGCTGCTCGCCAATCGCGGCGACGACCCCGAACTCGCCTTCCTGGTGACCCTCGGCCTGAACCACGAGCAGCAACACCAGGAGCTGATGCTCACCGACATCAAGCACGTGTTCTCCTGCAATCCCCTGAAACCGGCGCTCGTGGACGATCTCCGCCGGCCGCCGGCAGGTGCGCCCGGGCCCATGCGCTGGGTGCGCGGGCGGGACGGGATCGCGGAGATCGGGGCCGGCGGCGAGACGTTCTGCTTCGACAACGAGACGCCCCGGCATCGTACCCTGCTGTATCCCCACGAGATGGCGTCACGGCTGGTCACCAACGGGGAATACCGGGACTTCATCGCGGACGGCGGCTATCGGCACCCGGATCTCTGGCTGTCGGACGGCTGGGCGATCGTCCAGGAGCAGGGCTGGGACCGTCCCCTCTACTGGGGTGCGGACCTCGACGGTCACCCACGTGAGTTACTACGAGGCCAGTGCTTTCGCCGCCTGGGCGGGGGCGAGGCTGCCGACCGAAGCCGAGTGGGAGAGTGCGGCCCTGCAGGTCGCACTCCATGGCAACCTGATGGACGCTGGCTACTGGCAGCCCGTCGCCGACGTATCGGACGGTGAGGAAGTACGGCAGCTCTTCGGCGACGTGTGGGAGTGGACCTCGTCCGCTTACGCGCCGTATCCGGGTTTCCGCCCCCTGGCCGGTTCCCTCGGGGAATACAACGGCAAGTTCATGTGCAATCAGCTGGTGGTGCGGGGCGGATCCTGCGTGACGGAGAGCGATCATATCCGTGCCAGCTATCGGAGCTTCTTCTATCCCCGGTCGAGATGGCAGTTTCTCGGCTTCCGGCTGGCGAGAGACGTGACCAGGGACGTCGGCTGAAGGCCGAAAGGGAATTCCTATGGCCACGGATGCAGCACGCGCGGAGGATCTGACCGAACAGGATCTGTCCGAGAATCACGAACGCGCCGAGTTGATCGAGGGACTGCAACGGCCGCAGAAACTGATCTCGCCCAAGTTCTTCTACGACGAGACCGGCTCGGAGCTCTTCGATGCCATCTGTGAACAGCCCGAGTATTACCCGACGCGGACCGAGATCGGCATCATGCAGGACAACATCGCCGAGATCGCGGACGCCGTGGGCCACAGGCCGTCGGTGATCGAATTCGGTTCCGGGGCCAGCGTCAAGATCCGCATCCTGCTCTCCCACCTGCACGACGTGGCGGCCTATGTGCCGGTGGACGTGTCCAGAGAGTTCCTGGTGAAGTCCGCCGACGTCCTCGCCGCCGACTACCCGGACCTGGAGATCCTCCCGGTCGCCGCCGATTTCACGAAACCCTTCGACTTGCCTATGCCGAGGATCATGCCGGAACGCAACCTCGTGTTCTTCCCCGGCTCGACCATCGGCAATTTCTGGCCGGACTCCGCGGTCTCTCTCATGAAGGTGATGCGGGAGGAAGCCAGGGAAGGCGGCGCCCTCCTCATCGGCGTGGATCTCGTGAAGGACCGCGCGACCCTCGAACGGGCCTACAACGATGCGGCCGGCTACACCGAACGGTTCAACCTGAACATGCTCGCCCACGTGAACCGGCGCTTCGGCGCCGACTTCGACCTGGGCGCTTTCCGGCACCGGGCCATCTGGAACGACCAGCTGAATCGCATCGAGATGCACCTCGTCAGCCTGCGGGATCAGACGGTGCAGGTGGGCGATACCGCCATCTCGTTCGCCACCGATGAGTACATCCTGTCGGAGTGTTCACACAAGTACACCGTGGCGGGATTCGCGGAGATGGCGGGCCTCGCCGGCTTCCGGGTGGACCGGGTGTGGACCGACGAGGACGACTTGTTCAGCGTGCAGTACTGCACCGCCGTCTGATCTACCGGACCGCCGTCTGATCTGACCGCAGGAGGGCGCATCAATCCCCTTCCGGGACGTAGCCCTCCGGCGCCGCGGAACCCTCGCCGAAGAAGAACTTCTCCATCTCCTTCTCCAGGAACTGGCGTGCTTTCGGCTCGATGGGCGTGAGCCGGTATTCATTGATCAGCATGGTCTGGTGGGAGAGCCAGCGCTGCCACGCCTGCTTGGACACGTTATCGTAGATGCGCTTGCCGAGTTCGCCGGGATAGGGCGCGAAGTCCAGGCCCTCGGCCTCCTCGCCCAGCACCACGCAATTGACCGTACGGCTCATGAGATGCCTCTCTGGATGTCGTCGTCGATGTCTGCCATAGCGACGCGTTATACCAGAGCGCCCGGCAACCTTGCGAGCAGCCGGCTGACGGGCGCCGGCAGGCCCACTGCCGGATCGGCGACAATATCGTGCCAGCGGTGATCTTCGGCGTCGGCGACGACGGCGGGGCGGGACGGCAGCCGGATCAGGACCGGCTCGATGGCGAGGTCGAAGTGGGTGAAGCTGTGCTGCAGCGTCTCCCAGCGCTCGATGGCCGTCGGTGCCGCGCCGAGGCGGCGCCGGCTCCAGGCATGCGGATCTTCCGTCGCCCCGATCTCCGGCAGGCTCCAGAGCCCGCCCCAGATGCCGCTCGGCGGGCGGCGCTCCAGCAACACCGCGGCGCCGTCCCAGGCGATGGCGAATTGCGCCGAACGCGACCGCCGCTCCCGCTGCTTCGGCCGGCGCCCGGGGAAGTCCGTCTGCTGCCCGAGGGCGAGGGCGCTGCAGTCCCGCGCCTGGGGGCAGGCATGACATGCCGGCCGGGTGCGGACACACACCGTAGCCCCGAGATCCATGACCGCCTGGGTGTAATCGGCGACCCGCTCCGCGGGCGTATGGCTTTCCGCCAGCGCCCAGAGTTCCGCGGCCACGGCGCTGCGGCCCGGCCAGCCCGCCACGGCGTGGTAGCGCGCGAGCACCCGCTTCACGTTGCCGTCCAGGATGGGATGACGCTGGCCGCAGGAGAGCGCCAGCACCGCACCGGCAGTGGACCGCCCGATGCCGGGGAGCGCCATCAGAGATTCGATGTCGCGGGGGAACTCGCCACCGTGCTCCTCCGTCACCTGCACCGCGGCCCGGTGCAGGTTTCTCGCCCGGGCGTAGTATCCGAGGCCGGACCAGAGCGTCAGCACGTCGTCCACCGGCGCCGCCGCGAGTGCCTCGACCGTCGGGAACCGGGCCATGAAGCGTTCGTAATAGGGGATGACCGTCGTCACCTGGGTCTGCTGCAGCATGATCTCCGACACCCAGACCCGGTAGGGCGTCGGGTCTCGCTGCCAGGGCAGGTCGTGGCGGCCGTGACGGTCGTACCAGTCCAGCAGCCGCCGCGCGAATTCCGTCACGATGCCGGCTCCCGGCCCTGGGCGAGCGCTTCGATGCGATCCAGCGCCTCCACCGCGTCCTTACGGAACGAGCGCTTCATGATGTAGGGGCCGATCAGCGGCGGCACCCAGAAACCCGGCACCATCTCCACGCGGTAGCGCACTTCCGTACCGGAGTCCATCGGCTCGAAGCGCCACTCCGTCCGCCCGAAACGGAAATCGCTGTGCTCCGGCTCCACTTCCGCGACGATTCGGTCCGGCGGCGAGAATTCCAGCCGCTCTATGCGCTCGATCGTCTTGCAGAAGAAGAGCACGCAGCCTTTGACCCGCGTATAGGCCCGCGGCGTGCCGTCGCTCGCGGGTTCGATGAAACGGACATCCTCGAAGATACTCGAGATGCGCTCGAAGTGGTCATAGTCCGACAGGACCCGGAAGACCTCCCGACGCGGCGCGGCGAGCAGGGTCCTCGACTCCATCAGGTAGCGCTCGCCTTCCTGCTCGATGCTCACCTCGAGGAGCTCTGCGGCCGATGTGCCACCGCCGACCCAAAGGAACAATAGCAACAGGGATACGACGGCCCGTCCGCGGCCCCGTCTTTCGCAGTCAGCGGTCACGCAGCAGGTCTTTCAGCTTGTTCTTGAGCTGATCCTCCACCGACTCCTCTTCCTCCGCCGGCTCCGCGTCCGCGTCGCCGGCTTCCTCATCGATACCGAGTCTCTCCAGCAGGCGGCGCTCCAGCCGGTCCTTCTCCTCGTCGAGCCGGCTCTTGACCTCGCTGCGCAGCATGTCCTCGATGTCCGGCCGCACGGTGGGGTCTGCGAGGTCGCCACTGATACGGATGGGTATGACGGCCTCGGTGTATTCGGCGAGTTCCGCATCCGACGCGCCACGTACGAACTCGGGCCGTTCCAGCACCCGCGCCTCAACGCCGTAGTCCAGGGTCGCTGCGGCGAGATCGATCGCGCCGGCACCCCTGACGCGGAGGAACGGCAGTTCGGCGAGCAGATCGTCGTTCGTCAGCACGCCGCCGGCCACCTTGCCGGTGCCCCGGATGGTGGAGAACGGGGTGCGCGGCGTCTCCGGCGGCGCGGGTGGCGCCTCCCCGCGGAAGATGGCACGGGCGCGGCGAATCTCGTACCAGAGGTCCGTGCCCTCGAACGCGCCGTCGCTCAGATCGAAGCGGACCTCGCCGCTCAGATCCTGACGTATCTCGGCCAGATTGTCGCCACGACCGGCCAGCGCGAAACGGCCTTCCAGGCTGCCACTCAGTTTGTCCGTCTCCAGCATCTCCCGGCCGAGGGCCGCGAGTTGTACGCCCTCCACGTTCTCGTCCACGGAGAGGCGCGGCTTCGATCCGCTCGCATCGATACGCACGTCGCCGCGGTAGCCGCCATCCAGCACCCGGGCGGAGATGGGGTGCAGGCGCAGCTTGCCGCCGTCACCGGTGACGCCGAGCCGGATTTCCCGGAAACTCAGTCCGCCGAGGATAATCTCGTCGAAGTCGAGACTGCCCTCGGCATCCAGTGACCGGATGAGATCCACGGGTATCTCGGTGGCATCCAGCGCTGCCGTGTCCGCCTCCGCCGGCGCATCCTCCGACGGTGGCGAGAGATAGCGGTCCAGATCGATACGATCGCCCTTCAGCTTGAAGCGATACGCCGGCGTCTCGAAGTCGCGCAGCGAGAATTCCCCTTCGAGGGCGGTATCGTCGAGACGGGCACGCAGGCCGGAGAGCCCCAGGCTGTCGTCGCCGAGCGAGAGTCCCGCGGAGAAGGAGGCCGCCTGCAGGACGTCGGCATCCGCGGTGGGCGCCAGCGGCGATCCCAGACGCTCCGCCAGCTCCTTCGGCGAGAACCGGGGCACCTCGATACGCCCGGAAAGGGCCATCGCCGGGCTGATCGTCCCCGTGATGGCCGTCTCGATGCGCAACGACGCGGCCTCCACGACCCCCTCGTCGAGCTCGATCGACTGGCGCTCGCCGTCGAAGGCCAGGCGACGGGCCGAGAAACCGAAGTCGAGCGGATCGAGATCGGTACCCGGCTCGATCCGGCCTTCCAGCCGGAGTCCGTCCAGCACGACGCCGCTGGTGGGAAGATCCAGGGTCACGACGCCGTCCAGGCTGAACTCGCCCGCGGGGCCTTCGGGGAGCGTGGCGAGATCGAGATCGCCGTCCACGTCGAAGGGCAGCCCGGGTTCGAGCGCGCCCGTATTCAGATTCACGTTGCTCAGCCGGTAATGGGTGCCGGCTGCCTCGTCGCGCCAGTCGATCGTCGCACCGCTCAGGCTCACGCCGGCCGCACGGAGCTGGTCCATAGCGGCCGCATCGCCAGACTCCGCCGGGGCCTCCGCCGCGGCCTCTTCCGTCGCCGCCAGGTCGTCCCAGTTGGTGGAACCGTCCGGCGCCACGCGCAGGTTCAGCGTGAGCCCGTCGACGGAGATGCGCCCCGCCTCGATCTCGCGCCGCAGCAGCGGCCAGAGCCTGATGGCAACGCTCGCGGCCTCCAGTTCCGCGAACGGCTCGGGGCCGAATCCCTCGGCGTTGCCGAGCACGATCCGACCGGTATCCACGCTGAGCCAGGGAAAGAGCCCCAGCTCGAGATCACCCTCCAGTGTCAGCGAGCGGCCGGTGGCCGCTTCGACCTGGGCCGAGATCTCGTCCTTGTAGTCGTTCGGGTCGAACAGGAATGCCACCGCCAGCACGACCGCCAGCAGGAGGCCGACGACGGCGATGACGCCGATCGCGAGAATTTTCAGGAAGCGTCCCATGGCAGATCCGTCGCATGGTGGGAAACGCGCCTAGAGTAGCAAATCCCGGTGGCGCCATGGATCGACCCGGTCCCATTCAGCGATTGCCCGTTCAGCGATTACAGAGTTCCACGTCCCCGCTGAGCGTCTTCACCCGGATGTCGCCGCGGCCCTCACCGTGGGTGAAACGCAGCTCCGATCCCGGCGCATAGCGGCTCTTGCGCTCCGGCTTCGGACCGAAGCAATTGTCGATCCGCCCGCTGAAGCTCGAGACGTCGATCTCCGCGTCCACATCGCCACCGAGGGTGAGTTCGACGTCGCCGCTCACACTCTCGGCTTCGATGCGGCCGCCGCGCTCCAGCGCGATCTCGGCGATCACGTCCCCGGACGTCGACTCGAAGCGTCCGCGATCCAGGCCATCCGCTTCGATCACCAGGTCTCCGCTCACCGATTTCGCTTCGAGTTCGCCGGCGACGGCTTCCGCGTCCACGTCGCCGCTGACCGCCGCGAGCCGCAGTCGCGAGGTCTCGCCGTGCCCTTTCACCCGGAGATCGCCGCTCACCGTCTCGGCGTCCAGCGGCTGGCTCCAGATCTCGGTGCGGACGTCGCCGCTCACGCTCTTCAATCGCTGCTCACCGCGTATGCCGTCCACCTCGATGTCGGCGCTGGTGCCGATCACGGTCAGGGCGAGGTCGGCGGGCATGCCGACACGCAGCTCCGCCGAGGCCCGTGTACGGCCATGGCGGGAAGCATCGATCTTCACCTCGATGGCGAGCACCGTCCCGTCCTTCTCGATGACGAGTTCCTCGACGTCCTCCTCGATGCGACCGGTCACACGGATCTCGTCGCCGTCGGCACCGGTGACCTCCACCGAGCCGGAGGTGTTGCTGATCCGGACCTCCTTCACGCCGCTCGAGGGCAGTGTCCGGTCGACGTCCCGGTCCGCGTGGGCCGCGAGCGGCAGCATGGCTGCGATCAGCAGCATGAATGTCTTCGTGTTCATAGATCCGTTCTCCTCCTGGCCGGGCCGGCCAGCCCGTTCACGCGGGCCATCACATCCAGCTCCGTCTGATAGGTCTTCAGCATCAGTTCCTGCAGCAGCGGGTCGTCCGGGTTGTCCTGCAGGGCGGTATCGATCTCCTCCAGTGCGCCTCTGATCGCCTCGATGTTCCTGACGACGATCTCCCGTTCCTCCGGGGCGAGCCCCTCCAGGCGCTCCTCCAGCAGCTCGAGCAGTTCGGCCCGTGCCTCGTCGTACTCCGGGCCGGGCCGTACGGACGTCACCGCCGCGTTGCGTAGCCGCAGCCGCTGGGCGGACGTGTCGATACCGGACGCGGGCATGCCGGGGCTCGTCTCCACCGGTATGGTCGCCTCGGGCACGATCGCGCGCGGCGCCGTCGTCTCGGGCACCGTCGCCATGGGGACGTCGTCGGAGACCGGCACGACCGCGTCCGGCGCCTCCCGCAGCAGCAGGGGAAGCAGCGCCGCTACCGCGAGGGCCGCCGCGGCGGCGCCCCACCAGCCATAACGAGAAGGCGCGGCGTGCTCTTGCTCATCCAGCCGCGCCTCGATGTCCGGCCAGAGATCCCGGTCGGGGGCCACGTCCCGGGCAAGGCCGGCGATGCGGCGATCGAGTTCCGCCTCCGCCCGTGCCCGTTTCTCTTCCTGGTTGTCCAATTGCCTGTCCCTCTATGTCTTGCCGTCGGCCCCGGCGAAGCCGAGGCGCTCCGCGAGGAGCGTGCGGGCCCGGTGCAGCTGTGCCTTGCTCGTCCCGCTCGCGATTCCCAGCATCCCGGCCGCCTCGTCGTGGGTGTAGCCGTAGACGGCGTGCAGCACGAAGACGTGACGGGCGCCCTCCGGCAGCGACGCGATGGCAGTCTCCAGATCCCGCTGATCGGATGCGCTCTCGGGCACCGCGCGAAGCTCCGCCCGCTCATCGAGGGGATCTTCGGGCTTCGCCCGGCGCCGACGCGCGAGCACCGCATTGACCGCGATGCGGTGCAGCCAGGTGCCGAAGGCCGCATCACCGCGGAACTGGCCGAGCTTGCGCCACGCCTGTATGAACGCCTCCTGCGCACAGTCCTCGGCCTCGGCGGGTTCGCCGGTCATCCGCAGGCAGAGCCCGTAGACCTGCCCGACGTGCTCCCTGTAGAGCTGTTCGAAGGCACGCCGGTCGCCCTTGCGCGCCCGACGGACGGTGAGCGGCACCGGTTCGTCAACCATCGCCGGTGCTTCCCCGGCGGGCGCGACGATCGTCTGCATGATGGCGGCCGCACTCAATCGCGATGACTCCTCTCATCTTGCTTTCCTCATTTCGATGCGGCGCACCGCGAGAAGGTTTACAGGGGCGCGCAAAATACTCTCGGACCATCGGCAGCCGCCGGCTCTTTTGCTATGATCGCTCGACCTGGGTGGCTTCCAACAATAACCCGAAAACACCACTGCACACGGAGGGAGAATGAGCGCAGACGACCCGTCGGAACCGCTCGCACGCCAGTTGCGCGTCCTGTATGTCGGTGACTATTCCCTCTCCGGCAGCCACATACTCCAGATGCTGCGTCGGCTGGACGCCATCGACGGCATCCATCACGCCAGCGACCCGGCCGGCATCCGCGAGGAGGTCAAACGGGTCAATCCGGACATCGTCGTCCTCGACGTCGGCCTCACCGAAGCCGGCCGCCAACGCATACGCCCCGGCCCGGCCATGGCGGAACTCGCCGGGCTGCCGGTCATCGCGGTCACCTCCCGGGCGAACGAGCACCGCGGGATGTCCGCCGTCCATCATGGCGCACAGGATTATCTCTGCCTGGACGAGATCACCCCTGCGACCCTCGGCGAATCCCTGCACTATGCGCTGGATCGCTACGAGTTCGTGCGGCGCATGAAACGGCCGGAAGAGGCCATGCGGTCGCTGCTGCACGGGATCAACGACGGGGTGATCGTCACCGACGAGCACGGTGTGGTCATCTCGATCAATCCGGCCGGACGGAGCATCCTCGGCCTCGGTCCCCGGGAACGGCCGGGGCCGGGTTGGTATCGCGATTTCTGCGCCAGGGCCCCCGGTCTCGATCAGGCACTCTCCGTGGACGACCGACCGCTGCCGCGCGCACTGGCCGGCGCGAAGTTCACCGACATGAAAGCGCTGTACGAAGGCGACGATCTGCCGCCGGTGCTGCTCATGCTGAGCGGTCAGGCCCTGGTCGATGCGGACGGGCGACGTGTCGGCGCGGTCGTCTCCTTCCGGGACTCGACGGACGCCGGCCAGAAGCGTGTCCCGGTGTCGGATCGCACGGCCCTCTACGATCCGCTCACCGAACTCGCCGGCCGGCGCCTGTTCACGGAGCAGCTCGGACGGGCACTCGCACGCGCAGCGCGCCAGGACGCCGCACTGGGTGTCCTGATGGTCGATCTGGACCGCTTCAGGGCGGTGAACGAGACACTGGGTCATGACGTCGGCGACCGGTTGCTGCAGGAGGTCGCGCTGCGGCTGGTCCGGGAGCTGCGCCTCGGCGACCTGATCGGCCGATGGGACGGGGATCAGTTTCTCGTCTGTATCGAGGACGTCACGTCGCCACGGGACGCCGCCGCCGTCGCCCAGAAACTGATGCTCACGCTGGAGGACCGCTACTTCATCGCCGGCAATGAAGTCTATGTGACGCCGAGCATCGGCATCGCCCTGTTCCCCGACGCGGGAAACAACGCCGCCGACCTCGTACGCTCGGCGACGCTGGCGATGCGCCAGGCGAAGCAGCGCGGCGGCGAGCGCTTCCAGTTCCACTCGGAGGCGCTGAATCATCGCATCGCCGATCGGGAAGAGCTCGAGGTCGGACTACGCCACGCACTGGTACGCCATGAGCTGCTGTTGCACTACCAGCCGCGCATCGACGTCCGCAACGACCGACTGATCGGTTTCGAGGCGCTCCTGCGCTGGCAGCATCCCCGATTCGGCCTGCTCGCCCCGGATCGCTTCCTGCCGATACTCGAATCGAGCGGACTCATCCATTCGGTCGGCGAATGGGTGATCGCGCGCGCCGCCGCCCAGCTGAAGGCGTGGCAGGGCCAGTTCGGCCTGCCCGACCTGACCGTCGCCGTGAATCTCTCGGCGAGTCAGGTCTCCCAGGGCCGTATCGTGGACGCGGTGAAGAAGGCGCTGTCGGACACGGACCTGGATCCCGGCTGCCTCGAACTCGAAATACTCACTTCCGGCATGGCGCACGGCCGGCGGATGCCGATGCACGTGATGGACGAATTGCACGCTCTCGGCGTACGCATCTCGCTGGACCGCTTCGGCACTCAGGACGTATCGCTGCGCTCACTGGACACCGGTCTGGTGAATACCTTCGTGATCGACCGCAGCCTGATCGCCGACGTCCAGGAGAACGAAAAGCACCAGCGCCTGGTCAGGGCCGCCATCGCGATGGCGCGCGGTCTGGATATCGAAGTGGCCGCGGAAGGCGTCGAAACGGCCGAGCAGCTGGAGTTTCTGCGGGACTGCCGCTGCGACCTGGCTCAGGGATTCCTGTTCAGCCGGCCGATGCACCCGGAGAAGGTGTCGCTATTCCTCCGCGAGGAGGCCGGCCGCGCCGGACGCTGAAACGCCGTCAGCAGCCGTCGGTATAGGCGTTGACCGTCGCCGACATGCCGGCCCGGGCGGGCGGCAGGTAGATGACGCCGCAGTCGAGGGCGGATCGCGCGGCGTCGTGGATCCACACACCGTCTTTCTGGCGGAAACCGCCGGGTCCGATCACCGCCTGCGCGATCGCCTGCTCCGCCGGATAACCATGCACTAGCGTGATCTCCTCGCCCTGGAAGTTCAGCGTCTCGGGCTGTCCCGCCGCAGACCAGATCTGGTAGGTGAGCTCGGCGGAACTCTTGACCCCGTCGGCCAGCGAAATCACCGCCTCTTCGCGGGCCTCGCGATCGAGCGTGGAGAAGCGCGGCACGGCGACGGCGGCCAGCATCGCGATGATGGCGACGACGACCAACAGCTCCAGTGCAGTCAGACCTCTTTGCGTGTGCATGCTCGCTCTCCCGTCCCCGCAATCGACACCGATGAACATAAGAACAGAGCTTGATGCGAGCGCACAGTGGTGTCTGTGACCGCTGTCACGGTGTCGGCCATGGGACCATGGGACGCGCTACTGCACGCGCGTCCGGAGCTGAGCCAGACTCTCTTCGGCCTCGGGGAAGTAGGTGGGAGAACTCTCTATCGCCCGACGCAGGAAAGCCTCTGCCTTCCGCACGTCGCCGTTGCGAGCCGCCGACTCCGCCACGAGGAAAAGCGCCTCGGAGCGACTGTGGACCCGCGCATAGTTCGAGATGGCCTCTTCGTACTCGCGGGTCTCCGCATAGACCCTGGCGAGATTCAGCCAGGCCTTGTCGTAACCGTGGCCGGCAGCGGCGGACAGCAGGTCCTGGACAGCCAGATCGTAGTGACCGGCGAGGTAATGGGAATAGCCCCGGTTGTTCAGCAATATGGGCGCACCCGGCTGCACGCTCAGCGCCGCGTCGTAATGGCTGATGGCTTTCGCGTGATCGCCCTCTCGGTCCGCGATCATCCCCAGCCCGTTGTGCACGCGCCATGCCCAGGGATCCACCACCAGGGCCTGCTCGAAGTCCTTCAGGGCGAGGTCGTCACGCTCGTGGGCCATCAGGACCAGGCCGCGACCCTGCAGCGATGCGAAGTGATCCGGGTCCTGGCGCAACGCCATGCTGTAGGCGCGTACGGCCATTTCGGGATTACCCTGCAGGCGGTGGATGGTGCCGATCCGTGCCAGCAGATC
>JARRPZ010000086.1:0-11313 GCA_037382365.1 Gammaproteobacteria bacterium
CAGCCCCACTTCGACGCGATGTACGCGGCGGCGTGGCGCATGACACGCACGCGGCACGACGCGGAAGATCTGATCCAGGAAGTCTGCATCAAGGTGCTCGACCATCTGGACGACCTCGATGAGATGGAACACCGCCGCGCCTGGTTGCTGCGAGTGGTCTACAACGAGTTCGTGGACGGCCTGCGCCGCAACCGGCGCTCGCCGGTGGCACTGGCCGACGGTGACGACGATACCGACCTGCTGACCGCGGACGATCCGCAGCCCGATGAACTGGTGCAGCGGGAACAGCAGTTCGCCCGGGTCATCGATGCCATGCGATTCCTCGATCCGGACGACTGTGCGCTGCTGGCCATGTACGACATCGAGGGGCTCAGCATCGCCGAACTCTGCCGCGCATCCGGCATGCCGCAAGGCACCGTGAAGGCCAGGCTGCACCGCACGCGCACCCGGCTGGGACGCCTGCTCTACAACGACCGCGTACAGACACCGCCGCTGAAAGTAATAGGGGGCGAATCATGAAATGTGACACCGTAGCAGCCAATCTGGATGCCATCCGGGCGGCGGAGAGCCTCCCGGACGGACAACTCGCCGCCTGCCGCAGGCACATCGACCGCTGCCCCGACTGCCAGGACGCACTCCGCGGCACGGCGGCGATGGCGATGCTCGGGGAAGTGCGACCGCCCTCAGCGCCCGAGGATCTCTTCTCGCGGGTCGGGGACCGGATCGGCAGCGTGCCGGTCCGCCGCCGGCGCCCGGGCTTCGTCGCCGGCACCGGCTTCGGCGGGGCCATAGCGGCCTCGCTGGTCACGCTGGCGATCGCCGTCGGCTGGCTCGGCACGCCGCCGCCGGGTCCGGCCGGGCAGCCGGGCGTCGCCGAGTTCCGCGCCGCGCTCGGCGAACCGAGAGACCTGGACCTGGCCATCGAGGTGGATCGGGCACTCGAGGGCGCCGACATCAGCGTCCTGCTTTCCGACGGCGTCGAACTCGCGGGCTACGGCAAGACGCGGGAACTCTCCTGGAAGACGAATCTGGAGGCCGGTGTGAACCGGCTGAGCCTGCCCGTCATCGGCCTCGCCCCCGGCGGCGGCCAGGTCGTGGTGCGCCTGAGGCACCCCGAGACGGAAAAGATGTTCGTCGTGAATCTCAATACGGACGCCTGATTATGTTCAACCTCGTCGACGGGCATGGCCGCTGCAGCGTTTACGCCAGTGAGAAACGAATGGTGCGACGAGACGCGATCGACGGGAGGACGCAGACGTGACACGCAGGGACGGGACCATGAAGCGCGAATGGATCGGCGTCGGCACGATGCTGCTGCTGCTCGCGTCGGGCGGCGCCTGGAGCGAGGACACGACCGGCGAAGGCGGAGACGACCTGCTGCCGGCACAGGCTGCCGACGAGGCTCGCGACGCGGTCACGGGACGGGTGCCGGCCGAAGCGACCATCCGCCTGATGGACGCGGGCGAGGCGGATCTCCCCGAGACCGTGACCTCCGAGATCGCACTGCCGGGCGCGGTGCAGGAGGACGTGGCGGCCGTCGAGAAGGCGCGGCGGGGCCTGGAGAATGCGAATCGGGCCCGCTCCGACCGCGGCAGGTCGGCGGCGGAAGGTGCACGCGCGCGCGGCGCCGAGATGGCGGATCGGGCGCACGAGGGACGCGAGATACCCGGTCGTGCCGAGAAGGCACGGGGGCGTCCCGAGGATCTGCCGGCTCCGCCCGGGAATCCCGGCCCACCGGGAGACTGATCGCAACAAATCCGCCGACGGTTTGATCTCCGTCACAGAAAGGACCCGCCGCGGTTATTCGCGGCGGGTTCTTGCTGTTAAATCACCGTCATGGACCTGCGAGTAGCGCTACCGATCAGCCTGCCGCGCCTGCCGGCCCTGGCGACGGTGCTCGGGCTGGGGATGATCGCCATCGCTCAGGCCACTCCCGCCGACGACTGGTCCGATGGCAAGGCGGCCTTCGCCGTGGGCGACTACCGCTCGGCGCTCGTGTATTTCCAACTCGCCCGGGACGCCGGCATGGGCGGTCCCGCGGTGCACTACAACATCGCCGTGAGTCACTACCGGTCAGGCGATTACGCTGCTGCCGGCGAGGCCTTCGAGCTGATCCGGGACCGATTCCCGAAGATGCGAGGACTCGCCGAGTACAACCTGGGGCTCGTGGCCCGCCGGCTGGGCCGGGAGACGGAAGCTGCCCAACACTTCCTGAGCGCATACGAACTCAGCGCGACGAACCGGGAGATCCGGGTGCTGGCCTCCCGCGCGCTACGCGACCTCGAACCGCAACCTCGTGATATCGACCGGTGGGCGGGCGCACTGGGCGTGCGGGCCGGCCACGACGACAATGTGGTGCTGCGAGACCAGGACACCGTCTCCCCGGGGACCACCACGGACAGCCCGATGTTCGACCTCTTCGCCACCGTCGAGGGTCCCTGGAGCGACGAGGGCGGTCTGCGGGTCCACGCGAGCGCCTATCTGGTGCGCTACGCCGATGCGGAGGATTTCGACCAGTCCGAACTCGGCGTGGGCGCCGTCTATGACTGGCGCACGACGGACTGGCGGTTCGAGGCCGGCGCGGAAGCGAACGCGGGCACGCTCGGGGGAGAGGACTTCGACCGCGAATACGGCGGGCATCTGCGCCTGCTGCGATACCTCGGCCGGAGCGCCTCGCTGGAGGTCGGTTACGCTCGTCACGAGATCCGGGATGCCGACTCGCTCTACCCGGGGATCGAGGGCTCCCGCCAGGCACTCGATCTGCGCTACCGCTGGTATCGCGACGGGCATCGCCTGCAACTCCGTTACTGGCTCGAGCGCAACGATCGTGACGATCCCGGCACGTCCCCCGACCGTTCTCGCTATTCCCTGGAGTACCGATACGCGCCGGACCAGGGGCCCGGCTGGGAGGCCGGCATCGATTTCCGTCGTAGCAAATACGCCGACGCGGCCACGCCCCGGGACGAACAGCTCACGACGCTGCGCGGCGCGGTGACGTGGCGGCTGCCGGCAGACTGGCTCACCGTGCTCGAATACCGCCAGGCGGACAACGATTCCAGCGACGAATTCTTCTCCTACGATCGACAGGTGGTCACGCTCGGTGCCATGAAGCTGTTCTGAAGCGTAGCCGCTCGGGTTACCCTCTGGCCCGGACAAGTTACCGGGGAGTCTCCATGCTGGTTTTCGTCACCGCCGTCTCGGTGGCACTCGTGTTCTCGTTCCTGTGCTCCATCTTCGAATCGGTGCTGCTCTCGGTACGCTATTCCCGGGTCGAGAGCCTGGCCGCGGCCGGCAGACCGTCCGGCAGACTGTTGCGGAATTTCAAGCAGGACATCGACACGCCGATCGCCGCGATCCTGATCGTCAACACCATCGCGCATACGGTCGGCGCATCCGTCGCCGGCGCGAGCTACTCGGACGTATTCGACGCCGAGACGCTGTGGATATTCACCATCGTCTTCACGATCGCGGTACTGCTCTTCACCGAGATCATCCCCAAGACCCTCGGTGTCAGCTACGCCGACCGGCTGGCTCCGCCGGTGGCTTTCGGCATCTATGCCTTTACCGTGGCCCTGAAACCGCTGGTCGCCGTAGCCGGCAGGATCTCGCGAGCGCTGCGCGGCGGCGCCGAGCCCATGCCGATCACCTCGGTGGAGGAGATCCGCCTGCTTGCCTCGCTGGGCCGGCAGGAGGGCAGCGTCGGCCTGCGCACGGCTTCGATGATCGTCGGCGCGACGCGCCTGAGGCAGCTGCGCGCCATCGACGTCATGGTGCCGAGGGAGGCGGTACGCTACCTCTCCGGTGACATGACCCGCGAGAAGCTCGTCGCGACGCTGACGGCAGAGCGCTACAGCCGGTTCCCGTATTCACCGACGGAGGACCTGGACCAGGTGACCGGTCTCGTGCTGGCAAAGGAAGTGCTCATCTACCTGCAGGAACACCCGGAGGGCGAAGTGGACTGGGACGCCCTGGTCCGCGAGCCACTGATCGTGCCGCAGACCCGTGCGCTGAATTCGCTGCTCCTCGGCTTTCAGGAGACCCGCACCCACATGGCGCTGGTCGTGGACGAATACGGCACCTTCCTCGGGATCGTGACGAACGAGGACCTGCTGGAGGAGATCGTCGGTGAGATCTACGACGAGACGGATCAGCCTGCGGAGGATCTCTGGAAGCAGTCCGATGGTTCCGTCCACGTCCGCGGTACCATGGATCTGCGCAAGCTCTGCCGGCACCTCGGGCTGCCCTGGGAACCGGAAGAGGACGCCGTCACCGTCGGCGGGCTGATGGCGACACGCCTGGGGCGGTTGCCGGTCGTGGAAGACGAGTTGGAATGGCGTGGCCACCGACTGCGTGTGGTCGCCGCAGGCCGGCGAAGGGCGGAACGTATCGCCGTGAGCCGGGTCGATTGAATAAGAAGATCTACGATCGAGGGAGAGACATCGTGCGTGCCGCAGCGAGCTTGCTGCTCCTGATCCCGCTGTTCGTCGGGCTGGTCCCGGAGGCGCGGGCCGAGCGATTCGAGACCGACCGACACACCATCGACGTATCCGTGGTGGTCGACGGGCTGGCACACCCGTGGGGCCTCGCGTTCCTGCCCGGGGGCGAGCTGCTGGTGACCGAGCGCGCAGGCTCGCTCCGGCTGATCCGCGACGGGCGGCTCGTGGACCGGCCTGTCTCCGGCCTCCCGGAGATCGATCAGCACGGTCAGGGGGGGTTGCTGGACGTCGCGATAGACCCCGATTTCGAAGCGAACCGGCTGGTCTATCTGACCTATGCCGGGCGGGGCGAAGACGGCTACAGCACGGAGGTGCTGCGGGGACGGCTCGAAGGCGACGCGATGCGGGATCCGGAGGTGATCTTCCGGGCAGTGCCGAAAGCCAACAGCAAGCGACATTTCGGCTCGCGTCTGCTGTTCGGAACGGACGGAAAACTCTTCGTCTCGCTGGGCGACCGCGGCGATCGACCCTCCGCTCAGGAGCCGTCGTCCCACAATGGCAGCCTCCTGCGGCTGAACCCCGACGGCAGCGTGCCGGAAGACAACCCGTTCGTCGGACGCGACGACGCGCGGCCGGAGATCTATACGCTCGGCAACCGCAACATGCAGGGCATCGCGTTGCGCCCGAATGGACAGATCTGGACTCACGAACACGGCCCGCAGGGCGGCGACGAAGTGAATGTGATGCGGGCCGGGGCGAATTACGGCTGGCCGGTCATTACGTTCGGTCGCAATTACGGTATCGGCACGAAGATCGGGGAAGGCAGCCAGAAGCCCGGGATGGCGCAGCCGGTGCACTACTGGGTCCCGTCGATCGCTCCGTCCGGTATGACCTTCTACACCGGCGACGCCTTCCCGGAGTGGCGCGGTGATCTCTTCGTCGGTTCACTGAAATTCGGGCAGCTCGTGCGCCTGACCCTCGATGGCGATCGGGTCACGGGTGAGGAGCGCATGCTCGACGATGCCTACGGCCGCATCCGGCAGGTCGCCCAGGGACCCGACGGCATGCTGTGGCTGCTCACGGACGAGCGAAACGGTCAGCTGCTGCGCATCACCCCCGCCACATAGGAAGGCCTTCCTATCCTTTGAAGAAACGCTCGAACGCCGAATGCATGCACTCCGGCGAAATCTCCAGCACTTCCGCGGCATAATGCAGTACTTCGAGTTCCGCCGACTCCCGCTTGCCGTCGGCCGCGATCAGCTCGAGCATCAGTACGGCGATCTCCTCTTTCTCGGACGGGTCCAGGAGGTCCTTCAGCTCCCGTAGCTGCGTTTCGAGTTCGTCCTGTGCGGGAGCCTCCTCCACGGCAGTGGTCAGCAGCTCCAGTGCTTCGGCACTGCTCAGGCGGAAGTGCGTCTCGGTGATGGCGAGCATCCGGGATGTCTCCGCCGTCGAGATCGTGCCGTCACTCCGGGCGATACGCACCAGCAGGGAGGCGATCAGGAACTGGAAGTCCCGATCCGTCATGATGCCCTCGGCATCCACGGATTCGCCGGATCGCAGGCGCAGTGTCCTGCGCAGATTCATGGCCATGGGTCGTCCCCCATTCCCCGCCGCGCTACGGGGAGCGCCTGCCTAGTTTATCCATCCTGAGGCCGAACACCATCCGCATGCCCTTCCGCGCCCGTCGCCGGCCGCGCGGCGGGCGTCCCCCCGGGGCGCCGACCGATCAGGCGGAGCAGCACGAACAGGACGGCGCCACCGAGTGGCAGGGCGATCCACCAGGGCAGCCCGTAACCGGCAGGCAGGGTACCCGCCAGCACGGCGACCAGGCCGACCACCATCGCGTACGGCAGCTGTGTCCGCACGTGTTCGATATGGTCGCAGCCGCTCGCCATGGACGAGAGGATCGTCGTGTCGGAGATCGGCGAACAATGATCACCCCATACGGCGCCCGCCAGGTTGCAGGCGATGGCGGAATAGAGGATAGCGTGATGCTCCGGTCCGGTCATGCCGGCGGCCGACATCACCGCCCACGTGAGCGGGATGACCAGGGGCATCAGGATACCCATCGTGCCCCAGCTGGTGCCGGTGCTGAACGCCGTGAGCGCCGAGAGGACGAAGACCAGCGCGGGGATCAGCGGGGGCGATACGGAGTCGCCGAGCAGGCTCACCAGGTAGTCTGCGGTGCGCAGCTCTTCGGCGATGCCCGCCAGTGCCCATGCGAGCACCAGGATCACCATCGCGAACAGCATGGACTTGACGCCCGTGTACCAGGCATCGATGGTCTCGTCCACGGTCAGGATACGCTGCACCAGCGAGAGCAGCGCCGCGGCGACGACGCCCAGCAGCGAACCCCACATCAGGCTCTTGTACGGATCGGCGCTGCCGATCACCTCCGGCAGGGATTCGCCCTGGCCGGTGAGGAGCAGCCCGGCCAGGAGCGTCACGATCAGCACGAGGATGGGGACCACACCGTTCACGGCCCGGATCGGCGCGCCCTCGTCCGGCTCGAGACTCTCCAGCCCCTCTTCGGATGTCGCTTCGGCGGCCTCGGAACGCACCCGGCCGCTCCGGGCCCGCACTTCCGCTGCGTGCATCGGGCCGAAATCGCGTCCGGTCACTGCGACGAGGAACACGAAGAACAGCGCCAGCAGCGGGTAGAAACTGTACGGGATCGTGGAGAGGAACACGGAATACGCGTTCTGACTGAATTCGGGGATGGTCTTCAGCGCGTCGCCGATCAGTCCTACTTCATAGCCGATCCAGGTCGTGGCCAGCGCGATGCAAGTGATCGGCGCTGCCGTCGAATCGACGATGTAGGCGAGCTTCTCCCGCGAGATGCGTAACCGGTCGGTCACCGACCGGGCGGTATTGCCGACGACCAGCGAATTACCATAGTCGTCGAAGAAGATGGCGATCCCCATCAGCCACACCGACAACTGCCCGCTTACAGGATCGTCCGCCCGGCGCATGATGATGCGCACCACGCCGTGCATGCCGCCGTTGCGGATCACGATGCCGACCATGCCGCCGATCATCAGGCTGAACAGGATGATCATGGCATGGTCGCGATCGGCCAGTGCGTCGGTGACGTGCAGCTGGAAGGACTCCAGCAGACCACGGAAGGCGCCGGAGGGCGTGAGCGATACGAGCGTCGTCGCGCCGCACCAGATCCCGATCATGAGGGCGGGGATCACGCTCCGGAGGGCCAGCGCCAGGAAGATGGCGAGGAGCGGCGGCAGGATGGACAACCAGCCGGGGATGAAACGCAGCGTGCCTTCGGCGACGCGTTCGCCCGGCCTGCCGGCGGTGACGTCGAAGAAGCGCAGCTCCCGCTCCCCGGCGTCGTCGACCAGCACGTCTTCGAACACGGCCCGGCCGCCGGCGTCCGCCAGCGCCGTGTAGGTCAGCGTATCGGCTTCCAGCTCGACCCGGGCGTCGGCGGCCAGGCCTTCGATGGTGATATCGAGCGGGACGCCCGCGAGGGCCACGCGGGGAAGCTGGGGGTCCGCCTGGGGCCACGCCGTCGCGGACAGGCCGAGTGCCAGCAGAAAGACGAGTATTCGAATCAGGCTGCCCCGCTGCCTCGACGACGGGATGGTAGCACGCCGACGGAATGCCGAGGGTTCAGGCCATCCCGGACAGTGCTTGCGCCTCCGCCGCCAGCAATCGACCCAGTTCGGCGCGGCGCCGGACCGTCAGCCGGCTGGTGGGACCGCTGAGCGAGAGCGCCCCGCGCACCCGGCCGTCCGGGTCGCAGAAAGCCGCCGCGACGCCGGTGAACCCTTCTTCCAGTTCATCGACTGCGGTCGCATAGCCGCGCCGGCGCACGGCCGCCAGGCCCTCGGACAACCGCTCGGGCGAGGTCATCGTCTGCGCCGTGAAGGCCGGCAGTGTCGACTCCGCCGGCACGGGCCATTCTTCGGTGACGGCGGCGAGGATCGCCTTCCCCGTGGACGTCGCATGGGCCGCCCAGCGTGTGCCGGTGTGCCCGCCGGTGCCGACCATGTGCCGTCCTTCCACTTCATCGAGGATGACGACATTGTCTTCCACGAGCACCTCGAGCGTCGCGGTCTCGCCGCTCAGCGCCGCCAGCCGCTCCAGCACGGGATGGACCCGGGAACGGAGGTCGCTGCCGGCGAGTGCCTGGACGCCGAGTGCGACGGTGCCGGCGCCGAGCCGATAAGTGCCGCGCTCGGGGTCGCGCTCCACCAGCGACTCGCTTTCCAGCGCTGCCAGCAGCCGGTGGGCCGTGCTCTTGTTCAGACCCAGCCGGGCGCTCAGGTCGCCCAGTGACTGTTCCGGCCGGTCCGGTGTGAACGCCTTGAGGAGTCGGATCGCACGCAGCGCCGCCTGAGCGCCCCTCGGCGGAGGTGTCACGTTCATGTGTTACCATCATATGGCATGCTGTTCCATATTATGGCACAGGCCGGAGGGAGGCTGCGACGCGATGGCAACGGTACCGGATGAAAAGGACGTCCGACTGACCGACAGGGAATTCGGCGAAGCGCGAACGCCCCCCGGCTGGATTTTCCACGACCCCGCCCTCTACGAACGGGAACTGGAGGAGATCTTCCGTTCGATGTGGCTGGTGGCCTGCCACCACACACGCCTCGCCGCTCCCGGTGACTTCCTGGTCGTCGATGTCGGACCGGAGTCCGTGATACTGGTGCGCGACAAGGCGGGACGCGCGAGAGCGTTCCATAATGTCTGCCGGCACCGCGGTACCCGCGTGGTCACCGAGGGGTCGGGACACTGCCGTATGTTCCGCTGCCCCTACCACAACTGGGCCTACGGGCTGGACGGCGAGCTGATCGCCGCGCCGACCATGGAGGAAGTCCCGGGTTTCGATCGCAGGCACTACCCGCTGCGGGAGGTGCGCCTCGAATCCATGCAGGGGTTCCTGTTCATCAATCTCGACGAGGATGCCCAGCCCCTCCGTGAGGCGTTCTCCGATTTCCCCGCCCTCTCCCGATACGCCGCGCAGACGCTGCAGCCGGCAGGGCGGCACGAGTACGAAGTGGCCGCCAACTGGAAACTCGTCTGCGAGAACTACAACGAGTGCTACCACTGCTCACTCGCTCACCCGCAGCTGCACCGGGTGACTACCTACGAGGCCTTCCCGGAACACGACGTGACGGGGCGGAACTTCAACGGCGGACCGATGGGCATCAAGGACGGCTGCAATACGCTCACCGTGTCGGGGGTCACGGAGAATCCCCCGTTGCCCGGGCTCGATGAACAGGAGAAACGCCTGGTGCACTACTTCAACGTGTATCCGAACTTCCTCTACAGCCTGGCGCCGGACTACGTCATGGCTCACTACCTGTGGCCGAGGGGTCCCGGCAGTGTCTACATCGAGACCGAGTGGTTCTGCTCACCGGAACAGATGGCCGACCCCGCGTTCGACCCGCAGGACGCCATCGACTTCTGGGACATGACGAACCGCCAGGACTGGAGCCTGTGCGAGAACGCCCAGCTCGGCCTGGCATCGAGCGGCCACGTCCCGGGGCCGTACCATCCGAGCGAATCGGGCGTACATGCCTTCGACCAGTGGTACGTCCGCCGCATGTTCGGAGATCCCCCGAGGTAGGAGGGCCTCCAGGCCCGATTGCGATGCCCTCGATCGGGCCTGGAGGCCCTCCTACAGTTTATTGCGGTTCAGCCACCAGCCGACGAGCAGCACCGGCACGATACCCACGATGGCGCCGATCGTGCCCGTGACGCCCGGGTTGGCGAAGGTCAGTTCCACGCCGGGCAACAGTGTGCTGCCGTAGAGGTACAGGACGATGTGGACGACGAGCGCGCCGGCCGAGGCCATCCACAGCAAGCCGAGGGGGATGTCCCTGAACAGGACGCCGGCGAGCAGTGGCGGCGCGGCCGCCACCGCGAGTCCGTAGACGCCGACCTGACCGAATATGCCGAGCAGCCGCGGGGGATCCAGGTTGACGAGGAACGCCGCCACCGCGATCGCCACCAGGACGACGTGGCTCGCCCGCATACCGAGCTGCATGCGTTCTTCCGGCGTGCGTTCGCGGGTCGAGTATCGCTCCACCAGGTTCAGCACCAGGTCGTTCGCGGTGATGGTCGACAGGGAGACCAGCAGTCCGTCCAGCGTCGACATCGCCGCCGCCAGCAGCACGACACTGATCACGGTGAAGACCCAGTCCGGGAAGACCGTCTGCAGGTAGACCGTCATCACCAGATCCTGCCGGAACGTCCCGGTGGCCTCGTCGATCAACGCGCTCTCCGGCACCACCAGGTGGGCGAGGAAGCCGACGCTCGCGAGCAGCAGGAACAGGAAGAACACCGCGGCGAAGACCAGCAGATAGCGATGCACCGCCGCATCCGACGTCACATACAGCGCCTTCGTCAGGATGTGTGGCTGGCAGGCGAGGACGGCGCCGATGACGAAGCCGGCCAGGTAGACGGAGAAGCGGTCATTGAACAGCTGACCGTCCGGGTTGACCGGCAGCAGCAGGGCGGGATCCACGGCCGCGAGACGATCGACCAGGGAGGTCGGCTCGGCCAGCAGGATGGCGATGCCCGAACCGATCACGACCAGCGTGACGATGATCATCAGCGAACCCTGCAGCATGTTGGTGAGCACGTGGGCATAGGCGCCGCCGATGAACACGTAACCGGTGACGAAGGTCAGCGTGATGAGCAGCGCGGTCGGATTGGAGATACCGAGCAGGCGTTGCATGACGATCGAGATACCGCCGACGAGCAGTACCACGAACGCGAAGGACAAAAGATTCAGGAACGAGAAATACAATGCGAACCCGGGCGCCCGGTATCGCTTGCCCACCCAGTCGGGGATGGTGAGCGCCTTCGCCTCCGCACCGAAACGACGGAAGCGGAACGAGAGCAG
>JARRPZ010000087.1:0-11093 GCA_037382365.1 Gammaproteobacteria bacterium
AGGCCAGACCTCGAAGATCCGGCTCAACAAGTGGGACTACATCGAGACGGACGACAATCTGGAGACGTCGATCGCGGGTGTGTTCGCCGGTGGCGACATCGTCACGGGCGGCGCCACGGTGTTCCTGGCACTGGGTGCGGGACGACGTGCCGCGCGCAGCATGAAGGCCTATCTCGGCATCCGTGATATCGACTCCGTGCATGAGCCGGAAGACGAACCGGTGGAAAGGATATTCGGCATTCCCGCGGGAGAGCGGGCGCACGTACGCGTGCGGATCGCGTGAGGGAAGGACGATGGCAGTAGCGAAACGCAAAAAGGTAACCTCCCCTGTCGGCAAGCCGGCCGTCGAGATCGACGAGCACATCGTGGAGATCATCAGCGACTCCGGCGAGGGGGCACAGAAATGCGGCCAGTCGTTCGGTGCGATCGCCGCGCGACTCGGTCACGGCGTCTGGACCGTCGAGATCATCCCGGCCGAGATCCAGCCGCCGGCCCGAAGCGTCGAGGGTGCCAGCGGCAACCGGGTCCGGGTGGCGGGCCGGCGCATCACCAATGGCGGCGACGAAGCGGACCTGGTGGTCGCATTCAACGAACAGGTGTTGCTCGGCCGGCTGGGCGCCGACGAACTGAAGCCCGGTGCCACCATACTGTTGGAAGACAAGTGGCGCAGCGACGAGGACCCGAGTGTCGCAGCCGCCTATCGCAAGGTCTACGACGAACTGGTCGAGCGCGGCTACACGGTGCACGAGATCCCGATGGAGACCGAGTGTCTGGAGATCGTCTCCGACGCCCGGCGGGGCAAGAACATGTTCGTGCTCGGGTTGCTGTGCAGCATCCACAGTCTCGATCTCGAGGTGGCCCACGAGCAGATCCGCTTCATCTTCGGCAAGAAGGGCGACCTGGTCGTCACGGCGAACCAGCGGCTCTGCGATGCCGGATTCGCCTGGGCCGAAGAGAACCTGGATATGAAGTACAGGATCCGGACGGAGCCCGCCGTCGAGCCGAATATCGTCGTCAACGGCAATACGGCGCTGGCGCTCGGCATCATGGCATCCGGCATGGAGGTATGCGCGATGTACCCCATCACGCCGGCGACCTCGGCGTCGCACTATCTGAGCGACGCATTCGAGAAAGTCGGCGGGGTGGTGCACCAGGCCGAGGACGAGATAGCCGCCGCGGCTTTCGCCGTCGGCGCCTCGTATGCGGGCAAA
The DNA here is from genome assembly GCA_037382365.1 of Gammaproteobacteria bacterium. Classification (GTDB taxonomy): domain Bacteria; phylum Pseudomonadota; class Gammaproteobacteria; order Steroidobacterales; family Woeseiaceae; genus Lentisalinibacter. Next base: position 1,212 of record JARRPZ010000087.1, read on the forward strand.
TGCGCGGTGACGATCACCTCCGGACCGGGCTATTCGCTGAAGCAGGAAGTGCTGGGGCTCGCCGTCATGGCCGAGATCCCGCTGGTGGTCATCGACGTGCAGCGCGGCGGACCGTCGACGGGGCAGCCGACGAAACCCGAACAGGGCGACCTGCTCACCGCATGCTTCGGCAGCCATGGCGACGCACCAAAGGTCGTCATGGCGGCGAGCGATATCGAAGACTGCTTCTACTCGGTGATCACGGCGCGGCGCATCGCCGAGACCTTCAACACGGTGGTCGTGCTGCTCTCCGACGCCAGCCTGGGGACGGCGCAGCAGCCTTTCCCCCGGCCGGAGTTCTGTGAGGACTGGCTCGCTCCGCCGGTCGATCTGAGCCCGGTGGAAGAGGGCTATCTCGCCTACGACTGGAATCCCCGCACCGGCGAGCGCCGGCGCGTCGTGCCCGGGCAGCCGGGCGGGATGCATACACTGACCGGCCTGGCCCACGACCGGCGCAGCTGCGTGGCGTACAACCTGAAGACCAACAGGGAAGGCATGCGTCACCGGAGCCTGAAACTGGCGGCACTGCAGAAGACCATCCGCACGCCGACCCTGTACGGCGACGATGCCGGCGAACTGCTGGTGATCGGCTGGGGCAGCACCCGCGGCGCGATCGAGGAAGCGGTACAGCGCGTGCGGGCCGACGGCCACGGCGTATCGTCGATGCATCTGCGAATCCTGCAGCCGCTGGCTTCGGGGATCAGGGAGATCCTGAAGCGCTTCGACAAGGTGCTCGTGATCGAGAACAACTGGGCCGACTCCCTGGAGGACGAGCTGATCGACGAGGACAACCGTCGTTACTCGAACCTGGCCTGGTTGCTGCGCGCCCGGTATCTGGTCGATCTGGACTGCTGGGGTGAGGTCGGCGAACAACCCATCAAGCCGCGCACGGTCGAGCGCGTCATCCGCGAGAGGTTGGGAAAATGAGTACGCGCGCATCCGAGATCCTGAGGCGTTCCGGCGAGATCGAGCGCCGGCTCGAAGACTACGCGGGGCGGATGCCGCGCTGGTGCACCGGTTGCGGCGACAACGCGATACTGGCGGCGATGCAGCGCGTGTGCCGCGAGGAGCAGCTGCCCCCGGAGAAGATCGTGGTCGTCTCCGGCATCGGCTGCTCGAGCAGGTTGCCTCACTACATGGGCAGCTACGGCTTCCACGGCCTGCACGGCCGCGCGCTGCCGGTCGCCGAGGGCATCAAGATGCGCCGGCCCGACCTGCACGTCTTCGTTTCCACCGGCGACGGCGACTGTTGCAGCATCGGCGCCGGGCACTGGGTGCATGCCACGCGCTACAACATGGACATGACCGTGCTGCTGCACGACAACAACATCTACGGCCTCACGAAGAAGCAGGCCTCGCCCACGTCGCCGCTGGGCACCCGCTCGAACACCTCGCCCCGCGGCACCGTTCTGGGGCCCCTGGATCCGCTGCAGGCGACACTCGGCATGTCCAACCTGTCGTTCGTCGCTCAGGCGGCGGACTGGATCCCGGAACTGCTGTTCCAGATCATCCATGCGGGCTTCCGCCACAAAGGCTTCTCGTTCATCCGCATTCTGCAGCGATGCCCGGAATTCCAGGCGGACCGCTGGGAACCGTGCGTGCAGGATCCGGACCGGCTGCTGATCCTGGAGCACGAGGACGGCGTGCAGCTCTCGTCTTCGTTGTCACGCATCTACAGGAACCGGGAGGAGCACGATCCGGCCGATCTCGTCGACGCCCGCCGCATTGCCGCCACCAGCGAGCGGCTTCCTGTCGGCATCCTCTATCGCAACCCGGATACGCCGCGCTACGAGGAATTGAGAGCGCGGACGAAGTCCGTCACCCCGTCGCTCGTCAGGAAAGGACTCAACGAGGAGCTGGACAAATTCACCATCTGGCCGCGGGAACGATCATGAGCACGATGAACCCCGACCTGCTCAATTTCCACCTGACCGGCCGCCACGCGACCGGCGCGGATCCGGCGCCCGGCTACCGGCCGGCCCTGACGGCATCCTACGGTGAGCTGACCGGGCTGCGCTACGACTTTCCGGTCGTGCTCCTCGGAGGGACGGAATCGCCGGCCTTCGTCGATTCCCTGACCGGCGTGATCAACCGCCTGCTGGGCGAGATCGCACACGAAGGCAACGCGGGAACGCTGCTCCGCCAGCACGTGCTCCGTCTCGAGAGACGCATGCGCGAACTCGCCGCCGGCCGACCCGGCATCTCGCTGACCGAGCTGTGGGAAGAGGCGGCTCAGACGTTGCTCGGCGAATGCGGCGAGCGCGAGGCAGAACTGCTCGGTAACAGTCTGGCGACGGCCCGCTTCGGCCTGCGGGTCGATGGCCCGGTGCTCGATTGTGACGACGCCATGCCGGTCCGCTTGCTGCAGCATGCCTGGGGCAAGGTGGAGGCACGCCGCACCGGCCCGACACGCGAACGCATCGAGGCGCTGATCATCCGCCTGCGTGAAATGCTGAAGGTGGACGACCTCAAGGGCCGGGCGTCTCGTTCACCGGAGAGGCTCCGGCAGACCTTCGGACGGCGTTATCGTGAGGCGTTCGACTTCGAACTGATGGCCGAGATGCTGGAGGGTTCGACGCCGCACAATCCGCTGCCTGAAGCCAGACGTAACCGCATCGCAGAGGCACTCGCCGCGCTCGAGAGCCAGCGCTTCTTCGTTCCGTTCGACGGCGAGCGCGATCAGCGCTGCCACGACTTCGTCTTCTACCGCCTGTCAGCCGCGCTCCGCGCCTGGCATGAGCGCCTGCCGGAGATCGCGGACGTCATCCGGGCCATCGAGATCGCCGAACTGGAAGTCGATAACGCTTTCAGGGACGAGCGGCATCCGGCTTACTTCGAGCGTTTCGGTCCACAGGCCCTGACGCCGGAAGATCTGGCACTGTTCCCCTCCTACCTGGTGTGCGTACGTCAGAGCGAATGCAACACCCGGGACACGGCACGCCTCATGGAGATCGTCGCCGAGGAACTGCCCGTCAAGGTGCTGCTGCAGGTGGGCGATGCGCTGGCCAGTGCGTCGGCCGTCGACGGCAGTCCGCGCCAGGGATCCGCGATCCAGCAGTTGCCCCATACGTTCGTGGCCGGCAACGCGTACCTGCTTCAGCTGGCCGGGTCGGACCTCTACCGGCAGAGTGAACAGGTGCTGCGCGGCCTGGAATTCGACGGTCCGGCGGTCTTCAGCATATACGTGCCGCGGGAAGACGCGTCGAATGTACTCCCTCCCTATCTCGCTGCCGCCGCGGCGACGGAGTCCCGGGTGTTCCCCGGATACACCTACGATCCCACCGCCGGAGCGGGTCTCGCCGAGCGCTTCGACATCGGCGGCAACCCGGACGTCGACGACGACTGGCCGCGGCGCGAATTGCGCTACGAGGACGAAGCCCTGCAGACCGTGACGGAGGACTATCGCTTCACCCTCGCCGATTTCGCGGTGACCGACCCGCATTACGCGGGGCATTTCGAGCCGGTCGAGAGACTGGCCTGGGACGAGAACATGCTGCCGGTGGCGGACTATCTCGATCTCGTCAGCGGCCGGGACTTCGACAAGGTGCCCTACGTCGCCGTCGTCGATGCCGACAACCGCCTGCGGCGCATGATCGTCGACGATCATCTCGTGCGTATCACGAGGCGGTGTCGGGACCGCTGGCACACACTGCAGGAACTGGGCGGCGTCCACAACTCCTGGGCAGAGGCTGCGCAGGCGGCGGCCCGATCCGGGGCGGCGGGAGCGGATCGTGCGGCCTCGAGCGAGGCGGCCCCGGGAACCGAGCCGGCCGCAGCGGAGCCGCCCGTCGAGGCGACGTCCGACGCCGCCGTCCCGGTGACGGAGACAGAGGAGGCCGTCGAGGCGCAGGGCGATGCCTCCGACGAAGCATGGATCGAGACGCCTCGCTGTACCACCTGCGACGAGTGCACCACACGCAGCCCGCGGATGTTCGCCTACGACGACAATCGCCAGGCCTACATCAGGGATCCGGATGCCGGCACGTTCCGGGATCTGGTCGAGGCAGCGGAGAACTGCCAGGTGGCTATCATCCACCCCGGCAAGCCCCGCAACCCGGATGAACCGGGACTGGACGACCTGATCGCTCGCGCCGCGCCGTTCAACACCTAGAAGACTGCCCGCCGGTATGGACGGCGTCTGCCGACCCGGCGGCGGTGCAGCCCCCCATAGTCCGGCAGGAGTGGTAACGTTCGTTGCCACAGGACCGGACCCATGGATGAAGCGCAGCCTCAGGACGACACGACGACGGAAATCGCGCCGCGACCGGTGAACGCCGACGGCAAGGGCGCGAATGCCCTGCTGGCCGACTGGCAGGAGAGCGCGCCGCGGGGGGTCGTTGCCAAGCCCCGGCACCAGGTACTGGCCGAACTCTTCACGTCACTGCTGGTCCTGTCGGCCCGGTTCGGCTACAAGCCGGCGGTCGGTGTGGCGAACTATCTGTATCTCGTGAACGGGGAATGGGTACTCAGTCTGATCGCACCGGAAGAATGGCCGGAGGATCGCAGTGAAAGCTGCGCAGGAACCTGCGTACTGCAACCCGATCGCACCTGGACGATCAGTCCGTCGCCGCAGCTGGGCCGGGATACGCCGGTGGCAGAGGCCATGAGCCGTTTCTACCAGGCTTTCGCCGGCAGCCTGGACGCGGACGGCGTGCTGGAAGACTTGCTGCCGTTCCACGCGGGCGAGCTCTCCTACTACCCGCGTATGAATGCCAATGCGCTCAGCCGGTCGATCCGGGCCACGGTCACGCTGGGCGATCAGCGTACGATCCCGGTGCGCGAGTGGCGGCTCGCGCTGCCGGGCACGGACGGCGTACTCCTGCCGTGGTTGGCTGCTGATTCTCGGGATGCGCGATAAGCGGGACCGGATCCGGCCATTCGTCCTCCTGCGCGGTCGTGCGATGCCGAATATGCAGACCGAGGACGAAGGTCACAGTCGTGGCCGCAGCAAAAATGTAAACTCGCCTGCGAGTGTGGGATCCGCAGGGTCGCGCCCTCGCATTGGCCGCAAGATGACCAGGGAACGGAGAAAGTGATGAAGACCGTCATGAGAATTTCGATTATCGCCGTCGCGATTGCCACCGCCGTCGGACCATTCTCGACGGCGATGGCGGACGGCGGCTGGTACGTCGGCGGCAGCGTGGGCCGTGCTGCACTCGAACTGGACGTCGGCGACCAGTCCGGTGTTTTTGCCTTCGATGAAAGTGACACGGCCTGGAAGATCTTCGGAGGATATGTGCTCGATCTGCCGCTGATCGATCTGGGGGTCGAGGGTGGTTACGTGGATTTCGGTACGCCGTCGGCATCGATCTCGGCGGTGGACGTGGAATTCGACCCGACCGGATGGAACCTCTGGGGTGTAGCCGGTTTCGATCTCGGCCCCGTCGGTGTTTTCGGCAAGATCGGTTACGTGGCCTGGGACGTCGAAGGCGAAACCTCCGGCGCGGTCAGGGAATCGTTCAGCGACGACGGCACGGATATCGCCTACGGTGTCGGCGCCAAATTCATGCTGTGGTCCCTGGAGTTCCGTGCCGAGTACGAGACCTACGATATCGAGGACACCGAGAGCGTGGACATGTTTTCCGTCGGCGCGGTCTGGGTGTTCTAGCGAAACCCTCGACTCCCGTCGTCCGTCAACCTGCCGCGTGCCGAAACCCGCCGCCTGTATCCGGAGCGGGTCCGGAGCCTCCGTGCAGCCGTATTGGTGGCATGGTAGGCTGCTTGGACAATTCCGACCGCGCTCCAACACACCGAAGCCGGCCGGGCCTGACGAAAATCAACGAATTGCGGGCGGATGCAGGATGGCGGGTCGGACTCACTGCCGGAGTCTCTAGAAAACAATCAGTCGAGGCCGCGGAACGCGAGGGCCGTCGTGCTCATCTCGTTCGCGCTGGTCCTGGGTTTCGGTATCTGGGGTCTCGTGTCTCCGGAGCAGATGACCGCGGCCGCGGTCGGTGCCGTCAATTTCGTGCTCGGCAGCGTCGGCTGGCTGTACCTCGCACTCTGTTCCAGTTTCCTCCTGCTCGCCGGCTGGCTCGCGTTCGGTCGCTACGGCCGTGTGCGTCTCGGTCCGGACGATTCGGAGCCCGAATTCTCGACTGCTTCCTGGCTCGCGATGCTCTTCGCCGGCGGCATGGGCGCCGGTCTGGTGTTCTGGGGCGTCGCGGAACCGGTCAGCCACTTCGCGCATCCACCCGGTGGCACGGCCGCCTCCACACCGGCCTCGGCACGACTCGCCATGGTGCTCACGAATCTCCACTGGGGTCTTCACGCCTGGTCCATCTACGCCGTCTGTTCCCTGGTCCTTGCGTATTTCATATTCCGCCGGGGCATGCCGGGACTGGTCTCCACGCCGATCCGGGCTGCCCTGCCGGCCGGGCCGGGGACCCGATTCCTCGGTTTCGCCTCCGATGTCGCGGCCACGTTCGCCGTCGTCTTCGGTCTGGCCGGTTCACTGGTCATGGGCGTTCTGCAGGTGCGGGCCGGTCTGGGCGAGGCATTAGGGCTCGCACCGACCAACGCACTCAGCATGGCGATACTGGCTCTGCTCGCCGTCGCTTTCATGCTCTCGGCGTCCACCGGACTGTCGAAGGGCATTCAGATCCTGAGCAACATCAACATGCTGCTCGTCATCGGGTTGCTGCTCGTCGTCGTCGTATTCGGCCCGACGGCTTACATCATGGAGGCCTTCGTCAACTCACTCGGCGACTACCTCGCCGCATTGCCCGCGTATTCCTTCCGGATGCTGTCCTACGAGGGGCAGATGGACTGGACCAGCGGCTGGACCCTGACGTACCTCATCTGGTGGATCGCGTGGGGGCCTTTCGTCGGCATCTTCATCGCGCGCATCAGTCGCGGCCGGACGATCCGGGAATTCTGCATCGGCGTCATCATCGTGCCGACCGTCTTCTCACTGTTCTGGTTCGCCGCGCTCGGCGGCGCCAGCATCTGGATAGAACTGAACGGCGGCGGTGGTCTTTCGGAACTGGTGGCGGAGGATACGGCGACGGCGCTGTTCGCCTTCCTCGACTACATGCCCTTCGGCGCCGTGCTGACCGGCCTGGCGCTCATCCTGATCTTCATATTCCTGGTGACCAGTGCGGATTCGGGCACGTTCGTCATCAGCATGATGACTTCGGAGGGGCAGCTGAATCCCCGGACGTCGCTGAAACTGGCGTGGGGCACCGCGATCACGTTGTTGACGCTCGCTATCCTCCTGTCGGGCAGCGTCGAAGTCGCGAAGGCGATGGCCATCTTCGGAGCCATACCCTTCACTTTGATTCTGGTGCTCCAGATAGTGAGTTTCCTGCGTACACTGCGTGATACAGAGACCGGGGCGGCCGGCAGATGAGCGGCTCACGGAAATCCCCGCTGGCGGTCCTCGCCCTTTGCGCAGTCTGCCTGCTCGGTGCCTGCGGCGGCGGCCGCGAACCGGTTCGGATCGGATCACAGGCATTCACCGAGCAGAAGATCCTCGCCGAGATGATGGCGTTGCTGGCCGAGGATGCCGGAGTACCGGTCATCCGTGCCATACCGTACGGGGACAACCGCCGCAGCCTCGCCGCCATCCAGGTGGGCGAAATCGACGCCTACCCGGAGTACGACGGCTCGTTGTTCGCGTTGATCGGGCTGCCCGCGACCGCGACTCGAGGGATTACGCCGGAGAAGACGCGAAAGCTGGTCGAACCGCTGGGACTCCGATGGATGCAGCCTTTCGGGTTCGAGAACGATTTCGTGCTTGCGGTACGCCGTGATTTCGCGTTGCAGCGGGACGTGCGGACGATCTCGGATCTGGCGTCCCTTCCCGAAGGTGTCAGCGTGGCGGCGGATTCCGGCTTCAGGGCCCGACCGGTCGACGGTCTGTACGCACTCGCTCGTCGCTACGGTTTCGAGATTACCGACGCCTCTGTCTTCCCGGTGGACGACCGTATGGCCGCTTACGAAGCGCTGGCCAGCCGCGCAGTGGACGTTGCGACGGTGTTCCGTACGGATCCCTGGCTCGGTGGTTACGGGATCTTCGCCCTCGAGGACGATCTCGGGTTCTTCCCCGTGTACCAGCCGGCACCGCTGGTCCGTGCCGACGTGCTGGAGGCCTACCCGCAGCTCGCCGATGCGTGGTCCGGCCTGGCGGGGAAGATCGATATCGAACGCATGCAGCTGTTGAATGCCCGCGTAGACGGCGGCGGAGAGGACTACCGCAACGTCGCCCGCCAGGCCCTCGAGGAACTCGGGCTGCTGCCGGCGCAACCGACGCAAGAAGAGCCGAAAGGGGAGCTGACCCTCGCCGTCACACCGTTGTCCGATCTCGGCTATCTGCCGATCCGGGCTGCGGCGGCGCTTCGCGAAGTGATGCCCGCGCGCCGTCTGACCGTCCGGGCGGTCGCCGTGCCCGCCGAGGCGGTACGATCCGGCGAGGCGCGTTTCGGTCTCGTCGGCGCCGAAGACTTCTTCCGGGTCGATGAGACGGGTCGGCTGGAGCGCGTCACGGATATCGAAGCGGTGGGCATGGTCGGGAATCGTCTCCTGCACGTGATCGCGCGCCCGGACAACGTGGATCCTGCGGGTTGGGAGCGCCTCGCCGTGGGGCCGGAGGGCAGTGGCTCCTGGAATATCGCGAAGATCGTGATTGAAACGCTGGGGCTCGAGGATAAGATCGAACTGATCTCCACCGCGGATTTCAATGCCCAGCGCGAGGCCCTCGATGACGGCGATGCGGATGCACTCCTCGTCATCGCCGAGCGCGGGCATGCCGGCATCATGCGCCTGCTCGGTGACCTCGAGCACCGGCTCGTCGACACCGGTGTGCTCGAGGGCGACAGCCCGGTGCTCCGTTATCCGTTCCTGCGCCCGGTCGTCATCCCGGCGGGCGTCTATCCGGGCCAGTCGGAACCGATCGACACGCTGGCGACCCAGGCCGTCCTGGCCTCTCGTGTGCCGCTGGACGACGATGGTCTGGGCGAATCCGGACCCGGTTTCGTGCCCGGTGTCTTCACGCGCCTGCCGCAGCGACTGCCTTTCGACACGGCCGCGCGCATCAGAGATGCGCTCCGTTCCACGGAAGCCGTGGATCCGACGCTGCCCGCGTCCCCGGGGCTCTACCCGGAGACACCGCCGGTTCGGCCGCGCATCTCGGTACGGCCGGGCGTCGTTGCGATGAACGTACTGGCCGTGGCTTTCCTCACCGCCATGGTCATGCTCTACCTGACGGCTCTGCCGAAAAACCCCGCTCTGACAATGAGTAGCGCCGTGGACGATGACTGAAGCGTCGGCGAATGCTCACCGACACGCGTTCGAGGCAGACTCACCGGCTCGGGTCTGCCGTGCCGCAGGACGATCCCACGCTCACGGTGGCGCCGGCCGTCTCCCGCGGCTCGCGCTATTGGTGCTGTGCCTGCCGGTCACAGCCCTCGGCCAGGCCGCAGGGACGGACATCGACGCACTCGCTGCCGAACTCGCGGAACTCCGGGAGCGGCTGGCGGAACTCGAAACGCTCCGTGATCGGGTCGCCGAACTCGAAGTGCAGCTCGCGGAAGCCAGGACCGGGAGCATCGGGCCGGAAGGTGGCTCGATGGCGGTGCCCGAATTCGAGGAAGAACCCGGAGACGGGGTAACCCTCGGCGGGGCGCTCCGCTTCAATCTGTACTGGAACGATTACCAGGAACCGGTCGAAGAGACCCGCGGCGTCGGTGCCTTCGACCTCTTCCGCATCGGCGGTGAGGGCAGCATCGGGGATTTCCTGCTCTCCGCGGAGTACCGGTTCTATTCCTACATGAACGTGTTGCACCACGGCTGGGTCGGCTACGAGTTCGACGACGACGCCCGGCTCGAATTCGGGGTAACCCG
>JARRPZ010000088.1:0-23384 GCA_037382365.1 Gammaproteobacteria bacterium
GCTCGCGGGAGTATGATTCAGCCGCCGGACGTCGGGGCGTAGCGCAGCCTGGTAGCGCACCACAATGGGGTTGTGGGGGTCGGAGGTTCGAATCCTCTCGCCCCGACCATTCGGTTTCTTTCTCCTCCCTCTCCTCGAACCGAGCGCTCAATCGCGGGCCAGCAACTCCGCGGTCGGCATGGCATGCCCGTCCTGCCGGATGATCCGATCCTCGATGCCGAGCAGGATCGGTTCCGCTTTTTCCCGGTAGATATTGACTTTGGCGTTGTACACGCAACGACATAGGCCGTGTTTGTCGGCGATCTCGAGCTTCCGGATCGAGTATCCGCCCGACGCGAGTCTCTCACCCGTCAGATAGCACTTGATCGCGGAGATCCGTTCCCCGGAGAGGACGATGCCCCGGAGACGCGACAGATCGTGCCGGGCATGGTCCACGAATCGTATCGCGTCCAGCGGTGGTCCCTCGCCCTGCGCTCCGTCGATCGGTCCATTGGCCCTGAAGTCGCCGACGAATATCTGACCCGGCATGGCACGCTCGATCATACGCGCCAGCTCGATGGTGACCTCGCCGACGATGTAATCGTGGACCGTCGGGTTCAGCCCCTCCGCCTGGTGAAACTCGTAGCAGCTCCCGACATGGAATGCGGCCCGCAAACGTGGCACCGAGTCTACCCTGGCCTTGCTGCGGGCAATCGCGTTATCCGCCAGCACGAGATGCATGAAGTGGTAGAGGTTCCTATTGGCCTCGCATCCCCCCTCGCGATTCCAGATATAGAATCCGTCGCCGGTCGAGGAGCGGGCGAAATTGATATCGAGCTCACCTTCGAGCATCTTCGCGTAAGCCGAATTGAGCGAATAGGACAGGCTGTTCAGCTGTGTCATCTGTTCGAACGGGCTCAGCAGACTGAATCCGACGATATCGAACAACGCCACGGCCCGGTTCTCCACGTAACTGATGCCGTAGCGCTTGACCATCATCTCGATGCTGCGTACTTCCGTCGCCGAACCGCTCAACGGTTCGCGCAGATGTACGATGAGTGGTTCTGCCTGCAGCAGTCGCGCTGCCTTCTGCATCTGACCCGGGGACAGCTGGCGAAACCCGCAGATGAGATCCATGATGAATCGTTCCGAGACGCGCCCCGCTCCGGGAGTGGCGGAATCCGCCACGGCAGTGTATTCGGCGACCGCGTAGTGCGGCACGACCAGGAGCGCCACGCCGGCGGGGTGGGGGCTCCAGCTCAGGATGCAGTTTTGACCGAGACCCCACGCCCGGTGCAATTCGGCCTCCAGTTGCACGAGGTTGCTTCGTTGGCGCAGATCCATCTCCGGGGGAAATTCCGTCAGGGCGCCGAGGCGCAGCGGCAGCCGGCTCGACGGCCTTGGCCGCGCGGCAGCGTATATCTCTTCCGATGTCATGACGTCTCCGGCGGATTCGGTGGCGCCGATCGTTCGGGCCGAACGGGTCCGCGAGGGTCATTGCCGCTCAGGACTGCCCGGAAAGCGCCACGGCTCGGCGAGCAAGGTAATGAAGCGCCGATCAGTATGCAAGGGGTCGATCACCTCCGGGCGTTGATAGAATCCGATCCATGACCGGAACCTGGCATATTGCGCACTTCGGTACCGCGCGATGGATCCGCGGGGCGAGGGCCTGATGGCCGCACTGGACGAGCTGCGGGAAGTCGTAGGAGAGGCTGGCTGTCTCGAGGATACGGACGCCATGGCGCCCTACCTGCGGGACTGGCGTGGCCGCTACAGGAGCGAGGTACCCATGGTATTGCTGCCCACGAATACCGGGCAGGTGTCGGCCCTCGTCTCGATCTGCGCCAGGGAGGGCATCGCCGTCGTGCCCCAGGGTGGCAATACCGGGCTCTGCGGCGGCGCGGTCGCGCCGGCCGACCGGCCTCGGGTGATTCTCAATCTCGGCCGGATGAACCGGGTGCGGGCTGTCAGCACGGAAGGCGGCTACATCATTGCCGAGGCCGGCTGCGTACTGGCCGATCTGCAAGCGGCTGCGGAGGCGGTCGACCGGCTTTTCCCGCTGAGCCTGGCGGCCGAGGGCACCTGCCAGATCGGTGGCAATCTGTCGACGAATGCCGGCGGTCTGAACGTGCTCCGTTACGGCACGGCGCGCCGGCAGGTACTCGGTCTCGAGGTCGTGCTGTCGGACGGGCGGATCTGGGAGGGTCTGCGCACCCTGCGAAAGAACACGGCGGGGTATGCGCTGCGGGATCTGTTCATCGGCGCAGAGGGCACGCTCGGGGTCATCACGGCGGCCGTGTTGCGGCTCTATCCGCGGCCGGCCGATATCGCCACCGCGATGCTGGCGCTGTCTTCACCGGACCAGGCGCTCGCCGTACTGGACACGATGCGCCGCTTTCTCGGCGAAGAGATCAGCGCTTTCGAGTTGATTTCGGATACAGCGCTGCGCTTCGTTCTGGACCATATCCCGGATACCCGCAACCCGTTCGATCAGCACTATGCCGCCTACCTTTTGATCGAGAATACGTCGGCGACCCACGGAGAGGCCATGCCCCGTCTCGAGCGGGCGCTCGAAGAGGCGCTGGCCGGCGGCCTCATCCTGGATGCCGCGCCGGTCACGGACGGTCGGCGCCGGGCTGCGCTCTGGCGGCTCCGGCATGCCATCCCGGAGGCGCAGCGCCACGAAGGCGTGAGCCTCAAGCACGACGTTTCGCTACCCCTGGAGCGCATCGGAGAGTTCCTGCGGAAGGCCGGCGCCGCGATATCGGCGGCGGTGCCAGGCGCGCGGATTGTTGCCTTCGGACACGTCGGCGACGGCAATCTCCACTACAATCTCAGCCAGCCGGAAGGCGGTGACGCCGCGGTTTTCCGCGCGCTGGAGCCCGCCGTAAACGAGATTGTCTTCGACATCGTGGACGCCTGCGGCGGGAGTTTCAGTGCCGAACATGGCGTCGGCCTGTTGCGCCGGCCCGAGATGCGGCACTATCTCGGCGACACTGAACTGGACCTGATGAGCCGTCTGAAGTCCGCACTCGATCCCGCGGGCATTATGAACCCCGGGAAGATACTTTGAGTCAATCGATTGACAAAGACGCCGCCGACCGCCCGCGATCCGGCTCGTCCACTGCATACCCGGCCGTAACGAAGGAATCCGGTTCGGCTTCGTCGGCGAGCGAAGCGATAGGCACCGATCCGCTGCCGGCAGACCGACGCAGGGCGGGCCGGCACAGGAGCCGTGACGACGACACGGTGCGCGAATTGCCCGTCGGCACCGTCATCGGTGAGCGTTACGAACTGCGTCGCCGAGTCGCCGGCGGCAGCATGGGAGTGGTTTACAAGGCCCTCGATCTAAAGCGCACCATGACGAACCGGGAGGCGTCGTGGGTCGCAGTCAAGCTGCTCACGCCGCGACTCGATCGCTACGCTCCGGCACTGAGGGGATTCCGACATGAAGCGGAGACCGGACTCGCACTCAACCACCCGAATATCGTGCGGTTCCACGGCCTGGAACAGGACGGCGAGCGTTTCTACATCGTCATGGAATGGTTGCCCGGTTGCTCCCTGGCGGACTGGCTGGACGGACTCGAAGGCGCGCCGATGCCGGAAGAGGCCGTTGAGCGCATCGTACAGGGTCTCGGCGCAGCGCTGAGCCATGCCCACGGGCGTGCCATCGTGCATGCCGACGTGAAGCCCGGCAACGTCATGCTACTGCCGGACGGCGGCGTGCGACTTTGCGATTTCGGTATCGCCCGGCCGGATGCGATGCCGGACACACGCGCGGCCGACGGGAGCATACTGCGGGCGGCGACGCCGGCTTATTCGAGCCCGCAGGTCCTGCAGGGGAAGACGCCAACCGTACGCGATGATGTTTATTCGCTCGGATGTGTGGTCTACCGGATGCTCGCGGGCCATCGCGTTTACGGCAACCGTAATGCGATCGATGCACACTCGTCGGGCGAGATGCCACGCCCGATCGAGACGCTCGAACCGCATCGCTGGGAAGCGTTGCGGCAGGCACTTTCTTACCGCCGGAGCGACCGCCAGCGTGACGTAGCGACATTCGTCCGGGAAGTGATGCCGCGGCGCCGGCGTCGGGGTGTACGTCCGCTGTTCGCGGTGCTGCTGATACTGCTGGTTTTGGATGCCGCCGCGGCGCTTGCCCTGTACCTCGGAGTGACCTGATCCCGCCCCGCGGGACCACGCTGATCCGCTACAATGCCCGCTCGGTCTGGCGGTGCCGGGTGTGTGCCAGGGGCCGGGACAGTCCCGGATCCGCGACGGAGGCAATGTGAGCGACAGGAAGGACACGCGACGCTATTCCCGTATCGTAGTGGACGGTATCGAGCATGCTCCCGGGCGGGCGATGCTGCGGGCAGTCGGCTTCCGCGACGAAGACTTCACCAAACCCCAGGTCGGCATTGCTTCCACCTGGAGTATGGTCACACCCTGCAACATGCACATCGATGGACTGGCGGAGTCGGCGGCGGAGGGGGCGGACGACGCCGGCGGCAAGGCTGTCATCTTCAATACGATCAGTGTCTCCGACGGGATCTCGATGGGCACGCCGGGGATGCGCTATTCCCTCGTATCGCGTGAAGTGATCGCCGATTCCATCGAGGCCGTGGCGGGTGCTCAGGGGTTCGACGGTCTGGTCACGATCGGCGGATGCGACAAGAATATGCCCGGTTGCGTCATGGCCATGGCCAGGCTCGACCGGCCGTCGGTGTTCGTCTACGGCGGCACTATCCAGCCGGGCCCGAAACGCCGTGACATCGTCTCGGTCTTCGAGGCGGTCGGCGGCGTGTCAGCCGGTTCGATGGATGCCGAGCAACTCGACGAGGTGGAGCGGACCGCGATCCCGGGCCCCGGCGCCTGCGGCGGGATGTACACGGCCAACACCATGGCTTCCGCCATCGAGGCACTCGGGCTGAGCCTGCCGGACAGTTCGGCTCAGGAAGCCGTCTCGCGCGCCAAGGTGGAGGATTGCAGGCGTGCCGGCCGTGCGGTTCTCGATATGCTGGAGAAGGACATCCGTCCGTCCCGGATATTGACGCGGGAGGCGTTCGAGAACGCCATCACGGTAGTCATCGCACTCGGCGGTTCGACAAACGCTGTCCTCCATCTGCTGGCCATCGCCCACGCGGCGCGTGTGCCACTGGAACTCGACGATTTCACGCGCATCGGACGTCGCGTCCCGGTGCTCGCGGACCTGAAGCCGAGCGGGCGCTACGTCATGAGCGACCTCGTGGCCGTCGGTGGCATCCGACCGCTGATGAAGATACTCCTCGACGAAGGACTCCTGCATGGAGACTGTCTCACCGTCACCGGGCGCACACTTGCCGAGGACCTGGCCGGCATCGACCGCTATCCGGCCGGGCAGGACATCATCCGGTCGCCCGATGACCCGATCAAACCGGACAGTCACCTGGTGATACTGTACGGAAACGTCGCACCGGAAGGTGCCGTGGCGAAGATCTCCGGCAAGGAGGGCACGCGCTTCACCGGCCGGGCGCGCATCTTCGATGCCGAGGAACAGGCGCTGCAGGCGATCCTGGACGGAGCGGTGGTCGCCGGCGATGTCGTGGTCGTGCGCTACGAGGGGCCGGTCGGCGGGCCCGGCATGAGAGAGATGCTGAGCCCGACCAGCGCGATCATGGGCAAAGGACTGGGCGACAAGGTGGCACTGATCACGGACGGCCGGTTCTCCGGCGGCAGTCACGGATTCGTGGTTGGCCACGTGACGCCCGAGGCGGCTGTCGGCGGACCGATCGGACTGCTGCGGGACGGCGATCGCATCACGATCGACGCTGCGCGCAGGTCCATCGACGTCGAACTCTCCGAGGCCGAGCTGGACGCGCGTCGGCGGCAATGGACACTCGAGAAGGACGGCCCCACGAGAGGTGTGCTGGCGAAGTATGCCCGGCAGGTCAGCTCGGCGTCCCTGGGCGCCGTGACCGACCGCTTCGACGCCGACACCTGAAGGAAATCACGATGGAGGACTCAGCGCTGCGGGAAGCGCCGTTCACCGACGCCCGGTCTCTGGGTGCGCCGGAGGAATACGCGGATTCCCGGTGGGTGGTCATGAAGTTCGGTGGCACCAGCATCGCGTCCCGGGACGACTGGGAACGCATTGCGGGTCTGCTGACCAACCGCATGGAGGCCGGACTTCGTCCGCTGGTCGTGTGCTCGGCGGTCGGCGGCGTATCCAATTCCCTGCATACACTGATCCGCCAGGCGATCGGCGGGGACCCCGATCCCGTGCTGGAAGATATCCTGGCGCGCCACCGCCAGCTCGCCGACGAGCTGGACATCGACGCGGACGCAGTGATCGGTGAATACTTCGCGGAACTGCGCCAGCTGGCCGCCGGAGTACGTCTCATCCGCGAGGCGAGTCCGCGGGTGCAGGCCCGGCTGATGGCCCTCGGCGAACTCATGAGTACCCGTCTCGGCGGCGCGTGGCTCGGCACCCTCGGTATGGACCTCGTCTGGGCGGATGCCCGTGATTTTCTCTCGGCGACGGAGCAGCGGCACAAGAACGAGCGGCAGCATTTCCTGAGCGCCGTCTGTCTGCATGGCCGCGACCCCTCGCTGGAAGCCCGACTCGCCGCCGCCAACGAGGGCGCGATACTCACTCAGGGCTTCATCGCCCGTAACGTGGACGACGAGACGGTATTGCTGGGTCGGGGCGGTTCCGACACCTCCGCCGCGTACTTCGCCTCGCTGCTCGGGGCACGGCGGCTGGAGATATGGACCGACGTACCGGGCATGTTCAGTGCCAATCCGAGAGCGGTTCCGTCCGCCCGTCTCCTCACGGCACTGCACTACGACGAGGCCCAGGAGATCGCCTCGACCGGCGGCAGCGTACTCCATCCCCGGTGCGTCCCGCCCATGCGCCGGGCAGAGATACCGATCCACGTACGCTGGACCGGCCGACCGGATCTGCCCGGCACGGTCGTCTCGGCGGCGACGCCGGAGGTCGAGCCCCAGGTCAAAGCCATCTCACTGCGCATGGGATTGACGCTGGTGTCGATGGAGGGCGTCGCGATGTGGCAGGAAGTCGGTTTCCTGGCCGATGCCTTCGAACTGTTCCGCCGGCATTCCGTGTCGGTGGACCTGATATCAACGTCGGAGAGCAACGTCACGGTGTCCATCGACACCGTGTCCGGCACGCTGGAGGGTGAGACGCTGGAGACCCTGGTCGAGGACATCGGCCGCTTGTGCCGGGTGCGAATAATCGAGGATTGTGCAGCGGTCAGCCTCGTCGGACGCAAGATCCGCACCATCCTGCATCGACTGGGCCCGGCCCTGGAAGTCTTCGAAGAGCAACGCATTCACCTGGTCAGCCAGGCGGCAAACGATCTGAATCTGACTTTCGTGGTCGATGACGAGCAGGGCTACCGGCTGGTGCAGAAGCTGCACAGCTCGATCATCGGTCCGCAAAGGCTCGGCGAAGCCTTCGGTCCCACATGGGAGGAACTGCAGTCGGACGAGCGCAAACCGAGGCGTCTCCCGCCGAGCTGGTGGTCGCATCGTCGCGACGAGTTGCTGGAACTGTCGGCAGCGGCATCACCTCGCTATGTGTACGACGGTGACACGATTCGGGCGGCGATCGGACGGTTACGGGCCATCGATTCGGTGGATGCCGTCTTCTACGCCATGAAGGCGAATTCCAACCCGGACGTGCTGAGACTGGTCGAAGCCGAGGGCGTCAATTTCGAATGCGTATCGCCAGGAGAGATAGCCCGCGTCCTCGAGTTATTCCCGGGCATGGAGCGTGAGCGAATCCTCTTCACACCGAATTTCGCGCCCAGGGAGGAATACGCCGCGGCCCTCGATCTCGGCGTCTGGGTAACACTGGACAATCTGCATACCCTGCGCGAGTGGCCGGACGTATTCCGCGGTCGCGACGTCTTCATCCGACTGGATCCGGGTCAGGGGAGGGGCCACCACGAGCACGTACGCACGGCCGGTACTCACTCGAAGTTCGGTATACCGCTGTTCGAGCTCGACGAACTGGAGGCGCTCGCGGCCGGCGCCGACTGCCGGATCGTGGGAATCCACGCGCACACCGGGAGCGGCATACTCGATCCGACCAACTGGGCGGAGGTCGCCGGCGAACTCGCGGCAGCGGCGTCACGGTTTCCGGACGTGCATACCCTCGATCTCGGCGGGGGGCTCGGTATCCCCGAGAAGCCGGGACAGGAACCACTCGATACGGGCCATCTCGCACGCATCCTGGATGAGCTGAAGAGAGCCTATCCCGACTATCGCCTGTGGCTGGAGCCCGGCCGATATCTTGTCGCCGAGGCCGGCGTATTGCTCGCGCGGGTGACCCAGACCAAGGGCAAGGGAGCGGTTCGCTATGTGGGCATAGAGACCGGCATGAACAGCCTGATCCGTCCCGCTCTTTACGGTGCCTATCACGAGATCGTGAACCTGACACGGCTGAAGGAGCCGGCTACGGAGATCGTCACCGTAGTCGGGCCGATCTGCGAGAGCGGCGATCGGCTGGGGAACGATCGCCTGCTGCCCGAGTGCCGGGAGGGTGATCTCCTGCTCATCGCCAATACCGGCGCCTACGGCTACACGATGAGTTCCAGCTACAACTTGCGGGAACCGGCCGCCGAGACCGTGATCTGACCCGTCGCGCCGTCCTCAGGCGGTGAGACTGCGGTGGCGGGCGCCGAGTTCGGCGGCCACGTCTGCGAGATCGACGCCCTCTACCGCAAGCAGAACGAACAGGTGGTACAGCAGGTCCGCGGATTCGCTGATGACGGCGTCGCGGCCGGCATCGGTGGCGCTGGCGAGCGCCGTTTCCACCGCTTCCTCGGCGACCTTCTGCGCCACCCGGGACTTGCCGCCGGCCACCAGCTTTGCCGTGTAGCTGTTCGGATCCTGAGTCTGCAACCGTTCCCGGATTACCGACTCCAGATGGATCAGGAATACGAGGTTTTCCGTTTCGCCCATAGCGTCACACTCTCATCTCGATACCGCGCGTGGCGAGCCAACTCTTTAGCTCACCGATGTGTATTTCGCCGCTGTGGAATACGCTCGCCGCGAGCGCCCCGTCGACCCCGGCCTCCGCGAAGGCCGCCAGGAAATGTTCGGCGCGGCCGGCGCCGCCGGAGGCGATGAGGGGGACCTGACAGACTTCGCGGACCCGCCGCAACTGATCCAGATCGTAACCTTCGCGGACGCCATCCTGGTTCATGCAATTCAGGACGATCTCCCCGGCGCCGCGTTCCTGCACCTCGCAGACCCAGTCGAGTGTGCGACGACGGGTGGCGGTGGTGCGATCGGGATCCCCGGTGTACTGATAGACGAACCAGTCGCCGTCTTCGGCACGGCTGTCGATACCGAGCACGACACACTGCACTCCGAATCGGCCGGCCAGACGGGCGATGAGCGATGGTTCGGCCAGTGCGGGGCTGTTGATCGAGATCTTGTCCGCGCCCCTGTTCAGGACGCTCTCGGCATCCTCCAGACTTCGAATGCCGCCGGCAACGCAGAATGGTATGTCCAGCACGGCGGCGACCCGGGATACCCAGCTCCGGTCCACCGAGCGGCCGTCCGGACTCGCCGTGATGTCATAGAAGACCAGTTCGTCTGCGCCCTCGTCGCGGTAACGGCGCGCGAGATCGATGATATCGCCGACGTCACGATGGTTGCGGAAGCGCACGCCCTTGACCACGCGACCGTCGCGGACATCGAGGCACGGGATTATGCGTCGCGCGAGAATGAGCGGACCTCCTCTTTGCCGAGTGTGCCCTCCAACAGCGCCCGACCCGTTATGGCGGCCGCTGTTCCGCAGGCCGCCAGTGCCTGCAGGTCCGAGATGTTCCTGACGCCGCCCGAGGCCTGTAACGCGACGTCCGGGAATCGGTCGGAAAACTCCCGGTATAGATCGAGGTTCGGACCGCTGAGGGCGCCGTCGCGGCTGATGTCGGTGCACAGCACGTGCCGCAGCGCCGGGTCGGAGAATCGCTCGACCGCCTGCCAAAGGGTCAATCCGGCATCCCGGGTCCAGCCGCGGCTGGTCGCCCGCGGTACGCCGTTTTCGTCGATCCTGACGTCCAGTGCCACGACGATCCGATCGGGACCGATGCCGCGAAGCCAGCCGGCCACGGTCTCCGGCCGCTCGACGGCGACGCTGCCGATCACGACCCGACCGGTGCCGAACGAAAGCAGCTCCTCCAGCCGCTCGTAGTCACGGATGCCGCCACCGACCTGGACGGTCATCTCCGATTCGCGGACGATCGAGCGGATGATGGGGAGATTGCCGGGATCGCCGGTGCGCGCGCCGTCCAGGTCGACGACATGCAGATCGGTGCAGCCGAGGGACTGGTACTCGAGGGCGAGTTCGATCGGGTCGTGTTCGTAGCGCGTTTCGGCGTCGAATTCGCCTCGCAGCAGGCGGACACAGCGACCGCCCCGAAGATCGATGGCCGGGATGACATTCACGGTTGGATCTCCAGGAAGTTCTTCAATACGGTCGCCCCTTGCCGTGACGATCGTTCCGGATGGAACTGGGTCGCGTAGAAATTGCCGCTCTCGAATACCGCCGTGAACTCGGTGCCGTACTCCGTGCTACCGGTCGTCGTATCCGCTACCGGCAGCGCGTAACTGTGGATGAAGTAGAAATGAGCACCATCCGGCACGCCTTCGAGCAACCTCGAACCGGGACGCTTGAGCACCCGGTTCCAGCCCATGTGAGGAACCGGCAGCGTCGGGGACTGTGCCAGTCGCTCGGCTCGCTGGTCGATGACCCCCAGGCACTCGGCATCGTCCTCCTCCGAGCCCGCCGCCAGCAATTGCATGCCGAGGCAGATGCCGAGTACCGGTTGGCGCAGCGTCGGAATGAGTTCGGCGAGACCGAGTCGGCCGAGGCGCTCCATGGCGTCGGCGGCCGCACCGACGCCGGGCAGTATGACCGAGTCCGCTGCGCGGATCTCCGCCGCATCGGTGCTCAGTACCGCATCCACGCCGAGACGCGACAGCGCGCCGGTCAGCGAGGCGATATTGGCACAGAGTCCCTTTCGACGAAGGCAGGCGATCACCCTCGACGCGCAGCGCCTGGCGGAGGGTGCGCCCGACGCCCTTGAAGCACACTTCGACCATGTGGTGCGCATTCTCGCCCCGCACCTCGATATGCAGGGTCGCGCGCATGCCATCCGCCAGCGAGCGGAAGAAATGGTGGACCATCTCCGTGGGCAGGCCGCCCACCTGTTCGCGCGGGAACCTGCCATCGAACAGGAAGTACGGACGCCCGGAGAGATCCAGCGCTATCTGTGCCCGGGCCTCGTCCATCGGTAACAGGAATCCGAAGCGACCGATCCCGCGTTTGTCACCCAGTGCTTCCCGGATCGCGGTGCCCAGCGCCAGTGCGACGTCCTCGACGCTGTGATGTTCGTCGACGTGGAGATCGCCGTCGCACCGGAGTGACAGGCTGAATCCGCCGTGGGTGGCGATCTGTTCCAGCATATGATCGAAGAACCCGATGCCGGTCTCGATGTGGCTGGAACCCTCGCGATCGAGATCGACGGCCACCGATATGCGTGTCTCCCGGGTGTCCCGGGTGACGTCCGCCCGGCGAGGTAATCCGCTCAATCGATGAGCGATTTCGCTCCAGTCCAGTCCGTCCCGGCCGATGCGCAGACCCGTGATGCCCAGGGCGTCGGCGAGCTGCAGGTCGGTCTCCCGGTCGCCTATGACCGCGCAATGGTCGAGATCCAGACTGTTGGCCGCGAGGTAACGTGTGAGCAGGCCGGTCGCCGGCTTACGGCAGGTACAACCGGCCGAGGGCAGATGCGGGCAGATGAACTCCTCGTCGAATCGGATACCCTGACTGTCGAAAAGAGACAGCATATGCTGGTGCGGGATACGGAAATCGGCTTCGGGAAACGCGTCCGTCCCGAGACCGTCCTGGTTCGTCACCATCACGAACCGATAGCCGGCCTCATGAAGGCGCAGCAGGGCAGGGATGACACCGGGCACCAGCCGTACCTTGTCGATGCGGTCCACCTGCTGGTCGGCCGGCTCCTCGATCAGGGTGCCGTCGCGGTCCAGAAACAGCACGCGCTTGCCGCTCATGCGGATACCGCCTGTGCCGTCAGTGCTTCCAGTAGTCGCCGGTTCTCCGCCTCGCCGCCGATCGTAATCCTGAGACAGTTCTCGAGTCCCGGCTGATCGCCGAAGTCGCGGAGCAGCAGGCCGGCTTCGCGAGCCCGCGCGAGTGCCGCGGCACTGTCGCGGAAACGTACCAGCAGGAAGTTCGCGTCGCTGGGCCACACGCAGCGCACATCGGGGCAGCGCTCGAGGGCCTCGCGGACGCGTTCGCGTTCGCCGCGCAATCGGTCGATGCGTTCGGGCATGACGCGGAACGACTCGTTCAGTATGGCGGCCGTAGCCACGTCCACCGTCGGTGTCGGTATCGCATAGGGTGGCATCACCTTGCCGAGCAGCTCGATCACGGCCGGACGTGCCAGCGCCACGCCACAGCGGGCACCGGCCAGGCCATAGGCCTTGGACAGGGTGCGCAGGACGACCAGGTTCTCGTGTGCCGCCAGCAGTCGCGTCGTCGGATCCTCGTCCGCGAACTCGACGTAAGCGGCGTCCAGAATGACGAGTCCGCGACCGTCCAGTCGGCGGCACAGGCTCGCGATCTCGGCGTCGGGAATGCTGTTACCCGTGGGGTTGTTCGGCGAGGTGAGGAACAGGAGGCGCGTATGCTCGTCCCAGGCCCGCACGATGGCAGTCGTGTCGATCGTGAAGTCCGGCCCGACCAGCGGGATACGCCGTATGCCCGCATTCTGGATATCCGCATATACCTGGTACATGCCGAAAGTCGGTGGGCAGATGACGACCTCGTCGACGCCCGGCCGGCAGAAGCATCGGATCAGCAGGTCGATCGCTTCGCTCGTGCCGCGGGTGACGAAGGTCTCGTCGGGGCTGACGCCGTAGTGTTCGGCCAGCAACGCCGTCAGCGCGGCCGGGCGCGCCTCCGGATAGTGATTCAGACCGCGGTCACTGGGCCAGTCGCAACAGGGATTCGCTCATGCCACGGTCCGGCGTCGTATTTTCTCGAGGCGCAGCGTCACGGCGCGCGCGTGGGCATCCAGTCCCTCCAGATCCGCGAGCGTGACGGCGACGGGACCGAGGTCCTCGAGGCCCGATGCGCTGAGTTCCTGCACCGTCATGTAGCGCAGGAACTGATCCACGCCGAGGCCGCTGTAAGTCCTGGCGTAGCCGTAGGTCGGCAGCACGTGGTTGGTGCCGCTGCAGTAGTCGCCCATCGATTCGGGGGTCCACGGTCCGAGGAAGACCGATCCGGCGTTGCGGATGCGGCGCAACCACTGCCGGGGCTCGGACACCTGCAGGATCAGGTGTTCCGGCGCATAGGCATTACTGATCCGCATCGCTACGGCGAGATCGTCCACGATGATCGCCGCGCTGTGTGACAGGGCATCGCGGACGATGCTGGCCCGGCCGAGCGCCGCCACCTGATCCTCCAGCGCGGCTGCGACCGCATCGGCGAGCGCAGCATCCGGCGTCACGAGAAAGACCTGGGAGTCCGGGCCATGCTCGGCCTGGGACAAGAGGTCGGAGGCCACGAAAGCGGGATCGGCGTCGCCGTCTGCGATTACCAGCACCTCGGACGGCCCGGCCGGCATGTCCATGGCGGCGCCGTCGGGGTCCGCTGCGACAAGGGTCTTCGCAGCGGTCACCCAGGCATTTCCCGGTCCGAATATCTTGTTCACCCGCGGCACGCTCTCCGTCCCGTAGGCCATCGCAGCCACTGCCTGAGCACCGCCGATCTTGAACACCGCCGTGGCGCCGGCGCGGCGGGCGGCGACGAGGACGGCCGGATCCGCGGTGCCGTCGGCGCGCGGCGGCGTGCAGAGCACCCGCTCCGGGCAGCCGGCGATGGCGGCAGGGACCACGAGCATGATCGCCGCCGAGGGCAGGGGCGCGGTACCGGCCGGGACGTAGAGACCGACGGCGTCCAGCGGGTGACTCACGCGCTCGCAGACCACCCCGGGGGCGGTCTCGACCCGGAGCGGCGAGGGCGACTGCGCCCGATGGAATCTGCCGACCGTCTCGATGGCCCGATCGATGGCGGCGACCGCCTCCCCGTCGAGCGCGCGGCCGGCGTCGGCGAATTCCCGTTCCGATACACGGAGATCGGTCAGTACGGCGCCGTCGAGCTTCGTCGTGAGCCGACGCACCGCGACGTCTCCCTCGCTCCGGACCGCCGACAGGATCTCGCGCACCGTCGCCTCCGTATCCGCGCCGGCGCCGACGGCGGGCCGCTCGAGCAATGCGTCGCGCGCGGCTGCGTCCAGATCGTTCCAGTGATAGAGAGTCAGTGGCATCGGCGGCTCCGTCTCAGGCAAGCATCTTTTCAACCGGCAGCACGAGCATGGCGCTGGCGCCGGCTTCCTTCAGGTTCTCGAGGGTCTCCCAGAACACGTTCTCCCGGCATACTGCATGTACCGCGACCCGGTCTTCACGGCCTTCCAGCGGCAGGATGGTCGGCGCTTCCGAACCCGGGAGCAGCCGTGTGATCTCTGCGAGTGCGCTGCGGGGTGCGTGCAGCATGATGTACTTGCTCTCGCGGACCTGTTGCACGCCCTCGATGCGCATCAGCAGCCGGTCGATCCACTCGAGCTTCCAGGGCGAGATTTCCGCGGCCGTGCGGATCAGGGCCGCTTCGCTCTCCAGCACGGTCTCCACTTCACGGAGCTGATTGGCGGCGAGTGTCGATCCGGTGGAAACCAGGTCGCAGATGAAGTCCGCACGCCCGAGCCGCGGCGCGATCTCGACCGCGCCGGAGAAGTGCACGATGTCCGCCTCGATGCCGGCCCGCGCTAGGTAATCGCCGAGGATCCCGGGGTAGCTCGTCGCGATCCGCCGCCCGGCCAGTGAAGCCGGGCCGTCGTAATTCGTGTCTTCCGGTGCAGCGATACACAGCCGGCAGTGGCCGAAGTCCAGACCACGCACGACTTCGAACCGGGAGAGGCTGCCATTGCCGTCCCCGTGGAGCCGCTTCTCGTGGATCACGTTCAGGCCGGCGATGCCGAGATCGCAGACGTCGTCCGCCACGAGGCCCGGGATGTCGTCGTCCCGCACGAGCAGAATGTCGATCGGCATGTTCTCGCCGAAGCAGAACAGCTGGTCCTTGCTCTGCGTATATTTCAGGCCGCACCGGGACAGGAGATCCAGGCAGTGGTCGGTCAGACGGCCGGATTTCTGAACGGCGATCTTCAGCCGCGGCGTGTCCCTGTCCTGCATGAGTGTGGTTACCTCGGAGCCCGCCCGCGTTCAGGGCGTGCGGATCCTGTCGAGAGCGAGTCGGTAGCCACCGAAACCGTCAGCCAGGAAGCGGGCCACACGGCCGATGGTGGTCACGCTGACACCGGTCAGTTCGTTGATGCGTCGGTACGGCAGCCCCTCGTCGAGGAGTCTGACCACCTGCCATCGATCCATCAGTGCCTGCAGTTCGGCCGGGGTACAGAGATCGCCAAGCAGGGCGCGCATCTCGTTCGCGTCCTGCATGGCCACGAGGGCGTCGCAGAGCGCCGCTTCCTGCTGCGCTGCGCGCCGCGCACTCAACTCACGGTTCGGTTTCATATCGTGCCAATGTATTAGCGTGCTAGTACATTAATACAAGCGGATCGAGCGGTCAAGCGCCGGTGCCCGTCCCGGTCGGAGCGATTACAGGTGAAACGAACTGCCGGTTGACGGGTCGCCCCGTCGGCCTCTATATTCCGGGCTACTCATCGAGACCGGCTGAGGGAAGGGCCCGACGACGCCGGGGCAACCTCCAGGCCTAACCAGCCTGAAAAGGTGCCAACTCCTGCGGCAGCACGCGCAGCGTGCTGGACGAGAGATGAGTGTCCGAGCAGCGGTAGACATACCGATGGGCGAGGCACCTTCCTAACGTTCTCCGCAGAGTGGCCGCCGGGTATCGGGCCCCTGAGCACGACGGAGAATATCGATGACATCAGCCCCCCATCGCGAGACCCGAGCCGTACGCGCGGCGCTGGAATCCGACGCGCAGCACGGCGCGGTGGTGCCGCCGCTGCATCTGTCCTCGAACTACACGTTCGAGGGCTTCGCACGGGCACGTCAGTACGACTACACGCGCAGCGGCAACCCGACACGGGACGCGCTGGCGAGGGCACTGACGGAACTGGAGGGCGGTGCGGACGCCGTGGTGACGGCCTCCGGTATGTCGGCCATCGCACTGGTCTGTCAGCTGTTGCGCCCGGGCGAACTGGTCGTGGCGCCGCACGACTGTTACGGCGGCAGTTTCCGGCTGTTCAGCAATCTCGCTGCACGTGGGGCCTTCGAAGTCCTGTTCGTGGATCAGACCGATGCGCAGGCGATGGCCGCTGCCTGTGCCCGGCGTCCGCGCCTGATCTGGGTGGAGACACCGAGCAATCCGCTGCTGCGCATCGTGGACATCCGGGCGGTGGTGGCGCAGGCGCGGGATTGCGGCGCGCTGGTCGCGGTGGACAACACCTTCCTCTCGCCGGCCCTGCAGCAGCCGCTCGCTCTCGGCGCGGATATCGTGGTCCATTCGACGACGAAATATCTGAACGGGCACAGTGATGTCGTCGGTGGTGCCGTGGTGGCCGCGGACGACGCCCTCGCATCGGAACTCGCCGACTGGGCGAATTGCATCGGTGTGACCGGTGCGCCGTTCGACAGCTACCTGACCTTGCGCGGTGTCCGCACACTGCACGCGCGCATGCGGCTGCACGAGGAGAATGCGGCGGCGATCGCCCGCTACCTGGTCGAACACGAGCGCGTCAGCCGGGTCTACTATCCGGGTCTGGAGAGTCATCCCCGGCACCTGGTGGCGGCGAGACAGCAGCAGGGCTACGGGGGCATGGTCAGTTTCGAGCTCAAGGGCGGCGTCGAAGATGCACGGCAGATTGCGGAGGGGCTGAGTCACTTTTCGCTGGCCGAGTCTCTCGGCGGCGTCGAGAGCCTCGTCTGCCATCCCGCCACCATGACCCATGCCCCGATGACGCCCGAGGCGAGGACGGAAGCCGGCATCGGAGACGGCCTGATCCGTCTGAGCGTCGGCATCGAAGCGGCAGATGACCTGATCGCCGACCTCGGTCGCGCGCTGGATCGTCTGAGCGAAAGACAGGGACTGCTGGCGGTGGCAGGCTGACACCGGCGCCCGTTACGACCGGATTACTCGACACGGAGGGAGAGGAGCGAATCATGGCACTGGATCTCAGCAAGCTTCATTACGAGACGTTACAGATACATGCCGGTCAGGAGCCGGCGCCGGGTACCAACTCGCGGGCTGTACCGATCTACCAGACGACGTCGTACACGTTCGACGATACGGATCACGGCGCGAGACTCTTCGCACTGCAGGAATTCGGCAACATCTACTCGCGGATCATGAATCCGACCACGGATGTCTTCGAGCAGCGTGTGGCGGCCCTGGAAGGGGGCGTCGCGGCGCTCGCGACCGGCAGCGGTCAGGCGGCCCAGTTCCTCGCCATATCCACGCTGGCCGGGGCCGGCGATAACATCGTCTCCAGGAGTTCCCTGTACGGTGGCACGTACAACCAGTTCAAGGTCTCGCTGCCGCGTCTGGGCATCGACGTCCGCTTCGTCGAAGGGGACGCACTGGAGGACTATGCGGCGGCCATCGACGACAGGACCAGGGCGCTCTACGTGGAAGCGATCGGCAATCCCGGGTTCGATGTGCCGGATTTCCGCAGCCTCGCGGATCTCGCCCACGATAACGGTATTCCGCTGATCGTGGACAACACGCTCGGCTGTTGCGGATATATCGTCCGGCCCATCGAGCACGGGGCGGATATCGTCGTGCAGTCGGCCACGAAGTGGATCGGCGGTCATGGCACGACCATCGGCGGTGTCATCGTGGATTCCGGCAACTTCGACTGGGCGAGCGGGAAGTTCCCCGTCTTCACCGAGCCGTCGCCCGGCTATCACGGACTGAATTTCGCGGAGGTCTTCGGCAAGGACGGCCCGTTCGGGAATATCGCGTTCATCATCCGGGCCCGGGTGGAGGGCCTGCGGGACTTCGGCCCGGCCCTCAGTCCGTTCAACGCCTTCCTCCTGCTGCAGGGGCTGGAGACGTTGTCGCTGCGGGCGCAGCGCCATGTGGACAATACGCTCGAGCTGGCGCGCTGGCTCGGCGAGCAGCCGGACGTCTCTTTCGTGAACTACCCGGGCCTGGAATCGCATCCCTATCACGAGCGGGCGACGCAGTACTTCCGCCACGGCTACGGGGCGGTGCTGACATTCGGCATCCGGGGCGGGGCCGAGGCCGGGCGCCGGTTCATCGAATCCGTCGAGCTCGCGAGCCATCTGGCGAATGTCGGCGATGCGAAGACGCTGGTCATCCATCCGGCGACGACGACCCACCAGCAGCTTACCGAGGAAGAGCAGCGCTCGGCGGGGGTGACGCCGGACCTGATCCGGGTGTCTGTCGGTATCGAGCACATTGACGACATAAAGGCGGACTTCGCGCAGGCGTTCGAAAAGGCCAGGAGCAGGGACGCCGCATGAATCTGCCTCCGGCGCTGGCGCGCCACATCTCCCCGGAGACGCGTTTCCGCGAGTTGTCCGGGCCGTTCCGACTGGAGAGCGGGGCCATCGTCGACAGCCCGGTCGTGGCCTACCGTACCTGGGGGCAACCGAACCGGGACGCCTCGAATGCCGTCCTCGTGTGCCATGCGCTCACGGGTTCTGCGGATGTCGATGCCTGGTGGGCAGGCATGCTGGGGCCCGGGCGGGCGCTGGACCCGGAACGCGACTTCGTCGTCTGCAGTAACGTGCTCGGCGGCTGTTACGGGACCAGCGGACCGCTGTCGCCTTCCCCTGGCGGCAACGGGCGCCTCGGCAGCGACTTCCCCCGCGTCACGGTACGCGACATGGTCCACCTGCAGGCACGCCTCCTCGACGCGCTCGGTATCGAGCGGCTGTCGCTCGTGATCGGGCCGTCGCTGGGCGGCATGCAGGCGCTCGAATGGGCCGCCTGCTACCCGGAACGTGTCGAGGCGATCGCTCCCATCGGCGTCTCGGCCCGCCACTCGGCCTGGTGCATCGGTATCAGCGAGGCACAGCGTCAGGCCATCCAGCGAGACCCCGCCTGGCTGGACGGTCACTATCCCGAGGACGCGCCGCCCCGGCAGGGTATGGCCGTGGCACGCATGATGGCGATGGTGAGCTACCGGAGCTGGGACAACCTGGACAGTCGCTTCGGCCGGGATCGGGCGAGCGACGATCTTTTCCAGGTGGAGTCCTATCTGCGTTACCAGGGCGACAAGCTCGTCGATCGCTTCGATGCGGTCGCCTATGTGCGTCTGACCCAGGCGATGGACAGCCACGATCTCGGCCGCGGGCGGGGAGAGCTGGAGGCGGTGCTGGCGGGCATCCGCCAGCCGGCCCTCGTCGTGTCCGTCAGCTCCGACGTACTGTATCCGCCGCACGAGCAGCTTCAACTCGCCGAGCACATGCCGGCCGCACGCTACGAGGTCCTCGATACGCCCCACGGCCACGACGGTTTCCTGATCGATCTGGAGGAGCTGGGTTCGCTCGTCGCGGATTTCCGGCGGGATCCGGCGCCGGCTCGAAAAGCCGTCGCCGGCTGAGCGAGACGCCGCTCAGTCGTCGTCCAGGCGTTCGATGACCGCGGCGGTCATGCCGCGTGTCCCCAGATAGGCGCGACCGGGCGGCGCGATGTCGGCGCTCCTCGCGCCGTCGCCGATCGCCTTTTCGATGGCTCGCTCCACCCGATCCGCCTCCTCGGCGAGCCCCAGGCTGTATCGCAGCAGCATGGCCACGCTCGCGATCGTCGCACAGGGATTGGCCGTATCCCGCCCGGCGATGTCCGGCGCCGAGCCGTGGATTGGCTCATAGAGACCCCGGGTCCCGGCGCCGAGGGAGGCCGAGGGCAGCATGCCGAGCGAGGCGGCGAGCATCGAGGCCTCGTCGGTGAGGATGTCCCCGAACATGTTCTCGGTGACGATGACGTCGAATTCGGCGGGGCGACTGATGAGATGCATCGCGGCCGCGTCGACCAGCAGGTGTTCGAGCTCCACGTCGGGGAACTCGCTGGCGACGATCTCCGTCGTCACCTGACGCCACAGCCTCGAGGTCTCCAGGACATTGGCCTTGTCCACCGAGGCGAGCCGTCCGCGTCGGTCGCGGGCGAGACCGGCCGCGACACGGACGATGCGTTCGATCTCGGGGCGGGTGTAGCGGCAGAGGTCGGACGCGCTGTCGGCGTCACGCTGCTTCTCCCCGAAGTAGATCCCGCCGGTGAGTTCGCGCACGACCAGCAGGTCCGTGCCCTGCAGCCGATCGGCGCGGATCGCGGACGATTCGTACAGCGCGGGCAGTGGTCGCACCGGGCGCAGATTCGCGAATACGCCGAGCGCCGAACGCAAATCCAGCAGGCCCTGTTCCGGGCGGACAGCGGCGTCGGGATCCGACCATTTGGGTCCGCCGACGGCGCCCAGCAGGACGGCGTCCGCCCGGTCACACAAAGCGAGCGTGTCCTCGGGCAGCGCCGTGCCACGTGCATCGATCGCGGCACCACCGATAAGGGCTTCGTCGATCTCGAAGCGATGGCCGTGCCGCTCCGCGACCGCCTCGAGCACCGCGGCGCCGGCGGCCGCCACTTCCGGACCGATGCCGTCCCCCGGGAGCAGGGCGATCAGGGCTTCCACGGGCGGGTAGTTTCGAAGCGCTCGATGGCATTCTCCTGGCCGAGCAGGTAGCCGAGCTGGTCGGTTCCCTGCATCAGGCAATAGCGGGCGAAGGCCTCGATGCGGAATTCGTGTTCGCGTCCGTCCGGCAGCTTCAGGACACTGGACTCGAGATCGATGGTCACCTCGGCACCCGGATTCGCGAGCAGCCAGCGATGCAATTCCGCCGGAATCTCGACGGGCAGCAGACCGTTCTTCAGCGCATTGCTGCGGAATATGTCCGCGATCTCGGTGCTGATCACGGCCCGGATGCCGTAGTCCGCCAGTGCCCAGGGAGCATGTTCCCGCGACGAACCGCAGCCGAAGTTATTGCCGGCCACGAGTATCGATCGGCCTTCGGCATCCGGACGATTCAACACGAAATCCGGATCGGCGGTCCCGTCCTCGCGGTAGCGCCAGTCCGCGAACAGTGCCTGGCCGAGGCCTTCCCGGGTCGTCGTGGTCAGGAACCGGGCCGGGATGATCTGGTCGGTGTCGATGTCGCTCTGGTCGATAACGACCGTGGGAGACGTGATGCGGACGATGGGATCCATGGGGCTCAGTCTCCGTCGAGGAACGGTCTGGGGTCGGTAATGTGACCTGCTATCGCCGCCGCCGCCGCGGTCAGCGGACTCGCGAGGACGGTCCGGGCGCCGGCACCCTGTCGTCCCTCGAAGTTACGGTTGCTCGTGCTGACGGAGAGCTTGCCGCGCGGGACCGTGTCGCCGTTCATGCCGAGGCACATGGAGCAGCCGGATTCGCGCCATTCTGCACCGGCGGCCCTGAAGATCTCGTCCAGGCCCCGGTCCTCCGCCTGTTGCTTGACCCGCTGGGATCCCGGCACGACCAGCATGCGGACATTGTCGGCTACGCGTCGTCCCCTGAGCAGGCCCGCCACCTGTTCCAGGTCGGAGATTCGCGAGTTCGTGCAGCTGCCGACGAACACCACGTCCACGGGTGTGCCGGCGATCGGTTTGCCGCCTTCGAGCTCCATGTAGCTCAGTGCCTTCGCGAGACTGCCGCCGGTACCCGTCGGGATCGTGTCCGTCACCGGGACCACCATCCCCGGATTGGTGCCGAAGGTCACCATGGGCGCGAGTGCCGAGGCATCGATGCGGACGGTGCGGTCGAATTCCGCCCCCTCGTCGCTTACCAGACCCCGCCAGCGTGCGAGCGCCCGTTCCCAGTCTTCGCCCCGTGGCGAGCGTGGTCTCTCCCGGAGATACTCGAACGTGGTCTCGTCCGGCGCGATCATGCCCGCCCGCGCGCCTGCCTCGATGGACATGTTGCAGATCGTCATCCGTGCTTCCATGTCGAGCGAGCGGATCGCCTCACCGCGGTATTCGATGACATGGCCGGTGCCGCCGTCCACGCCGATCTCGCCGATGATGGCGAGGATCAGGTCTTTCGCCGACACTCCCGGCGGCAGCGTGCCGTCGACCTCGATCGCGAGGGTCTTCGGTCTGCGCTGCAGCAGGCACTGGGTGGCCAGCACATGCCCGACTTCCGTGGTGCCGATGCCGAAGGCGAGGGCGCCGAACGCGCCGTGGGTCGAGGTGTGGCTGTCGCCGCAGACGATCGTCTTGCCCGGCTGTGTGGCGCCGAGTTCCGGTCCGATCACGTGGACGATGCCACGGGAATCGCTGTCGAAACCCAGCAGGTCTATGCCGAACTCGCGGCAGTTCGTCTCCATCTGGCGGATCTGATTGGCGGCACTGGAACCCACGACCTCGATGTCCGCCAGCGTGTGCACGGGTGTCGTCGGTGTCGAGTGATCCATGGTGGCAAGCGTCAGATCCGGCCGGCGGACCTGCAGTCCACGCTCGCGCAGGACGCTGAAAGCCTGCGGGGTGGTCACCTCGTGGATCAGGTGCAGATCGATATAGAGAACCGCGGGTGTCTCGTCGGTCTCCGGGACGACGATATGAGACTCCCAGACTTTCTCGAACAGAGTCTGCGGCCGATTCACCTCATCCGCATTCATGCGGTGGCCGCCCCGGCCCCGGTGGAACCGGACCGGATGGGCTCGAGCCAGCCGCGGCGATCCTCGGTCTCACCGCTGAACAGGCCGAAGAACGCCTGCTGCAGCCGGGCGGTCACGGGCCCACGGCGGCCCTCGCCGATCTGGATACGGTCGACCGATCGGATCGGCGTCACTTCGGCGGCGGTACCGGTGAAGAACAACTCGTCCGCGAGATACAGCATCTCCCGGGGTATGTCCTGATAGACGACCGGGATTCCCATGTCGTCCGCGAGACAGATGATGCTGTGGCGCGTGATGCCGCCCAGGATGGAGGAGGAGACGGGCGGGGTGTAGATCGTCCCGTCACGGACCAGGAACAGGTTTTCGCCTGCACCCTCGCTCACGAGGCCGTTCGTGGAGAGCGCGATGCCTTCGGTGAATCCGAGCCGCTTCGCCTCCATGCTGATGAGCTGGCTCGACAGATAGTTGCCGCCGGCCTTCGCCAGTGCGGGCATCGTGTTCGGCGCCACTCTCTGCCACGAGGAGACGCAGACGTCCACGCCCTGCTCGAGGCCGTCGGCGCCGAGGTACGCACCCCATTCCCAGGCCGCGATGGCGACGTCCACGGGATGGTCCTCTCTGGGTGACAGGCCGACCTCCCCATAGCCACGGAGCGCCACGGGGCGAATATAGGC
>JARRPZ010000089.1:0-15705 GCA_037382365.1 Gammaproteobacteria bacterium
AGCGCCGCGATCTCGCGGAACACCGGGTAGGATTCGACGATGTTGTCGACGACCTCCGTCGTGTAGACCAGGTAATCCACCGCGATGAAATTGAAACGCACGCCGAACTCGTCCCAGAAGTGCCACTCGGAGAGTGCATCGAACAGGACGAACCACCAGGTGAGCGCGAGTGCCAGGAACAGGACGAGCCGCTGCACCGGATGGCGGAACCAGCGCTGCGGCAGCACTGTGAGATAGAGGAGCATCGGCAGCAGGAAATAGGCCGCATAAACGAGATCGGTGAAGACACCGAGCAGCACGGCGCCGGCCAGACTCGGGCCGTGTGGCAACTCGGTCCAGGTCACGCCGATCAGCCACAGGCGCAGCACGAGGCCCGCGACGAGTAACGGCATCAGGAAATAGACGATACCGCCGACACGGTGTCCGGCGGTTGGATCTTCTGCTTTCGACATGCTCCTCGGTCTCCTCCGTGGCGACGGGTCCGTTCCGCGGCGCCGGCTGTGGCGCCCGTTGCCGTTAGAGGCCGCGAGGAGGCGGAATCCTTCGCATCACGCCGCTCGCGAAGGAATCCGGACGTTCCATGCCTCTAACTCTTCGGGGCCGTCACCGACGGGCACGAGGAGAAGCCACGCATGTCATTGACTCGGCCGTGTATCGGCGAGGCGGGAACCGCGGCCTGCCTGTTCCTGCTCACAATGCTGGCGGGCAGCGCCCTCGCCGACAACGAGAGCGCGGCGCGGACCGGTGCCGCGGGGTCACTGGCGGCCGCCGGGGTCCTTTCGGTCGGTTTTCTCGAATCGTCGGATGCCGTCATCGGCGAGATCCGTATCGACAACGGTAACGTGTTCGACCCGGATGACCCCGCCGAGGACGGGTTGTTGCATCGGCTCTTCAATGCCGCCCATGTCCGGACGCGGCCCGCCGTGATCCGCCGACAGCTGCTGATCGAACCGGGGGACGAATTCATCGCGCGGCGCGTCGAGGAATGCGCCCGGCTGCTGCGCGACAATCAGTATCTCACCAATGCGGAAATCGTCCCGGTCGCATATCGGGCGGGAACCGTCGATCTCGAAGTGCGTACGGAGGACACCTGGTCCCTGCACCCGTCGCTGTCGTTCTCCCGCAAGGGCGGCCGGAATACGGGCGGACTCGGCATCAAGGACACGAACCTCCTCGGTACCGGATCGGCAGTCGAGGTGGGCTACCACGCGGGGGTCGATCGGGACTCCCTGGCATTCAGCTGGTCCGATCCGCAGCTCGGCTCCAGCCGATTCGCACTGGAACTGGCGGCGGCGGACAACACCGACGGAGGAATGCTCGCCGCGCGTCTGGAACAACCCTTCTACTCCCTCGACACCCGCCATGCCGGCGGTGTGCGCCTGGAGGGCTTCGATCAGACGGACAGTCTGTATCAGCTGGGCGAGATCACGGACGACCTCGGCCACCGGAGCCGCCGCGCAGAGGTCTGGTACGGCTGGTCCGACGGCCTGCGGGACGGGCACGCGACGCGATGGCTGGCCGGTCTCGCGCTCGACCAGCAGCGCTTCTCGCCTGCGGTGGACGACGGCCTGCTGCCCGGCGACACGCCACCGGACCGCCGGCTGATCTATCCTTTCCTGGGCTTCGAGTGGCTGGAGGACCGCTACGAGACCACCCGCAACGCCGATCGCATCGGCCGCGTCGAAGACCGCCACATCGGCGGACGTGTCGCGGCGAGACTGGGCTACGCGAGCCCCGCTCTCGGCTCCGACGCGGCGGCCTGGGTCGCGTCGTTATCTGCCGGTCGCGGCTTCCATCCGAATCGGGCCGGTACGCTGCTGCTGGACGCCTCCCTGGACGGCCGACTGAGCGACGGCGCAGGCGACAGCTATCTGCTGGCCGCAGGGCTGCGGTACTACCACCGCCACTCGCCGCACCGGCTGTCGTTCGCGGAATTTCGCACGAGCGCCGGCGATGGCGTGGATCCCGAGATGCTGATCAGCCTCGGCGGCGACACCGGACTGCGCGCTTACCCGCTGCGCTACCAGACGGGCGGCGCGAGCGCGCTCCTCACCCTGGAGGAGCGCTTCTTCACCGACTGGTACCCCTTCCACCTGTTCCGGGTCGGCGGGGCCGTATTCTTCGACGCCGGCCAGGTCTGGGATCTGCGCGACGGGACCGACGCCGACCAGGGGCTCCTGACCGACGTGGGCGTCGGACTCAGGATCGGCAGCCCGCTGTCCTCGTCGGGCCGCATGATACATATCGACCTCGCCTACCCCCTCGACGGACCGCCAGGCTACAATTGGGCGGCCCGGGATCTGGAACACGCCATGCCGCTTGCGGATATCGCCGCCGTCATCATCACACGGGACGCCGAGGCCACGCTGGCCGAGACGCTCGCGAGTCTCAGCCGTCTGCCCGAGGTCGTCGTCTACGACAACGGCTCCACCGACGGCACCGAGGACATCACCCGTGCACACGACAACGTGCGATGGTTCACGGGCGACTTCATGGGTTTCGGCCCCACCAAGAATCATGCGGCCGGGCTCGCCGAACGCGACTGGATCCTGTCCATCGACGCAGACGAAGCCGCCAGCGAAGCGCTGATCGACGAACTCGACGGCCTGGACCTCGCTGACCACGGCCGGCTCTACGAGGTGGATCGGCACAACTACTTCATGGGAAAACGTGTGCGCCACGCCGGCTGGGGCAACGACTGGCTGCCGCGTTTCTATCACCGTGACCGGCATGCCTATAACCAGGCCAGCGTGCACGAGCGCATCGAACCGCAGGCCGGCACGACCGTGGTGCGTCTGCGCTCACCGCTGTATCACCGTGCAATCGACCGTCTGGGGGCTTTCCTGCAAAAGGCGGACCGCTACTCCGAGATTCGGGCCGCCCGTGCCGATGACGCCAAACCGGCGCTGCTGATCTTCCTGCGCGCCATGTGGGGGTTCCTGCGTACATACTTCATCCGGCTGGGATTCCTGGAGGGCTGGCGCGGGTTGGTCATCGCCTGGGGCGTGGCCGACGGCGTCTTTTACAAGTACATGAAGGCGCTCGCCCGCAAGAGGTCGAAAGCGAATCGCTAGTTCGATTCTGTGCGTCCGGATAGGATCGACGAGAAGCATGGACTCTAGCCTTCGACAAGCGATCATCGTCCACATGAACCTTGCGCGGGGATTCCGCGGCGGGGAAAGACAGACGGAGTTGCTGATACAGGGGCTGGCGCAGCACGGTATCCGCCAGAGACTGATCGCGCGACGGTCAGAACCCCTTTGCGAGCGGTTGCGCGGGACGCCTGATCTCGATGTAGCCCCTGTCTCGACGATCGCGGAGGCTGCCCGCCGGGCACGCCCTGCCGCCCTGATCCATGTCCACGACGGCCGCTCCATCCAGTCGGCGGCCCTCGCCCACGCCCTCTTCGGTCTCCCCTACATCGTCACCCGGCGTGTCGACAATCCGATCCGGTCCAATCCCTTCACCCGCTGGATGTACTCACGCGCGTCGGCGCTGATCGCGCTCTCCGAGGCTATAGCCCATCAGCTTCGGGCCTTCGATGCCCGCTTGCAGCCTGAGATCATTCCCAGCGCCTGGAATCCGATCGACCCGGACCCGGAGCAATTGAAGGCGCTGCGATCCTCCTACCGGGGAGCGTTCGTGGTCGGCAATGTCGGTGCACTGGACCAGGCGCACAAGGGCCAGTTGGCCATCATCGCGGCTGCAAGATCCCTGCCCCAGATGCTTTTCGTTCTCGTCGGCAGCGGCCGGGACGAGGCCCTGTTGCGCGAGGCCGCAGCCGGGCTCGGGAATGTCCGGTTCACGGGCCAGGTCGAGGATGTCGCAAGCCATCTCGCCTCATTCGACATCTTCGCGTTTCCGTCGCTGCACGAGGGCCTCGGCTCCATACTGCTCGATGCCCTGCGCCTCGGCGTGCCCATCGTCGCGTCGGACGTCGGCGGCATCCCGGACATCATCACCGACGAGGTCAACGGGCTACTGATCCCCCCCGGTGACGGCCGGGCACTGTCGGCGGCCATCGAAAGGCTGGAGCGCGAAACGGATCTCCGTCAGCGCTTGACGACAGCGGGAAGACGGACGGCCGAGGCCTATTCGCCGGACGCTATGACAGAAGGCTACGCCGGCGTCTATCAACGGATTCTGGCAGCGTAGCCGATGAAGGCGGGAGACCCGCCGCACGAACTTCAATCCGGCTGACGAAGACCTTCATAGGCGTCCGGCAGCGAGTCCGGCCGGCCCTTGAACTTGCGATGCACCCACCAGTACTCGTCGGGTGCTTCCCGGATCCACCTGCCGACGATCTCGTTGTAGCGGGCGGCATCCGCCACCGCGTCGTCGGACGGGAAATCCTCCAGCGGCGGATAGATCGTGATGCGGTAGCCGTCGTCGTCCGGCAGCCGGCGCGAGAACAGGGGCAGGACGACGGCGTTACCGAGTTTCGCCAGCGCGCTGGTCGCCGTATTGGTCATCGCCGGTTCGCCCATGAAAGGGATGAGTTCGGACTGCTTGCGCCGGTAGCTCTGATCCGGTGCATACCAGACGGGTACGGCGTCCCGGAGACTGCGCACCATGCTCTTGATGTCGCTCTTCTCGATGGTGCGGCGGGCGGAACGCTCCCGCCCCCGCCGCCACAACTCGTTGACGAGCGGACTGCGGTGCTTGCGGTAGACCGCGTCGAACGGCGGCAGGTGCCGGTGCAGCACCGGTCCGCTGAACTCCAGGCTCGTGAAATGCGCCGTCAGCAGGATGGCGCCGCGGCCGGCGTCGACG
Source organism: Gammaproteobacteria bacterium (assembly GCA_037382365.1). Lineage (GTDB taxonomy): Bacteria > Pseudomonadota > Gammaproteobacteria > Steroidobacterales > Woeseiaceae > Lentisalinibacter. The sequence goes on from JARRPZ010000089.1 coordinate 4,774, forward strand.
GCCCGCTGTACGTGTTCGGCCCCTTCGATGGTGGCGAGGGGCATTATGAAGCGATCGCTGCGCCACCAGGCGATGGCCGTCTCGAAGAGCGACATGCCGAGAGACCGGAAGTGGGCACGGGTGAGGGCGTCCACATCGTCACGGGACTTCTGCGGGAAACAGAGTTCGATGTTGCGCCGCGCGACGGCTACCCGGCCCGGCAGCAGACGCGCGGCCAGCGAGCCCAGCCATTGACCGAGCCGCATCTGCCACCGGTAGGGCAGCAGGCAGGCGAGGCGCAACACGACCAATGCAGGAGCGGCTTCAGCCGCGATTCATCACGGATCGGGCCTGAAGGCCCTCCTACGGGAACCCTCCTGCTCCGCGTCACCGACCTCCGAAGCGGTACTCGAACGTCCCCATCACCCGTCGCGGGTCGCCGTAGAAGGCGGTGATGCTGCTCTCGAGACCGAGGTCGGGGAAGTAGTAGCCTGCGACCTTGTATTCCTTGTCGGTCAGGTTCTTGCCGTGGAGCCCGACGCGCCAGCGCCCATCGTTACTCTCCAGCACGACGCTCAGGTCCCAGAGCATGTAGGCGTCCTGGTCCAGCTCGGGCGTCGGTACTTCGAACTGGCTGGTGTCGTCCCGGTAGGACAGGGTATTCAGGACGGAGAAGGTCGAATCCCATCCGAACGAGTCCATCGGCCGCTCGTAGACCAGCGTCGCGCTCGCCGACCATTCCGGCGTGTTCTGGAAGACCCGCTGGTCCGCCACGTCGTTGCCGAGTGCGTCGATGAATTCGTTAAACTCCGCGTCGATGTAGCCGAGCATCCAGTTCAGGCTGAACGCGTCGGACATACGGGCAGCGCCTTCCAGCTCGACGCCGAAGATGTCGGCGTCGGCGGCGTTCGAGGTAATACCGATGAAGCTATCCACCACGCCGTCGTTGTCCGAGTCGACGCCGACCGACCCCGGAATCTGCACGTCCTTGTAGTCGGCGAAGAACACCGCGATGTTCGTGTTCACGCTGTCGTCGAGCCATGACGATTTCAGGCCGAACTCGTAGGAACTCACCGTCTCCGGCTGGAACAGCATGAACTCGAATATGTCCTCCTCGTCCACGACGCCGTCGCCATTGAGATCCGGCGCCGCACTGGTCTGGCCGCGCGGGTCGAAGCTGCCTCCCTTGAAGCCTTCGCTCCACGTGAAGTAGACGTTCTGCGTGTCGGTCGGCTGCCAGGCCACCGAGAAGCGCGGCGTGAATTCGGTGAATTTCTTGCTGCCGTCGAAGTCGGAGGTGGTCGCGATCGGGATCGCCGAGCCGCCGAAATAGTTCGATGTCCCGCCGATCAGCGTCTGGCGGAGTACCCTCGAGCTGCGCTCGTCGGAGGTATAGCGTCCGCCGACGGAGACAGACCACGCATCCGCGAGCTGATACGTGAAGTCGGCGAACACGGACCAGGTATCGGTATCGACGTCACCGAGCGTGAAGGAGTTCAGCCCGGGCAGGCCGATGATGTCGCCGGTCGGCGCGAGTATCACGTCGAAGGCCGTGAATGCATTGGCATCCAGGTAATAGGCACCGGCGACACCGGACAGGCGATCGCCCTCGTAGAGCACCTGGAATTCCTGAGAGAACTGATCGTTCGTGTAGACGGCCGGGACATCGAGATCGGCCGCCGGAAGGCTGTCGAAGTCGATGGGCGTGTAGGTCTGATCCTCACGATAGGCCGTGATGCTCTTCAGCGTGACGGACGACGAGAGGTCCCACTGCGCGACGAGGGCGGCGCCTTTCGCCTCGACCTCCTGGACGGGATTGTTGAGACCCGCGCGCGTGTCGTAGACGTCGTCGAGGACCGGCGCGCCGCTGAGATTACCCTCAGTGAGACGATGACCCTGGCGCGGATCCGAATCGTCATCCATGTAGTCGCCGCTCAGCCGGAACGACAGCGTGTCGGTCGGCATCCACTCGACGCTGAAGCGGCCCGCCAGCATGTCTTTCGCGTAGTTCTCGACGCCGCCGAGGTTCAGGTTGTCGCCGAAGCCGTCATGACTCAGACGGGCCACCGACCCGCCGATCCGCAATGTGTCGCCGATGGGCGTGGAGCCCGTGACGACCGCGTCGAGCTGATTGTAGCTGCCGACCGTCACGCGGACGTCGGCCTCGGGCTCGTCCGCGAGTCGCCGGGTGACGTACTTGATCGCACCGCCGATCGTGTTCCGGCCATACAGCGTGCCCTGCGGGCCGCGCAGCACCTCGATGCGCTCCACGTCGTAGATGTCGAGGACGGCGGCCTGGGGCCGGTTGAGATACACGTCGTCGATGTAGATGCCGACACCGGCTTCGAATCCCGGGACCGGATCCTGCTGACCGACGCCGCGTATGAAAGCCGTCAGCGTGGTATTCGTTCCCCGCGAGACCTCCAGGGTGACGTTCGGTGTCGTCTGACCGACCGCGGTGATATCGAGGGCGCCGATGCGGGCCAGGTCCTCACCGCTGAAGGCGGTGATGGACAGCGGCACGTCCTGCAGGCTCTCCTCGCGTCGCCGGGCGGTAACGACGACTTCCTCGATGGCGCGTGCGCCTTGCTGATCCTGGGCCACAGCGACCGGCGCGAGCCCGGTGACCGGCAGCAAAGCGGCAATGGATGCACCCAGTGTACGGGCGCAGCGACGAGTTAACGACATGTCAGGTTCCCCCTCGATATATGCATTGCGGCATTCCCGGCAGGTGCCGGCATTCGGCCGCATGATCGGAATTTCAACGAACGCTGAATGAATCGTATTTCAACGCTGGTTGAAATTCAAGATGTGATTCGCGGTGGCCTTGCGCGCAGGGACCGTAGGAGGGCCCTCCTACCCTTCGGCGAGGGCACGGAAACCGGCGGCGACGAAACGGGGCATCCGCTCGCTGATCGCCTGCATGTCCGTCGAGCGGCAGAGCCCCCCGGACAGGTTATCGATACGGCCGGTCTCGGCGAAGGTCAGCGTCAGCGCGCCGGACAGGAAATGATAACTCCAGTAGATCTCTTCTTCCGCCCAGTCCGGCCTGGCACGCCGCAGCGCCTCGAGGAACCGCTTCACCAGCGGATCGAAGAAGCGGGTCATCAGCTCCCCGCCCCACTCCGGCGAATTGTTGATCTGCGCGATCAGCGCGAAATAGTGTTTCCACTTCTCGTGATCCTCCACCAGCAGCTGCAGCAGCGGGTTCGTGAAGGCCGCGATGATCTCGTCGACGGCAGGCTGTTCATCGGCATGGCGGGCCTCGAGTTCCTCCAGCGCTTGCAGACGGATGTCGTTCAGCACCTCGGCATGACGGAGCAGCACCGCGTCGAACAGGTCACGTTTTGACTTGAAGTGATAGTAGGCGAGCGCGACGTCGGCGTCGGCCTTGCGCATGATCTGGCGGACCGTCACGCCGTCGAATCCCCGCTGCGCGAAAAGCTCTTCGGCAGCGTTCAGTATCCGCTCCCGCGTCGCCTCGGTCTTGCGCTTCTTCGCCATGATTCGCTCCGTCCCCGTCGTCCGCGCATTCTAGGAGCCGCCCACTTGCAATTCAACAACTGTTGAAATACGCTTCAACGATCGTTGAAATATTGCGAAGGGGGACGCAGTCCATGGCCTGGTTCACTGCCGGCGAAGCACTTCTGCCCGACATCATCGATCTGAACGCCCGCTGGCTGGCGGCGAAACCTGCCGTCGTCTGCGGCGACGAGACGCTGACCTGGTCCGCCTACCGGGACCGACTAGGCCGGGTCGCCGCCGGCCTCGAAGCGCTCGGTCTCGAGCCCGGCGACCGGGTGATCATCCTCATGCGCAACGGCCTGGAGATGGCCGAAGCGCTGTTCGGCACCGTCTACGGCGGCTGCGTAGCGGTACCGCTGAACGTCTCGGTCAGCGACGAGGGCATCCTCACGCTCATCCGCGACAGCGGCGCGAAGGCGGTGATCGCCTCCCACGAGCACGTCGCGCGCCTCGCGGCGATGGCCGGGGATCTGCCCGAGGAACTCACGGGCCGCATGATCGGCCACGGCGCGTCCGCCGACGGCTTCGTCGACTACACGGCATGGCGGGATCATCATCCGCCGCGTGCGGCCGGCCATCCGGTCGGCGCCGACGACGAGTGCAATATCATCTACAGTTCCGGCACCACCGGACTGCCGAAAGGCATCGTCCATTCCCACGCCTGTCGGGCGGCCTGGGCATACGACATGGCGCTGGCGCTGCGCTACCACGGTGGCGCGCGCACCCTCTGCTCTCTCGGCCTCTACTCGAACATCACCTGGGTCGCGATGCTCGCCACGTTCTGGTGCGGCGGCACCATCGTGGTGATGCCGGCGTTCGACGTCGAGCGCTTCCTCGAAATAATCCCGGAACAGGGAATCACGCACTCCGCCATGGTACCGGTCCAGTTCCAGCGCATCCTGGAACACCCCGCCTTCGGCCAGTACGACCTGTCGAGCCTGCACAGCCTGATGTGCTGCGGCTCGCCGCTGCACGAGACGGTGAAGCGCCGCATCTATGACGAAATCTGCCGCGATTTCATCGAACTCTACGGCCTCACGGAGGGACTGGTGACCACGTTGCAGCCGGAGGATGCGCCGGCGCGCATCACCTCTGTCGGCCGGCCCTGCCCCGGCCAGGACATCGTCATCCTCGGCAACGAGGACGAGGTCCTGCCGCCCGGAGAACCCGGGGAGATCGTCGGCTACGGCCGGCTGCTGATGGCCGGATACCTGAACCGGGACGATGCCAACGAAGAAGCCACCTGGACGGATGGGGACGGCAGGCGCTGGCTGCGCACGGGCGACATCGGCCGGCTGGACGAAGAAGGCTTCCTGTACCTGGTCGACCGCAAGAAGGACATGATCCTGTCCGGTGCCCAGAACATCTATCCGGCGGACATCGAGGCGGTAGCCACCCGCCACCCCGCGGTCGCCGATATCGCCGTGATCGGCGTGCCGAGTGAGAAGTGGGGCGAGACGCCGCTCGCCGTGATCGTGCGGGCCGCTGGCGACGATACCGAGGCGGAGGCGCTCGCCGGCTGGATCAACGAGCGGGTCGGCAAGCAACAACGTGTGGCCGGTGTCCGCTTCGTGGCCGAGTTGCCACGCAACCCGAACGGCAAGATCCTGAAACGCGAGCTCCGGAAGGACTATGCCGGCGGCAACTGGTGAGGGACCGGGCGATGAGCAATTACAGCGATGAGTACTACCAGAGTTCGGACGGGCTGAAGCTCCATTATCGTGATTATCCGGGCAGCGACGAGCAGCCACCGGTATTCTGCCTGCCCGGTCTCACCCGCAACTGCCGGGATTTCGAGGCCATCGCCTCCCACCTGTCGCCCGGCCGGCGTGTGATTTCGCCCGACTTCCGCGGGCGCGGACTGTCGGACTACGATCCGGAATGGCGGAATTATCATCCGCTGACCTACGTCCAGGATATGGACCGGCTCATCGGTGAGCTCGGCTTCGAACGCATCGTATGCCTGGGCACGTCCCTCGGCGGACTCGTCTCGATGACCCTGAATCACCGGCGCCCGGCGCTCGTGGACCGGGTGATCCTGAACGACGTCGGACCCGAGATCGCGCCGGAGGGCATCGCCCGCATCATGGGCTACGCCGGCAAGACGCCCGAGATCGGCTCCTGGGATGACGCCGTCGCCGTCTGCCGGGCCAATTACGGCGTCGCCTACCCGGACCTGACAGAGGCGGAATGGCTCGCCTACGCGAAGACCGGCTACCGGGAAGACGACAGCGGCATACCGTGTCTCGACTGCGACCCGAAGATCGGCGATGCGCTGCGCGAGGTGGGCGGCGAACTCGAAGATCCCTGGGTGCTCTTCTCGAGCCTCGCGGATACGCCGGTACTGGTCATCCATGGTGTCCTCTCGGACATCCTGACGGCGGACATCATCGGCAGGATGCGGGCCGCAAAACCGGACCTCGAGGTGCTGTCCGTGGAGAACCGGGGCCACGTGCCGATGCTGAACGAGCCCGCCTGCCTCGGCGCCATCGACGCCTTCCTCGCCTGAGCTACTCGAACTCGATCAGGAGGTCCTTCGCCTCCACCTGAGCTCCCGGCTCGGCGACGACCCGCTTCACCGTGCCCTCACGTTCGGCGGAGACCGCCGTCTCCATCTTCATGGCTTCCATGGTCAGCAGCGGATCGCCGCGCTGCACGCTCTGCCCCACCTCGACGGCCACGGAGACCACCAGCCCGGGCATCGGTGCGGCGACGTGTTTCGGGTTGGCAAGATCGGCACGCTCGTGCACCACGGTGTCGTGAGCCAGCGCGCTGTCCGCGATGCGCACCGAGGCAGGCCACCCGTTGATTTCGAAGAAGAGGTGGCGCATGCCCTCCGGGTCCGCCTCGGACGCCGTCAGATACCGGATGACCGCCTGGCGTCCGTCCTCGACGATGGTGACGGTGATGTCTTCCCCCGGCTCCATGCCGTAGAAGAAAACGGGGCTCGGCAGCACGCTCACGTTGCCGTACTCCTGGCGATGCGCCTCGAACTCGGCAAATACCTTCGCGTACATGTTGTGGCTCGCGAGGTCGTAATCCGTGACCGGACGACCGATCGCCTCCGCCAGTTTCGCGCGCTCCGCCTCGAGGTCGACCGGTGCCAGGTGGGCGCCGGGCCGGTCCGTCAACGGTTCGCGGCCGCGCAGCACCTTCTTCTGCAGCGTCTCCGGGAAGCCGCCCGGGGGCTGGCCCAGTTCACCGGCGAAGAACGCGACGACGGAATCCGGGAAGGCGATTTCCCGCTCCGGGTCGCAGACTTCCTCGATCGTGATGTCCTGGGTCACCATCATGAGCGCCATGTCGCCGACGACCTTCGACGAGGGCGTCACCTTCACGATGTCGCCGAAGGCCTGATTCACGTCGGCGTAAGCTCTCGCCACCTCGTGCCAGCGCCGCCCGAGACCGAGCGAGTTCGCCTGCTCTTTCAGGTTCGTGAACTGCCCGCCCGGCATCTCGTGCAGATACACCTCGGAGGCGCCGGAACGGATATCGGGCTCGAACGCCGCGTACTGCGCGCGCACCTGCTCCCAGTAGTTGCTGAGCGTGCGGATGTGCGCCTCGTCCAGGCCGGTCTCGTTGTCTGTGAATTTCAGGGCCGCGACCGCCGAGCCCATGCAGGGCTGGGAAGTCAACCCGCTCATCGAGTCCATGGCGGTGTCGAAGGCATCCACGCCCGCGGCGACCGCGGCGAGGATGCTGGAGACCGCCGCGCCACTCGTGTCGTGGGTATGGAAGTGGATCGGCAGGCCGATCTCTTCCTTCAGGGCGGAGACGAGCGCCGTCGCCGCCGCGGGCTTCAACAGGCCCGCCATGTCCTTGATGGCCAGGATGTGGGCGCCGGCCGCCTCGAGCTCCTTCGCGAGATTCACGTAGTAGGCGAGGTCGTACTTCGAACGCTCCGGATCCAGTATGTCGCCCGTGTAGCAGATGGCGGCCTCGGCGATCTTGCCCGTCTCCGCCACCGCATCGATGGCGACCCGCATGTTCTCGACCCAGTTCAGGCAGTCGAAGATACGGAAGACGTCGACGCCGGCCTCGGCGGCGCAGCGCGTGAAATGCCGCACCACGTTGTCCGGGTAATTCGTGTAGCCGACGCCGTTGGAAGCCCTGAGGAGCATCTGCTGCATGAGGTTCGGCATCGCGTCCGAGAGGTCCGCCAGGCGCTGCCAGGGGTCCTCTTTCAGGAAGCGCATCGCCACGTCGAAAGTGGCACCGCCCCAGGACTCGACGGAGAACAGGCCCGGCATGAGGCGGGCATAGTGGGGGGCGATACGGAGCATGTCGATGGAGCGCATGCGCGTCGCGAGCAGCGACTGATGAGCATCGCGGAACGTCGTGTCGGTAACCACGGGAACCGGGTGCTCCTTCAGCCAGCGCGCCACCGCTTCCGGTCCGTCGCGCTCGAGGAGCTGCCGGACGCCGTCCTCTACCGGCGCATCCGGCAGGGGCGGCGGCTGCGGCAGGCGCCGTGTCGCGGGACGGACACGCCCGTCGACCTGAGCGTTGCCGTTCACCACCACTTCGCCGATGTAGCTCATGAGCTTGGTGGCGTGTGTCTGCGGCAGCGGCAGGTCGAGCAGTTCGGGCGTCTCGTCGATGAAGCGGGTGTTGTAGTCTGCGGCGAGGAAGCGGGGGTGGGTGACGAGGCACTGCAGGAATTCGAGGTTCGTCTCCACGCCACGGACACGGAATTCACCCAGTGCGCGGCGCATGCGGTCCACGGCCTCCCGGTCGTCCTGGCCCGAGGCCGTGACCTTCACCAGCAGGCTGTCGTAGTGGCGCGTGATCACGGCGCCGGAGTAAGCGGTGCCCGCGTCGAGACGGATCCCGGGCCCCGCCGGGCTGCGGTAGGCCACGATGCGGCCGAAGTCGGGGATGAAGTTGTTGCGCGGATCCTCCGTGGTCACCCGGCACTGCAGGGCGGAGCCACGCATGCGGATGGCGTCCTGGGCCGGGATGCCGCTGCCCTGCGTATCGCCGATACGACCGCCGGCCGCGATGCGGATCTGGGCCTTGACGATGTCGAGTCCGGTGACCTGTTCGGTGACGGTGTGCTCCACCTGTACCCGGGGATTGACCTCGATGAAGTAAAAGGCCCCCGTGTCCACGTCCTGCAGGAACTCGACCGTTCCCGCATTGGTGTAGTCGACCGACCGCGCGAGTCGCAGCGCCGCTTCGCAGATCTCGTCCCGCGCCGCGCTGTCCAGGTAGGGGGCCGGCGCGCGTTCCACGACCTTCTGGTGGCGGCGCTGCACGCTGCAGTCCCGCTCGAACAGGTGCACCACGTTGCCATGTTCGTCGCCCAGCACCTGCACCTCGACGTGGCGCGCGTTGCGAACCAGCTTCTCGAGATAGACCTCGTCGTTGCCGAACGCCGCCTTCGCCTCCCGGCGGGCCATGTCGATCTGGCTCTGCAGCTCCTTCTCGTTCTCGATGACCCGCATGCCGCGGCCGCCGCCGCCCCAGCTCGCTTTCAGCATCACCGGGTAGCCGATCTCCCCGGCCAGCCGCGCGATCTCGGCCGCGTCGTCCGGCAGCGGTTCCGTGGCCGGCATCACCGGCACGTCGGCCGCCACCGCGATCTCGCGTGCCTGGACCTTGTTACCGAGTCGGCGCATCACCTCCGGGCGCGGGCCGATGAAAATGATGCCGGCTCCGGCGCAGGCCTCGGCGAAGTCCGGGTTCTCGGAAAGGAAACCATAGCCCGGATGCACGGCATCACAACCCGACTCCCGCGCCACCCGCAGCATCTCGTCGATGTCGAGGTAGGCGCCGGTCGGCGTCAGACCCGTGCCGACCCGATAGGCCTCGCTGGCGCTGAAGCGATGCAGCGTGAGGTGATCCTCGTCCGAGTAGACGTTGACCGCCTCCAGACCCAGCTCGTGGGCGGCGCGCACGATCCGGATCGCGATCTCGCTCCGGTTCGCGACCAGGATCTTCGTGATTGGTCTCTCGGTCACGTCCCGCTCAGAGCGCCTTCATGACGGCGTCCAGGCTCTCCCGAGCGTCACCGAACAGCATGCGCGTGTTCTCCTTGAAGAACAGGGGGTTCTGGACGCCAGCATAGCCCGTGGCCATGCTGCGCTTCAGGACGATCGTGGTCTTGCCCTTCCAGACCTCGAGGACCGGCATGCCCGCGATGGGGCTGTCCGGCACCTCCTGCGCGGACGGATTCACGATGTCGTTGGCGCCGATGACGATGGACACGTCCACGTTCGGGAAGTCGTCATTGATCTCGTCCATCTCGAAGACGATATCGTAGGGCACCTTCGCCTCCGCGAGAAGCACGTTCATATGGCCGGGCATGCGTCCCGCGACGGGGTGGATGCCGAAACGCACGTTCACGCCCTTGTCGCGCAGGGTCCTCGTCAGCTCGTAGACGATGTGCTGTGCCTGCGCCACCGCCATGCCGTAGCCGGGCACGATCATGACCTCCTTGGCGTCTTCCAGCAGCGCGGCGGTCTCTTCGGGACTGATGGGCGTCACTTCGCCCTCCTCCCCGTCGCCGGCCGCCGCCGCGCCCCCGCCGGTACCGAATCCGCCCGCGATGACGTTCAGGAACTTGCGGTTCATGGCACGGCACATGATGTAGGACAGGATGGCACCGCTCGAACCCACCAGTGCGCCGGTGACGATCAGGAGGTCGTTGCTCAGCATGAAACCGGTCGCTGCCGCCGCCCAGCCCGAGTAGCTGTTCAGCATCGAGACCACGACCGGCATGTCGGCACCACCGATGGCCATGACCATGTGCACGCCGAACGCCAGCGCGACGAGCGTCATCAGTATCAGCGGCAAGAGGCCACCGCCGGCCTGGGACTGTTCGACGAACTGCATCCCGAACCAGATCGCGAGGATCAGCAGGCCCAGATTCAGCCAGTGACGCGCCGGCAGCAGGAGCGGACTACCCCCGATCTTGCCCGACAGCTTGCCGAAGGCGATGATCGATCCGGAGAAGGTCACGGCACCGATCAGGATGCCGAGGTAGGTCTCCACGTCGTGGATGGTCTTCTCGACACCCGTGAAATGCACCGACGGGTCGCCGAAATTGACGAAACCCACGCAGACCGCGGCAAGACCGACCAGGCTGTGCAGGATGGCGACCAGTTCCGGCATCTGGGTCATCTGCACGCGGCGCGCCACCAGCAGGCCGATGCTGCCGCCGATGGCGAGCGCCACCAGCAGCAGCACGTAGTTGTCGGTGACGATGCCGAAAATGGTGGCGAGCAGGGCGATGGCCATGCCCGTCATGCCGTAGTAATTACCGCGCCGGGCAGTCTCCTGATTCGAGAGGCCGCCGAGCGCGAGGATGAAGAGGATGGTCGCGCCTATGTAGGCGACGGTGACGATTCCCTGTGGCATGTCGGTCTCCTACTTGCGGAACATCTGCAGCATGCGCTGCGTGACGGCGAAACCACCGGCGATATT
>JARRPZ010000090.1:0-12234 GCA_037382365.1 Gammaproteobacteria bacterium
CGCTCCTCGCTCTGGGTCAGCGCCTCCTCGCGGCGTTTCAGATCGGTGATGTCCCGGGAATAGGAGATCAGCCGATCGACGCCGCCGAGACGCACGCGCTGCATCACGATCTGGTCCCAACGCAGGCTCCCGTCCCGGTTTCGGCGGTGCCACTCGTAGCGCTGGACCTCTCCCTTGCGGGCTTTCTCGATGTACCCGGAGACACCGGCGAAATTATGCGGGTATTCGCCTGAACCGAGATCGCTGAAGCGCTTGGACAGCAGCTCCTCCCGGCTGTAGCCATAGCTGCGGTAAACGGTGGGATTCACATCGACGACATAGCCGGTATCGATGTCGTGTATGTAGATGCCGTCTTCCGCCGTCTCGAATATCGTCCGGTAGCTCTCCTCCATCTGCTGCTGTCGGCGCAGCGTGCGCTGATTCTCGAGTTCCGCCGCCGCCCGCACCGCGAATATCCTCAGGATGGACTCGAGGAATTCGGGTTCCGGCAGACGCTGGCTGTGGGCGACGGATAGCACGCCCAGCGGCTGTCCCGCCGAATCGACGAGGGGCACACCCGTGTAGCTGTGGAAGCCGAAGGTCCGGAACATGCCGTCGCGGGGGAACCGCGCCTGCACGTCGCCAGAGAAATACTGGAACCCGTCTCCGAGGACCCGTTTGCAGGGCGTGCCCTCTATGTCGTAGCTGGACGGAGCCGCTATCTGCCCCTGATTCCAGGCAGCAAGTGTACGCAACTCCCGGCCATCCTCCGCAAGGCTGGCAATGAACGCGAAGTCCACGGACAGGGTCTCGCCGAGCTTCTCGACGATTGCCCGGAAAACGTCATTGCCGACGGCGCCGGAGACACCCAGCGCCACGTTCTGCAGGGCGTTCTCCGTCAGTTTGCGACGGGAGATGTCCGTCGCCATGCCGCACAACGCATAGGCCCTGCCATTCTCGTCGCACAACGCGAACTTGCGCACCAGGTACGTCGTACGCCGCTCGCCGATCCTCGCATGCTCCTCCGTCTCGATCTCGGTGCAGGTGTCGAGGACACGCCGATCCACCCGGCGGTAGCCGGCCGCCATCTGCTCATCGATGAGTTCGAAGTCCGTATGGCCTATGACCTCCTGCTCCTCGCGGCCGATGCGCTTCAGGAACTCGCGATTCACGAGGACGTATCGCCCGGCCTGTGGGAACCGGCGGATTCCGTGACTGCGACGGCCTCTTCGATGACGTCTGCCGGCACGACACCATCGCTCATCGCTGCGGCGAGATGCCGGCCTTCCAGTTCTGCTTGAGTGCCCAGGAATGCGGCCGCCGGACCGTGTGTGGCAACGATGCGCCCGGCCTCCAGCCAGACCGTGGCGATTGCCTCCGTCAGGGATTGCGGCGTGGCCGGCAAGTCGCTGTCGATCTCCATGGCCATTCCACTCGCTGCGCTACCCGGAACACCGAGTCTAGCGCCGCGAGAGGTCCCACGAGGCGTGGCCTACAAAGCGGGAACAATTGAAACAGTGCTGAAACACTGGAGGAATGACGGCATTCAGGATGCGGGCACGAACTTGTAGCCGGTGCCCCGTACCGTCCGGATCAGGCGAGGATGGGAGGGGTCGTCCTCGATCTTCTGCCGCAATCGGGCTACCCGGATATCGACGCTGCGGTCATAGGGATCCCAGTCACGATTCTGGGTGAGATTCAGAGCGGCACTTCCTCGCCCGTGTCGTCCAGCAGGACCTCTGCCGTACAGTCGAGCCTGTAGCGGCCGACCGGCACGAGTCGTTCCGCCGGCCCGGGCGATGTCGAGGCCTCCGCGGTCGCGTCGGCATCGCGCCGGTAGCGTCGCAGCACGCTTTTTACGCGCGCCAGCAGTTCCCGCGTATCGAACGGTTTCGTGAGGTAGTCGTCGGCACCCACCTCGAGTCCGATGATCCTGTCGACGGTGTCACCGGCACCCGAGACGATCACGATCGCCGTGTCGTGATGCTCACGTATGTAGCGCGCCAGACTCAGTCCGTCTTCGCCCGGGAGCCCGATGTCGAGGAGAATGAGGTCCGGTGAGAAGATCGCCAGCCGTTCCCGTGCCTCGTCCGCCGAGGCCGCGGTATCCAATTGGAAATGATGCAGACCGAGAAACTCCTGCAGCATCTCGCGTACGTCCGCATCGTCGTCGACGACCAATATTCGCTGTGACTGTTCCATGCCCCCGCCGGAAGATACAGCCGACACGAGCGATGATAGCACCGCCCGCGTCGACCGGTTACCTCACGCGGACTCACGCATCAGCACACCGAGTGCCGTAGTGATCCGCTCCATCTGCTCCTCATTGATCAGGCCGCCGAGAATCGTCTGGAAACGCGGTTCCTGCACGCCGGACACGATGTACTGCCAGCGGTACGCCGCCAGGGTCGCGTTCGCCAGTTCCCGCTGCTCGGCATCCCTTACCGCGCGACCGCAGATCGATGCGAAATAGGCCGTGTCGGCTGCCGACTGGAGCCGCAGGATGCCGTCCACGGCACCCACCAACTCGATGAGATCGTCGACCGCCCGGTCTCGTTCGCTATCGGAGAGCTTCGCGTCCTCGCGTATCCATTCCAGTTCGTCCAGGACCGCATGCTGGGACTCTTCCCTCCAGTGATAGAGGAAGACGTCCTTGTAGAGATCCGAGAGTTCGCTGTCAGGCTGGATGCTCTGACGATAATGAGCCTGGGTGAAGAGCTCGATGTGGCATGTCAGTCCGAGTACGGCCCACGTGGACTTCGACAGTACTGCGCTGGCCACGTCGTCGGGATCCGGCAGGAAACGATAGCCCGCGGGCATCCCCTCCGCCACCATCGCCTCGATGCGGCGGAAGAGTTCCTGATGCTTCAGTTCCTCCTGACTGAAGCGGATCAGTGCCTCCAGCGCCGTCTGGTCACCGAGCGAATAATCCCTGCTCACCTCCAGTATTTTTGCATTGATGAAACGTTCCACCAGTCCGAATATGTTCGCGTAGGAGCGTCCCTGTATCTGGCTCATGAGTCGCTTCTCGGTGTCGCTCAGGCTCTCCATGCGGTCGACGAGAGAGAGGCCGTCCGGCAGGAACTTCTTCGAGAAATCGAAGCGGCGTCCGCGGATGACGTCATCGTCTATGTCCCAGTTCACGCGTTTCGAGATATCCACACAACGGGCGTAGCGACCCGCATCGGTCATATGGTTGGTTGCTGCAATTTGCATTTCTTTCTCCCTTGATTTCAGATCATCGTCACTCTGCGGGACGATTCGGCAGTGATGGACGCTGGCACGGCGGCCCGTTCGCGGGCCTAGAAAAGCACACGCAGTAAGTCCGCGATCTGCCCCAGAGCGTCGTCCTGGATAAGGCCACGCAGAACCCCGATCAGTCGAGGCCCGCAGGTACCCGCCAGGCCACCGTACTGGTACAGGATCTTCGCGGCGGCGAGCTTCCATTCGAATCCGCCCGGAGCAGGAAACTCCACCCGCGTCTGTCGGTCGTCCATCGCTCTCACTCCCGTCATCCCCGGGAAGGCCACATCGGCCGTCCCTCGTGATCCAGAGAGTAGGGAGCGTTCGTAACGGAGCGATGTCCGTGCGCTGTCGGAGTGTTCAGGATTTGTTGGGCCGGGGTTTCGGGAACGTTTCCGCCGTGCCCGCGGTGGTCTCAGATCGTGCCGTACAGGCGGTCGCCCGCATCCCCCAGGCCGGGGACGATGTATTTCTTCTCGTTCAGATGATCGTCGACGGCAGCCGTGTAGATCGGCACGTCGGGATGGGTCTCCTCCACCGCGGCGATACCCTCGGGACAGGTCACCATGCAGACGACGATGGCCTTCCGCACACCGCCCGCTTTCAGCAGATCGAGGGTCGCGATGGTCGAGCCGCCGGTGGCGAGCATGGGATCGACCACGATGTACAGCGCGTCCTTGCGGAAGGTCGGGAGCTTCTTGTAATACTCCACCGGCATGGCGGTCTCCTCGTCCCGCTGCATACCGACGAAGCCGACGCGGGCGTTCGGCAGCAGCCCGAGGATACCCTCCAGCATGCCGACGCCGGCACGCAGCACCGGCACGACGACGATGTCGTTGGCGATCTTGTGACACGTCGCGGTGGCGATGGGCGTCTCCACCTCCACTTCCTCGACCTCCACCCGCTTCAGCGCCTCGTAGCAGACGAACATCGTGATCTCGTTCGTGAGTTCGCGGAATTTCTTGTGCCCGGTATCCTTGTCGCGGATCAGGGCCAGTTTGTGCTGAACGCAGGGATGGTCGACTTCGACGTGCATGGGAGGCCTCGGGTCGTGGTCCGACGGGATTGCGCCGGATTATAGCGCCCCGGGATCGTCACGCCCGCCGCGGATTTCTGGCGCGGCCCGCTTGCCGGTAAACTACCGGCTCGCCCAGACGCCGCCGGACCCATGGCCAAACTCTACTTCTACTATTCCTCCATGAATGCGGGGAAGTCCACGTCGCTGCTGCAGTCCAGCTACAACTACCGGGAGCGGGGCATGCACACGCTGATCCTCGCCCCCGAACTGGACGACCGCTACAGCGTGGGCAGGGTGACCTCGCGCATCGGCCTGGCGGCCGATGCGCTCACCTTCCGTGCCGATGACGACCTGTACGGGATGATCGCTGCGGAGAACCGGCGTCAGACACTGCACTGCGTCCTGATCGACGAGGCCCAGTTCCTCAGCCGGCAGCAGGTCTTCGAATTGAGCGAGGTGACGGACCGGCTGAATATCCCCGTCCTGGCCTACGGGCTGCGCACGGATTTCCAGGGGGAGCCTTTCGAAGGCAGCAAGTATCTGCTGTCCTGGGCCGACAACCTCAAAGAGATCAAGGCCATCTGCCACTGCGGCAGCAAGGCGACCATGGTGCTGAGACTCGACGCCGACGGGCGTGCGGTCACGGAGGGCTCCCAGGTGGAGATCGGCGGCAACGACCGTTACGTCTCCATGTGTCGCCGCCACTTCAAGGAACGGTTCTACACCGGCGGCGACTGACGCGCCGCTCCCGCCATGCAGTCCCTCATCAGCCTCGCCGGCATGGCCACCCTGCTGGCCCTCGCCGTCCTGATGTCCGAGGATCGCCGTCGCATACGGATCCGCACGGTCGGTATCGCGCTCGGGCTGCAGATCGCCATCGCAGGTCTCGTTATCTACTTCCCGCCCGGTCGTGCCGCTCTTGCCGGACTGGTCGGCGGCGTCCAGCGGGTCATCGACTACGGCAACGAAGGCATCGAATTCGTATTCGGAGCACGCACCACGGAGAGCCTCGGATTCACGATCGCCGTGAACGTATTGCCGGTGATCGTCTTCTTCTCCGCCCTGATGTCGCTCCTCTACTACCTGGGCATCATGCAGCGCGTCGTCTTCCTGCTCGGTGGCTGGCTGCAGCGACTTCTCGGTACGACCCGCACGGAGTCCATGTCGGCCGTGTCCAACATATTCGTCGGCCACACCGAGGCACCGCTGGTGGTGAAACCGTATCTCGCCGGTATGAGCCGCTCGGAGCTCTTCGCCGTGATGACAGGCGGTTGCGCCACCATCGCCGGCGCCGTCATGGCCGCTTACGCCTCCATGGGCGTGGACCTGAACTACCTGATCACCGCCAGCTTCATGGCCGCGCCCGGTGGCCTGGCCATGGCCAAGATCGTGATGCCGGAGGCCCGCGTTCGGGAATCGGAGATCGCGGTCGGTCCGACGGACGAAGAAGAACGGCCGGTGAACGTGTTCGAGGCCATCGGTAACGGTGCCCTGCTGGGGCTGAAGCTCGCGTTGAACGTCGGCGCCATGCTGCTTGCATTCGTCGCCATGATCGCTCTGCTGAACGGGATCATCGGCGGCGTTGCCAGCCTGGCCGGTTACGAAGGATTGACCCTGCAGCAGATCCTGGGCTGGTTGTTCGCGCCGATCGCCTTCCTGCTCGGTATCCCGTGGACGGAGGCACTGACCGCCGGCAGCCTCATCGGCCAGAAGCTGATCATCAACGAATTCTATGCCTATGCGAACTTCGTGCAGATCGAGGAGGGTCTGTCGGCGCACTCCCGAACGGTGGTCACCTTCGCGCTCTGCGGGTTTGCGAATCTCACCTCCATCGCTATCCTGCTCGGGGGGCTCGGCAGTATCGTGCCGAGCCGACGTCACGACATCGCTCGCCTGGGCCTGAAGGCCGTGCTGACAGCGACGCTCGCCAACCTGATGAGCGCGGCCCTGGCGGGGCTCTTCCACTCGCTCGGCACCTGACGGTTACGGAAGGATCATGAGACGCGCAGTCATCCTCGTTCTGGACTCATTCGGCATCGGCGCCACCGACGACGCGGATCGCTTCGGCGACGCCGGCGCCAACACCCTGGGCAGCATCGCGGCGGCCTGTGTCGCGGCGGTGGCCGACGGACGACGCAGCGGACCGCTCGCCCTGCCGAATCTGTCGGCCCTCGGGCTGATGCATGCGGCCGAGGCCAGTGCGGGGGCGGTGCCGGCCGGCTGCGCGCTGCCCGATTCCGTACGCGGTGCGTGGGGTTACGCGGCGGAGCTCTCCAGCGGCAAGGACACCCCGAGCGGGCACTGGGAGATTGCCGGCGTGCCGGTATTGTTCGACTGGGGCTATTTCACGGATCGTCAGGATACCTTCCCGCCGGCGCTGCTGGAGGCACTGATACGCCGCGGCGATCTGCCGGGCATCCTCGGCAACTGCCACGCCTCGGGCACCGAGATCATCGAGCGACTCGGCGCAGAACACATGGCCACGGGCAAGCCCATCGTCTACACCTCGGCAGACAGCGTATTCCAGATCGCCGCCCACGAGGAGACCTTCGGTCTGGAACGATTGCTGGCTCTCTCGGAGATCGCCCGCGAACTGGTAGACGAGTACCGCATCGGGAGGGTCATCGCCCGGCCGTTCGTCGGCGACCGGCCCGAGAACTTCCAGCGCACGGGCAACCGGCGCGATTACACGACGCCGCCCCACGCGCCGACGGTGCTGGACAAGCTCGTCGCGGCGGGCGGCGAAGTGGTGAGCGTGGGCAAGATCGCCGACATCTTCGCCCACCGGGGCATCACCCGGAAACTGAAGGCGACGGGCAACGAGGCCCTGTTCGACGCCACGCTGGAGGCACTGGCGGCTGCGCCCGAGCGCAGCATCGTATTCACCAACTTCGTGGATTTCGACATGGTCTACGGCCACCGTCGCAACGCCCTTGGCTACGCCGCCGCGCTGGAGGCTTTCGACTCGCGGCTGCCGGAATTGCTGGAGGCGGTGGACGATGACGACCTGTTGGTCCTGTGCGCCGATCACGGCTGCGACCCTGCCTGGGAGGGTTCCGATCACACGCGCGAACATATCCCGGTGCTGGCCCGCGGTGCCGGCCTGCCTGCGCATCCGATCGGCAGACGTGCGACGTTCGCCGACATCGGTCAGACGCTGGCTGGCTATTTCGACCTGGAACCGATGGACTACGGCGAGAGCTTCCTGCCATAACCCCATGCAGGAGGGCAGGGTTACATGTTCTCCTGCATCCGGCGCTCGCGTTCGGCCAGACCGGCAGTGATCTTCGCGGCCAGCGCATTCGCCTCGCGCTTCACTCGTTCCGTGTCGATGGTCAGAATCTCGCCGTCGCGCATCAGCACGCGGCCCTCCACGATCGTCGTGACCACGTCCTGCTCGTCGGCCACGTAGACGAGATGTGAGGTCACATCGTACGTGGGCACGAAGTGCACGTCGCCGAAGGAGACCTGGATGATGTCCGCCCGCTTGCCGGGCTCCAGACTGCCGATCTGATCGCCCAGACCGATCGCCTCTGCGCCGCCCGACGTCGCCATGCGCAATACGGCCTCGGCCGGCAGCGCCTGGGGGTCCATCTCCTCCACCTTCTGCAGGAAGGCGGCGAGGCGCATCTCCTCCCACATGTCGAGGTCGTTGTTGCTGGCCGCGCCATCCGTACCGAGCCCCATCGGCACACCGGCGGCGAGCATCTCCACGACCGGCGAGACGCCGGCGGCAGTCTTCATGTTGGAGGTGGGATTGTGGATCGCGCCTACACGCCGCTCGACCAGAACGGGAATCTCCTCCGGCTGCGGCCAGACGACGTGGGCACCGATGGTCTTCACATCGAAGAATCCCATCTCTTCGAGCATCGTGATCGTGGTCGTGCCGTAGTTCTTCCGCGTCATCTGGACCTCGAAGGGCGACTCGGAGAGGTGGATACTCATGGGCACCCCGAGGGCCCGCGCCGCGTCATGCACGGCGGCGAGCTGATCCGGCTTCAACGTGTAGTTCGAGTGCGGACCGAAGGCGGGGATCACCCGCTCCGAACGGCCCTGCCAGCGACGGATGTACTCGATCCCCTTCGCCAGCGCGTCGGCCGCGTTCTCCGCGTCCGGCGTCTTCTGATCCAGCACGGCCGTCGTGACCATCGCCCGCAGGCCGCAGGACTCGACCACCGCGGCGATGGTATCCGGGTAGTAATACATGTCCACGAACGTGGTCGTGCCGCCCCGGATCATCTCCCAGCAGGCGAGCTCGGTGCCGACGCGTACGAACTCCGCGTCCACGAAAGCGACCTCGGCGGGGAAGATGTAGTTGTTGAGCCATTCCATGAGGGCGTAGTCGTCCGCGATACCGCGCAGCAGACTCATGGCGGCGTGGGTGTGGCCGTTGATCAGGCCGGGCATGACGACTCGATCGGTGCCGGGAATGCGCTCGGCGGCTTCGTAGCCCGCGTCGATCGAGGCAGCCGTGCCCACCGCGACGATGTGCCCGTCGGCCACCGCGACGGCACCATCCTCGATGATATTCCATGCGTCGTCCATCGTGACGAGGTGATCGCCCGCCACGATAAGGTCGACCGCGATCCGATCGGGAGGAGCCGATGTGCTACGCTCTGCCGGCACTTCCCGGATGCTGGCACAGAAAGCCAGCAGGGCCAGCAGCAGGCATGCCAGGTAGCTTCGTATTTCGGGGTTTCGATCGGTTCTCAACATGATTCTTATACGGTCGTGCATCAGCGCCGGTCGGCGAGCACGGGATGATAACAGGCAGCCGACGGGATGAGCCCGGAGGAACTGAAGTCGCTGCCGAAAGCGGAGCTGCACTGTCACCTGGAGGCCTGTGTGCGACCCGGGACGCTCCGCCAGGTGGCCCGGGAGCTCGGCCGCGACGTACCACGGGACGAGGCGGCCTTCCGCCGCGAGTGGCTGCTCACCGAACCGCTCGCCGACCTGGAGACCGCGTTACGCGCGTTCGCCAACATCCAGTCCGTGTGGGCGAACGAGGAAATCATCGAGCGGCTCACATTCGAGGCCGTCGAATACGCGGCGGAACAGGGCATCCGCATCTTCGAACTGCGTTATGCCCCCGATTTCATCGCGGCGGCACACCCGCATCTCGACTTCGACACCATCCACCGCGCTATCGTCGCCGGACTTGACCGGGCGCGCAGCCTGCCGGTCGCCACCGGTCTCATCGGCATCATCCAGAAGACGCTGAGCGCCGCGCGGGCAGCCTATACCGTGGACTTCATCGTCGCGAACCGGGACACGTTTCTCGCCCTGGACATGGCCGACCACGACGACGGCAATCAGGCGCGTTTCCTGCCGCTGGTGGAGAAGGCACGCGCCGCCGGACTGCGCTTCACGACCCATGCCGGCGAGGAACCGACGCCGGATGCCCCGCAGCAGGTGCGCGACGCCATCGAGATTCTGGGTGCCGAACGCATCGGGCACGGCATCCACATCATCCGCGACCCGGCCGTGATGGAGTTCGTGATCGAACGCGATGTACTGCTGGAGGTGTGTCCCACCAGCAACTGGCTGACGAGCGCCGTCCCGTCCATCGCCGAGCACCCGGTCCGACGGCTGATCGAGGCCGGCGTGCCGGTGTCGATCAACTCCGACGACCCGGGGCTCTTCGGTATCGACCTCTGCCACGAGTACGCGGTCCTGGCCGCCGAACAGGGCTTCACCCGCGCCGAGTTCGAACGCCTGAACGACCTCGCCGCCGCGAAGAGTTTCATCCCCGCGGCGGCGAAGGCCCGCGTCTGGCCGCGACCGATAGACAATCGCCCGGCAGACAATGGCAGGACAGACAATGGCAGGAGGGCCTTCAGGCCCGATGGGACTCCGTTTTGCCCGGAGAAGAATCGGGCCTGAAGGCCCTCCTCCGGTGTCATTACCATGTTCGCGGTCATCACCACGTTCGGGGTCATTACCATGTTCAGGGTCATCAACCTGTTCGCGGTGCCATTGCCATGTTGATGACCAACGTCATCAGAAGAAAACGCGACGGCGGTACTCTCGGGGCCGAGGAGATCGCCTTCTTCGTCGCCGGCCTCGCCGACGGCAGCATCCCGGCCGAACAGGTCTCCGCGATCGCGATGGCCGTTTTCCTCCGCGGCATGGAATTCGACGAGGCGGCAGAACTCACGATCCGCATGGCCCGCTCCGGTACGACGCTGGAGTGGGATTCCGGGAGTCTCGGCGGTCCCGTAGCCGACAAGCATTCCACCGGTGGCGTCGGGGACAAGGTGAGCTTCCTGCTCGCACCCATCGTCGCCGCCTGCGGCATTTTCGTGCCGATGATATCCGGCCGGGGCCTCGGCCACAGCGGTGGCACGCTGGACAAGATCGACAGCATACCCGGCTATGTCTCCACACCCGATCTGGACCGCTTCCGGACGGTCGTCGCCGACGTGGGCTGCGCGATCATCGGCCAGACGATGGACCTGGCACCGGCCGACCGGCGCTTTTACGCCATACGTGACATCACCGCCACCGTGGAATCCATCCCGCTGATCACCGCCTCGATCCTGTCCAAGAAGATCGCGGCCGGGAACCAGGGCCTGGTCATGGACGTGAAATGGGGAACCGGCGCATTCATGACGCGTCGGGAGGACGCCGATGACCTCGCGACGAGCATCATCGCCACCGCGGAGCGAGCGGGACTGCCGACGCGGGCCCTCGTCACCGACATGAACGAGACACTGGGGCTGACCGCAGGTAACGCGCTGGAGATCGCCGAATCCGTCGCTTATCTCACCGGCGGTGTCCGCGAGGCACGGCTGGACGAAGTCGTGCTGGCCCTGTCGGCCGAGATGCTGTGCCTGACCGGCCTCTTCGCCGACCCGGACGCGGCGCGGCGCGCAGCCGACCAGGCCGTGACGTCGGGACGGGCCGCCGAGAAATTCGCGCGGATGATATCGGCGCTGGGCGGCCCCTCCGACTTCCTGGAACGCAGCGAAGACTACCTGCCTGCCGCCCCGGTCGTGACGGACGTGTCGGCCGAGCGAGAGGGTTTCCTCACCGCGGTCGACGCCCGGGCTTTTGGCAACGCGATCATCGAGCTGGGAGGCGGCAGACGGCGGGTCGACGATACCCTGGATCTTTCTGTGGGGTTCTCCGACGTGGCGCCCGTCGGCACGGCGGTCGGCCCGGCCGGGACGCCGCTCGCGCGGGTACATGCGGCGAGCGAAGACGACGCGCGCCGGGCGATCGCCGATCTGCGTGCCGCCTGCCGCATCGAAGACACGCCGCCGGCCGTATCGCCGGTCGTGGCCGGCCGCTTGCCGGCCGACTGACCGCGGCACGCGAGAGGAGAACCGGGTGGGCATCTGGATCAGCTTCATCGGCATGGCCGTGATACTCGGCATCGCCGTCCTGCTCTCGACGAACCCGCGCGCCATCAATCTGCGGGTGGTCGGTGCGGCGTTCGCACTGCAGGCGGGCGTCGCGGCTTTCGTCCTCTATCTACCGTTCGGCAAACAGATGATCCAGTCGCTATCCGACGCCGTATGGACGGTCATCGGCTACTCGGGCGCGGGCATCCGGATGGTCTTCGGCCAGCTCGCGACCGACTACGAGAACCTCTCGTTTGCGATCAACGTGCTGCCGGTCATCATCTTCTTCGCCTCACTGATGGCCGTCCTGTATCACCTCGGAGTGATGCAGTGGGTCGTGCGCCTGGTCGGGGGCGCACTGCGCCGGATCATCGGCACCCAGTCCGTCGAGTCGCTGAATGCCGCCGCGAATATCTTCGTGGGTCAGACCGAAGCACCACTGGTCGTGCGGCCCTACCTGCGCGGCCTCACCGAACCCCAGTTCTTCGCCATCATGGTCTCCGGGCTCGCCTCGGTGGCCGGCACCGTTCTGTTCGCCTACGCCTCGATGGGCGCGAAACTGGAGTACCTCCTCGCGGCCAGCTTCATGGCCGCACCCGGTGGCCTGCTGATGGCGAAGATCATCATCCCCGACGAACCCGGCGAACG
>JARRPZ010000091.1:0-23537 GCA_037382365.1 Gammaproteobacteria bacterium
GCGGCCCGCCGCGGACAGACGGTCCTCGACCTGGCCGGTGGGACCGGCGATCTCGCCATCAGCTTCGCGCGCCAGGTCGGTGAGCCGGGTCACGTCGTGCTCGCCGACATCAATGCGTCGATGCTGCGGCAGGGGCGCCGTCGGATGCTCGACGGCGGTCTCGTCGGCAACGTGAGCCTCGCCCAGGTCGATGCCGAATCCCTGCCGTTCGCGGACCGCAGTTTCGACATCGTCACCATCGCATTCGGCCTGCGGAACGTGACCCGTAAGGAGGCCGCCCTCGCCTCGATGTACCGGGTGCTGAAACCGGGCGGCAAGCTGCTGATCCTGGAGTTCTCCCGGCCCGTAGAGGGACTCAAGCCCCTCTACGACCTGTATTCCTTCCGCGTGCTGCCGCTGCTCGGCCGCATGGTGGCGGGCGACCAGGAGAGTTACCGCTATCTGGCGGAGTCCATCCGCATGCATCCGGACCAGGAGACACTGCTCGGGATGATGGAAGGTGCCGGGCTGGAGCGCTGCCGCTACGTCAATCTCACCGGGGGCATCGCCGCCCTGCATATCGGCTACCACCTCTGAGGCCGGTCGTGGACCCTCTCGAAACACTGTTCCGGCCCGTGCTCGCGCTTGCCAACACGCAGATCGCCCAGAGTACACCCGCCCGCGACCTGTGCGAGGAACTCGACGGCCGCGTGGTTGCGATCCGTGTCCGGGATTCGTCACTCGCACTCTATTGTCGCGTGACGCGGGAAGGCCTCGATGTCACGACCCGGTACGAGGACGAGCCGGACACGGTGATCACCGGTTCCCTCGTGGCGCTGGCGGGTCTTGCCACCGGTGATGCGGCGGCGGCGATCCGCAGCGGGCGTATCGAAATCGAGGGTGACACGGAGACCGCCAGCCGCTTCCGTGACCTGCTCCGCTTCGCACGACCCGACGTGGAGGAACGACTGTCGGGGATCCTCGGCGACGCCGGGGCGCACCAGGCCGGCGAGATGCTGCGCGGCCTCGGCGTATGGGGCCGTCAAGTGGCGGATACACTGACCCGCAATATTTCCGAGTACGTGACCGAGGAACGCGGGGACCTGCCGGCGCGGGGCGAGGTCGACGTCTTCTACGCCGACGTGGACCGGCTGCGCGACGACCTGGCCCGCCTGGAAGCTCGCATCCGGGCACTGCAAGACCGGCAAACAGGATGATGCGCCCGCGTCTGCTCGTCCGCCTGGTGAGCATCCAGCGCGTGCTGGTCCGCTACGGACTGGACGAGCTGATCAGCGCCACGCATCTGTTGCGACCGATGAGTTTCCTTTTCCGGCTGATGCCCGGCAAGGCGGTGATCGACGAGCCCCTCGGGGTGCGCATCCGTCTGGCCCTGCAGGAACTGGGCCCGATCTTCGTGAAGTTCGGGCAGGCGATCTCGACCCGCCGCGACCTGCTGCCGGTGGACATCGCGGACGAACTCGCGAAGTTGCAGGATCAGGTGCCACCGTTCTCCTCGGAAACCGCGCTGCAGATCGTCGAGGGCGCCTACGGCGGACCGGTCTCCGAGGTGTTCGGGAGTTTCGACGAGCAGGCGCTCGCCGCGGCGTCGATCGCACAGGTGCACGCGGCCACACTGCCGGACGGCACCGAGGTGGTCGTGAAGATGCTGCGTCCCGGCATGCGCGACATCATCGAGCGCGACCTGGAGGTCATGTATTTCATGGCCGGGCTCGCGCATCGTTACTGGCGCGAGGCACGGCGCCTCAAGCCGCTCGAGGTGGTGCACGAGTACGAGAAGACCATCATCGACGAGCTGGACCTGATGCGCGAGGCGGCGAATGCCGCCCAGCTGAAGCGCAATTTCGCCGGCTCGGATCTGCTGCACGTGCCGCAGATCTATTTCGATTACTGCCACACGAACGTGATCGTGATGGAGCGCATCCACGGGATCCCGATCAGCAACATGCGTGCGCTGCGCGAGGCGGGAGCGGACATCAAGCGGCTGGCCGAGAAAGGCGTGGAGATCTTCTTCACCCAGGTCTTCCGGCACAATTTCTTCCACGCCGACATGCACCCGGGCAACATCTTCATCCAGGTCACCGACCCGAAGGACCCGAAGTATGCCGCCGTGGATTTCGGCATCGTCGGGACTCTGAACCCGGTGGACCAGCGTTATCTCGCGGAGAATTTCCTGGCCTTCTTCGAGCAGGACTACCACCGGGTGGCCAAACTGCATATCGACTCGGGCTGGGTGCCTCCGGATACTCGGGTGGACGAGCTGGAGTCCGCGGTGCGCACCGTCTGCGAGCCCATATTCAGCAAGCCCCTGGACGAGATATCCTTCGCCCAGGTACTGATGCGCCTGTTCGAGACGGCGCGCCGGTTCGACATGCAGGTGCAGCCCCAGCTGATCCTCCTGCAGAAGACGCTGCTCAACATCGAAGGACTCGGCCGCGAACTGTATCCCCAGCTCGACCTCTGGGAGACCGCGTATCCCATCATGCGACAGTGGATGACGGACCGTCTGGGCGGCAGGGCGATGATCGACGACATCCGTGACCAGCTGCCCGAACTCCGCGACACACTGCGTGAGCTTCCCCACTGGCTGCGCACCATCGCCGAGCAATCCGCTTCGGGAGACCTGAGAGTGCGCCTGGAGTCGACGGAGCTGAAAGCATTACGCGAGTCGCTGGCCCGCCAGCAGCGCCAGCGTTTCGTCCTCGCCATCGCCGGCGCCGCTTTCCTTTCCGGTATCGTGCTGCTCATGACCGCCCAGCCGTTGTGGCTCGGCTGGGGCACCATCGGGCTCTCTGCAGTGATCGCCCTGGCCGGCCGGCCGGGCGCCGGCTAGCGGGAGGCGGCGGTGCGGGCCTCGTAGTCCTCGAGCCTGCTCCGTGCTACGGCGGCCTCGCCTTCCAGCTCCGCGATCTCCGTCTCGATCTCGCCTTCCCTGCGCGCCATGTCCTTCGCCTCCAGGAGCAGCCTCAGGCGCTCTTCACTCGGCACGTCGCCCGCGACGATCCGCGCCTGTACCTCGGTCATGCGGTCGCGGAGTTGTTCCAGCTCGCGGTCGCGGGCATCGATGTGGGACTCCAGCCGGGAGACGTCCGAGCGCAGTTCGTAGAGTTCCCGGCCTTCCACGTAGCCGGCCATGAAGTCCGGTTCGAGGTCCGAGGGACAGACGCCGCTGTAGGTGCCTCCGGAGACGCCGATTCGATAGCCGACGCCCGCCTTGCAGTATTCGAGCAAGCCCGCCTGACGTCCGCGCTCGTAGGCCGGGAAGTCGGGCACGATACCCGCGCTGGCGCAGGCCTTGCGATGCTGTCCGATGGTGCCGCCGGTCGCGCCGCGGGCACCATCCTCGTAGCCGATGGCCTCCCAGTCCGCGACGAGGCACTCCTCGGCACTCATGCCTGCGCAGCCGGCGAGTACCAGGGCTGTCGCTGCGACGATAAACCGTTTCCGTTCCATGGCCGGTCCCCGCTGGACGTCGAACGGTATGGAAATTACCGCCGGATGCGTTTCCGTACGCGGACCGCTATCACAGATCGGAGGAAATGCTCCGCAGTGACTTATTGGACATAATCAGCTCGAGGCGGGATCCGTCGCCGGCGCGTAGCCGCAGTTCCAGCATACGGCGAACTGGTATTCGTTGTCCTCTCCGCAGCGGCGACAGTGCCACCCGGGTCCGGCACCGGTTTCCGCATGCCGGGCCTCGCGGATGATCTCCTCCGCCCTCGCGGCTTCGAAGTCGTGTCGCACCCACAGCTCCGGCCAGATCTCCAGATAGGGGATCTCGCCCATGACCGAGCCCATGTTTTCGTTCCGGAGGAAGCAGTCGATGCCCTCGCCCAGCAGCAGATTCCGGTAGTGGGCAACGGTCACCAGCGACTCCGCCGCGAAGACTTTCTTCATCCCGTACCGGTCCTGAGCGCGTCGAGGAAGACGGACGGATCGCTGCCCTGCTCCAGCACCTCGACGAGCGCCGAACCGACGATGACGCCCTCGGCATGGCGGCCCACCTGCCGGACCTGGTCGGCGGTGCGGATACCGAAGCCCGCGCAGACCGGCAGGGTCGACGCGGCCCGCACCCGGTCCAGATAGTCGGTCGTGTCAGCGGGCAGGCCCGCTGCGCCGCCGGTGATCCCTCTCATCGTGACCGCGTAGACGAAGCCCCGGCTGGCATCGCACAGGCGTGCGAGACGAGCCTCGGGTGTAGCCGGGGTCACGAGCTGCACGAGGGCGAGCCCGGCCTCGGTGAGCGGATCGCCGAACTCCGCGCTCTCCTCCCAGGGGAGGTCGGGCACGATGAAGCCGGCCACCCCCGCTTCGAGGGAGCGGCTGGCGACCCGGTCATAGCCGAAAGCGAGCAGGGGGTTCAGGTACGACATCAGGATGACGGGGGCCCCGATCCGCTCGCGGGCGGCCTCCAGGCAGTCGAAGATCCAGCCGAGGGTGACCCCCTGTTCCAGTGCTGCCCGGCTCGAGCGCTGGATGGTCATGCCGTCCGCCATGGGGTCCGAGAAGGGTACGCCCACCTCGACGACGTCGCCAACGGCGGCGATCGCGGCCAGATCGTCGGCGAAACGGTCGACTTTCGGGTAACCCGCGGTCAGGAATGGCACCAGGCCGACACGGCCCGCCGCATTCGCATCGCGCAGGGCGCGGGTGATGGTCTCATGAGGCTGCATCGCGGCTACCCCCGATCGGATACTGGGTGAG
Organism: Gammaproteobacteria bacterium; assembly: GCA_037382365.1. Lineage (GTDB taxonomy): Bacteria > Pseudomonadota > Gammaproteobacteria > Steroidobacterales > Woeseiaceae > Lentisalinibacter. The sequence continues at coordinate 4,702 of JARRPZ010000091.1, forward strand.
TGTGGGCATGTCCTTGTCCCCGCGGCCCGAGTTGCCGATCAGGATCCGCGCGCCCGGATTGCCGGCCGCCCATTTGCGGGCCGCGGCGTAGGCGTGAGCCGTCTCCAGTGCCGTCAGGACACCCTCCGCGGCACACAGTTCGGCGAGCGCATCCAGCGCCTCGTCGTCGCTGGCATTCTCGTACTCCACGCGGCCGATCGCCTGCAGGAAGGCGTGCTCGGGACCGACACCGGAGTAATCCAGGCCGGCGGAGACCGAGTGCGTCTCCTGAACCTGGCCGTGCTCGTCCTGGAGGATCATCGTGTAGCAGCCCTGCAGCACGCCGGGACGCCCCGTCGACAGTGTCGCGGAGTTCTCGCCGAGGCCCGTTCCCTTGCCGCCGGCTTCGACGCCGATCAGCCGCACGTCTGCATCGCCGATGAAGGGATGGAACAGACCGATCGCGTTGGAGCCACCGCCGACGCAGGCGAAGACCGCATCCGGCAGCCCGCCGACACCGAGCATCTGCTGACGCGCCTCGCGCCCGATCACGGTTTGCAGTTCCCTGACCAGATAGGGGTAGGGATGGGGCCCGACTGCCGACCCGAGCAGGTAATAGATGCCCTCCGGGTCCGACACCCAGTGCCGCAGCGCTTCGTCGATCGCGGCGCGCAGCGTCTGATCGCCGCTCTCCACCGGGCACACCTCGGCACCGAGCCGCCGCATGCGGTCCACATTCGGCGCCTGCCGTACGATGTCGACCGCGCCCATGTAGACGCGGCAGGGCAGACCGACCCGGGCACAGGCCGCGGCGGATGCGACGCCATGCTGACCGGCCCCGGTCTCGGCGATGACCCGCTTCGCCCCCAGCCGTTTTGCCAGCAGCGCCTGCCCGATCGCGTTGTTGATCTTGTGGGCACCGGTATGGGCGAGATCCTCGCGCTTCAGCCAGACCTCGGCGCCCCATGCGTCACCGAGGCGTCGCGCCCCGGTCAGCGCCGTGGGCCGTCCGACCCACTCGCTGAGTTCCCGTGCGTAGTCTGCCTGGAAGTCTTCCCGGGGCAGTACCTCCCGCACGCCCTCCTCCAGCCTCTCCAGCGCGGGGACCAGCGTCTCGGGAACGTATCTGCCGCCGAATGGGCCGAAACGGCCTCTATCGTCCGGTAACTCCCGATCCAGGAGTCGCCGCAGAAGGCCCGGGGCCTCCGCCGCTGCAATCAATTCACTCATGTGGTCTCCACTCCGACCTGCTGTCGGCTGCGTTCCCAGCGCCTCACGTTCGCGACGAATGCCGCAATCCGCACCGGATCCTTGCGCCCCGGGGCTCCTTCCACGCCGCTGGAGACGTCGACGCCCCACGGCTCCACCGCGTGCAGCGCTTGCGCGACGTTGTCCGGCGAGAGTCCGCCCGCGAGCACCAGTCGCGTCCGATCCGCGAGGCGGGCGGCCGCCGACCAGTCCGCCCGCTGGCCGGTACCGCTGTGGGCGCCTTCGAACAGCAGACAGGCTGGCAACTTCGCCGAACGGGAAGCTAACTCACCGTTATCGTCCCGATAAACGGGCAGAACTCGCATATCAGCCGGGATCTCCAGCTGCGCCAGGTCGACAGCGTCGGTCTGCAGCCAGTCCGGAGCAAATCCATCGCGCACCGCCAGCCATTCGTCCGGCGAGGGGTGGCGCATGACGGCCACCCGTTTAACCCGACCCGGCACACCTTCACAGAGCCGCAGGGCTTGCGCCGGCTCGACCCGGCGGACGGACGGGGCGAATACGAAACCGATCGCGTCCGCACCCGCCGCGACAGCGGCCTCCACCGCCTCCCGATGCGTCAGCCCGCAGATCTTCACCCAGACGCTCACGTCGCGAGCGCCGCCCGTCCCGCATCGCGCAACGTCCGCACGAGCTGGCCCGGGCGCTTGTCCGCCATCAGCGCAGTGCCCACCAGGGCCAGACGGTAACCGGCCCGGGCCAGCCGCACCGCATCCGCCGGTACCTGCAGGCCGCTCTCGGCCACCGCCGGTGCACCCTGGGGCAACTGCTGCGCCAACGCCTCGAGCCGCTCGTTGTCCACGTCGAGCGTGCGGAGATTGCGGCTGTTGACACCGATCAGGAGACGCCCGTCGCTGCCCCGTTCGTGGAACCGAGGCTCGTCCAGCAGTCGTTTACACCGCTCCAGTTCGCCGGCGTCGAAGCACTCGAGCAGCACGAACAGCTGCAGGTCCTCCGCGAGATCCAGTATGTCGGGGAGTTCGTCGTCGTCGAGCAGTGCCACGATCAGGAGCACGCCACCGGCGCCCGCGCTCCTCGCCTCGAGCAGCTGGTAGGAGTTCACCAGGAAATCCTTGCGCATGGCCGGGATACCCGCCGGCGCCAGGGCGTCGGCGACCCGGCGCAGATCGTCGAGATCCCCGCCGAAGCGGGACGGTTCGGTGAGCACCGATACCGCCGCCGCCCCGCCTTCGGCGTACACTGCTGCGCGGCCCGTGTCGTCGTGGACGCGGCTGCCCAGCTCGCCGTCCCGGGGCGAACGATGCTTGATCTCGGCGATGATGTCGAAACGGTCCAGCATCAGGGTGGCCGGGGGCTCCATGTCGGCGATGCGAGCGCGGAGCTCGTCCGCCGGGCAGCGGCGCAGGGCCGACTCGCAGCGCAGCCGGCTGGCCGCCGCCATCTCGTTCAGGAAGTCGCTCATGCCGCCTCTCCCTGGCCGGCCAGCCCGGACAGCACGCGCTCGGCCCGCCCCTCGTCGATGGCCGCCGCCGCCACCGCCATGCCTTCCTCGGGCCCGGAGGCGCTGCCCGTCACCTCGAGCACCAGGGAGGCGCCCATCAGCAGGGCGTCCCGATGCGGTCCCCGGTCCGCGCCGCGGAACACGTCCCGGATCGCGGCGGCGTTGATCGCCGCATCACCACCGGCCAGATCCCCGGGCTGGCAACGCGCGAGACCGTAGTCCTCGGGCCGGCGTCGGCTCTCGATGATGCGCCCCGGCGTCACGTCGAGCAGCAGGAATTCCCCGATCGGCGTCGCTTCGTCCCAGCCCGGCTCGCCGTGGACCACGAAGGCGCGCTCGATGTCCATGCCGGCGAGGGTCGCGGCCATCAGCTTCGCCGCCTCCTCGCTGAAGGCGCCGATGAGCTGGTACGGCGGTGACGCCGGATTGGCCAGCGGTCCCAGCAGGTTGAATACGGTCCGCACGCCCATAGCACCGCGGATCGGGGCGATGGCCTTCATCGCCGGATGGTAATAGGGCGCGAACAGGAACGTGAATCCGGTCGCCTCGAGACAGGCGACCGCCGCCGACTCGTCGAGGGGCAGTGGCAGACCGAGTGCTTCCAGCACGTCCGCGCTGCCGCATTTCGAAGAGACGGACCGGTTGCCGTGCTTGACGACCCGTGCCCCGCAGGCGGCCGCGAGCAGGCCCGTGCCAGTCGACAGATTGAGGCTGCCGGAACCGTCGCCGCCGGTGCCGACGGTATCCACGGTCGGCGCCCCCGGCGGGATGGCGGGCGTCCGCGCCAGGTCGCGCATGGCGGCGGCGAAGCCCCGGATCTCCTCCGCGACTTCTCCCTTGGCACGCAGGCCGGCCAGCAGGGCGCCCGCCAGCGCCTGGGGATAGGCGTCGTCCGCCAGCGCATGCATCAGCGCCCGGGCCTCTTCCTCGGTCAGATGGGATCCGTTCAGGACACGCTCCAGCAGCCGGCTGCCCTCGTTCAAGTCTGTTCTCCCGATCGCTTTTCGATGAAGTTCCGCATCAGTCGGTCGCCTTCCGGCGTCAGTACGCTCTCCGGGTGGAACTGTACCCCCTCGAGAGCCAGTTCCCGGTGGCGCACTCCCATGATTTCGTCCTGATCCGTCTGCGAGGTGACGAGGAGCGCGTCGGGCACGCTCCCGGCCTCCGCACACAGGGAATGATAACGGCCGGCCTCGAAGGGCTGGGACAGCCCGCGATAGACGCCCCGGCCATCGTGGCGCACCAGCGACGTCTTGCCGTGCATCAGCCTGCCGGCGCGCACGATGCGGCCGCCGAAATGCTGCACGAGGCACTGATGACCGAGGCAGACCCCCAGTACCGGGATTCGCTGCTCGAAAGCGGCGATCATCGTCAGCGAGATTCCGGCATCGTCCGGCGTACCCGGACCGGGGGAGATCACGAGGTGGGTCGGGTCGAGCGCCAGTGCCTCTTCCACCGTGATGCGATCGTTGCGGTAGACGTGCACGTCGGCGCCCAGCGCTGCGAACGCCTGCACCAGGTTGTAGGTGAACGAGTCGTAATTGTCGATCAGCAGGATACTCGTCCCCGTTCCCGGACCACTGCCCTTCACCAGCATGGCTACAGTCCCTCCCTCGCCATGTCCAAGGCGCGCCTCAGTATTGCGCTCTTCGCCATGACCTCGTCGTACTCCCGGAACGGCACGCTGTCCGCGACCAGCCCCGCGCCGGCCTGGAAACGATACTCGCCGTCGCGGAATACCATGGTGCGGATGGTGATGGCCTGATCCATGTCCCCGCCATGGCCGAAATAGCCGACGGTGCCGGCATAGAGCCCGCGCCCGGTGGGTTCCATCTCGTCGATGATCTGCATCGCCCGCACCTTCGGCGCTCCCACCAGCGTGCCGGCCGGGAAGGCGGCGGCGAACAGGTCGAAAGCGTCGCGATCCGGTGCCAGCGTGCCCTGCACGCCACTGACGATATGCATCACGTGACTGTATCGCTCGATCGACAGGTAGGGATCGACGTGGACGCTGCCGGCCTCCGCCACCCGGCCCAGGTCGTTGCGGGCGAGATCCACCAGCATGACGTGCTCGGCGATCTCCTTCGGGTCCGCCAGCAGCCGCTTCTCGTTGACCAGGTCCTCGGCCGGCGTCGCGCCGCGGGGGAGGGTACCGGCGATCGGCCGCAGCGAGGCCTGCCGGCCGTTCAGGCGCACCAGCGCCTCCGGAGAGGAACCGACGACCTGCAGATCGCCGAGATCCACGAAGAACAGATAGGGGGAGGGATTCAGTAACCTCAGGGCGCGGTAGGCCTCGAACGGGGACACCGACGTCGCACCGGAGAAACCCACCGAGAGGACGATCTGATAGATGTCGCCGGCGGCGATGTACTCCTTCGCCTCTTCCACGGCCGCCATGTAGCGATCGCGCGAAACGCTCGGCGTGGCATCGGCCACCCGGCCGCCCTCGGGCGCCTCCGGCACCGCGCCGCGCAATCGGCCGATCACCTCGGCACGCAGCGACCGTCGTTCCGCCTCGTTGCCGGCGTGCAGTAGTGCCGCTCGTCGTGTCAGGTGATCGAAGACGAGGAGCGACTCGGGTGCTACGTAGGCGGCCAGCGGCATGCCCGTCTGTGGCGGCGGCCCGCCGGGCAGCCGTTCGAACCACCGCACGAGATCGTACCCGGAGACGCCGACCAGGCCGCCGGTGAACGGCAGGTCCTCGGATCCCGGGGCGAGCTTCGGCACCCCGGCGAGGGCCTCGCGCAATGCACCGAGCAGTTCCTCCCGATCCCGAGGCAGCGCCCGCGCCTCGCCGTCCACGCGGAATCCGTCCGCGTCCAGCCTCACCTCGCGGCCGGGACCGAATCCGAGGAAGGAATAACGAGCGAGACGCTCGCCGCCCTCGACGCTCTCCAGCAGGAATCGCGGCCCGAGATCCCGCAGCTTCAGCCAGGCCGACACCGGCGTGTCGAGGTCGGCGGTTATGTCGAAAGGACCCTGCATCTTCTCCGGTCGACGATCGAGCGTTAGCCGGCTACCCTCTCCGGGAAGGCCGCCACCACCAGGTCGGTTTTCCTGTCATCGCTCGCATGGTCAGCGGGAGTATCCACGGGGCACGCCGGAGGGTCAAGAGCGGGACCCGACCTACGCAGACTACAGGCCGTACAGGGCGGGCAGCACCACGGAGAAGCCGAGCCACATGATCAGTGTCAGCGGGATGCCGACGCGCAGGAAGTCGGAGAACTTGTACCCACCCGCACTCAGTATCAGCAGATTGGTCTGGTAACCGATCGGCGTCGCGTAGCTCATGTTCGCACCGAACAGCACCGCCAGCACGAAGGGCATCGGGTCTGCATTCAGTTGCTGGGCGATGCTGATTGCGATCGGGGTGCCGATCACGGCCGCGGCGTTATTGCTCACCACGTTCGTCAATACGGTCATGATCAGCATGAACGCGCTCAGGATGAACGGGATGGGCAGGGCACCCGTGATGTCGACGAACTCATGGGCGAGATAATAGGCCATGCCGGTCTGCATCAGGGCGAGGCCCAGTCCCAGGCTGGCGACGATGATGAGTATGACCGGTCTGCTGAGAGCGTCCGTCACGTCACGCCAGTTCAGACAGTTGGACACGAGCATCAGACCGACGCCGACCAGCGCACTGACCGAGATGGGCAGCAATCCGAAGGCGGCAGTGATGATCACGAAACCCATGGTGATCAGCGCCCGCGTCGCGCGGTGAGTGTGGGGCAGGGAGGTGGTACCGTCGAGCACCAGCATGCTGCCGCTCGACTTCAGGGCGTCGATGGCGGAACGCGACCCCTGTACCAGCAGCACGTCGCCCGCCCGCATTCGGATCGAACCGATGTCGCTGGTGAGTCGGGATGCCGGCATGCGTGCGCGATGCAGCGCCAGCGGGAGGAGCCCGCTCGACTGAGCGAACCGGGAATCGGCCAGCGTACGATGATGCAGCTGAGAACCGCGTGTCACGACCACCTCGGCGAGCTGCTGGGCACTCGCGTCGGGAGGCAGCGGTTCGTCGTTGGTCCGCGCCCGCTCGTTGCCGCCCAGGTTGTGCAGCGTCGCGCCCAGTTCGCGCTCGTATTCCTTCAGGTTGTCCGGCGTGTCCTTCACGTAGAGGCGATCGCCGGGCTGGAGCCGCACCGAGGGCAGCTTGGCCACGAACAGGGAGGGGTTGCGACGTATCCTGTCCACCCGCATCCGGCCGTTGGTGCGTGCCAGCACTTCCGAGAGCGTCTTGCCGGCCGCGAAACTCTCTTCGCCGATATGCAGCTGGGCGCTGAACACGCGGGGCGAGGTGTCTTCGAGCGGTGGCACGCGCTCCGGGACCAGCCGTGGCGCGATCAGCCAGAGAAACAGGATCCCCGCCGCACCGACGATGAGGACGGGCAGCATGAAGTCGAACATCTCCAGCCGCGGCTGGCCCATGTCCGCCGCGATGCCGACCACGAGCAGATTCGTCGAGGTGCCGATGGTGGTCGACATGCCGCCCAGTATGGTGGCGAAACCCATGGGCATCAGCACGCCGGAGACGGGGACCTTCGAGCGGAGCGAAGCCGCGACCAGGATGGGCAGCAGCAACACCACGATCGGGGTGTTGTTCAGGAAGGCGCTGAGTACGGCGCCGGCCACCAGGGTCACCAGCAGGGCCAGCATCGGCCGCGCCATCCAGGCAGAGGCGATGAGCCCCGCGAGGGGCTGCAGTGCGCCGGTCGTCTCCAGGCCCTTGCCGACGACCATGAGCGCGCAGACGGCGACCAGCGCCTCGTTGCCGAACGCGCCGAAGAAGTCGACGGGCCGCAGCAGCCGCTCGCCTTCCGGCGCGTACGGGAATATCTGGAACAGCACGATGAGGGCGACCAGGATGCCGAGGCTCGAACTCTCCAGCGGGATATTGTCCCGCGTGAACAGGATCAGGGCGACCGCGGTCAACACGAGTACCGCTATGCCGTGTGCATCGGGCGTGAGTGCTTCCAATCCGTCCTCGCAGTCCTGGCGGCCCCCCGGAGAGGGCGGAGTGTCGCATATCCGGCCCCGGGAGAAGATGCCCTGCCGCGCCTTTCTGCTGATGCGGCGCAGCAATCGAAACGCCGCCTCGGCGGCTTGGGAGTGATAGCGGATTCTGATATCGTCGCCGCGGTTATGCCGGCGCCCGGCGACCGGTTGCTGCTCCTCAGGAGACGACCCATGAGCTTCAGGGAACTGCTCGATATCTGGCAGAAGACTCCCCGCGTCACGAAGACGAAACGGGAGTACGCGGTCCGATTGCCGGTAGAAGACGCGGCCCGGCTGCACGCCCTCGAGGAGTTGTTCGACGGACCGGCTCTCGAGCAGATCATCACCGACCTCCTCGGGGCCGCCCTGGACGAACTCGAAGCCGCCATGCCTTACGAACCCGGTGAGCGCGTCATCCGCGAAGACGAACAGGGCGACCCGATCTACGAGGACGCCGGACTCACCCCGCGGTTCATCGAACTCGCCCGCAAACACCTTCGTTCGCTGGAGAGCCACGACGGCGACTGAGCCGCTCCGCGGCCGCCCCGGCGAGAATGGCCGAGACCACCGACGAGCGTATTGAATCCCCCGGCATCGGCGTGTTCCGCTACAGCCGGCGCGCGATCGAGCTCGTCTGGAGCACGTCGCGGCCCCTGACCGTCTGGTTCGCGCTGGCGACCATCGCGGCGGGTCTCCTGCCCGCCGCGGTCGCCTGGGTCGGCAAACTCATCGTCGATGCCGTGGTACTGGCCATGCAGTCCGGTGGCGGTTACCGGGAAGCCCTCACCTGGGTGGCGGTGGAGGCCGGCCTGCTGATTCTGATCGCGGCGAGCCAGCGCTCGATCACCCTCTGCCAGTCGCTGCTGAGAGCGCAGCTGGGCCAGCGGGTGAACACGCTCATACTGGACAAGGCCCTCACGCTGTCCCTGGACCAGTTCGAGGACGCCGAATTCTACGACAAGCTCACCCGGGCCCGCCGGGAAGCGTCGAGCCGGCCCCTCAGTCTCGTCAATCGCACGTTCTCGCTCGTCCAGAACGCCATCTCCATCTTCAGCTACACGGCGCTGCTGGCACAGTTCTCGCCCTGGGCCGTGCTGATCATCGTCCTGGCGGGCCTGCCCGCCTTCGTGGCGGAGACCAAGTTCTCCGGGGACGCCTTCCGGCTGTTCCGCTGGCGCTCGCCGGAATCGCGCATGCAGAGGTACCTGGAGACGGTGCTGGCGCGGGAGGACCACGCCAAGGAGGTGAAACTGTTCCGACTCGGTCCGCTGCTTCTCGGCCGCTACCGGGAGATCTTCGAGCGCCTGTACCGGGAAGATCGCCGCCTGACGATCCGCCGCGAGACCTGGGGCTTCTTCCTCGGGCTCATCGGCACGGCCGCACTCTACGGGGCCTATGCCTGGATCGCGATGAGCACGATCGACGGCGACATCACGTTGGGCGATATGACCATGTATCTGCTGCTGTTCAAGCAGGGTCAGAACGCGGTGGCAGCGAGCCTGAGCGCGATCGGCGGCATGTACGAGGACAACCTCTATCTATCGAATCTCTATGAATACCTGGAACAGCCGGCGGCCGCCCCGGCCGGCCGGCTGACGACGGGCAGCGTCCCCGGTGACGGCATCCGCTTCGAGAACGTGACGTTCATCTATCCCGGAGCGGAGAAACCGGCGCTGGCGGATATCGATCTGCACATCCGTCCGGACCAGAGTCTGGCCCTGGTCGGCGAGAACGGGGCGGGCAAGACCACGCTCATCAAGCTGATGACGGGTCTCTATCGCCCCACGAGCGGACGCATCACGCTCGACGGCACGCCGCTGGAGGACTGGGACCCGGACACCCTGACGCGGCGCTTCGGGGTCATCTTCCAGGATTTCGCGCGCTATCAGTTCACGGTGGGAGAGAACATCGGCGCAGGCGACGTCGATCACTTCGTCGACGAAGCGCGCTGGCGCAGGGCGGCCGAACTCGGCCTCGCCGATGCGTTCATCGAGGAACTTCCTGCCGGTTACGCCAGCCAGCTCGGCAAGTGGTTCCGCGACGGACACGAACTGTCCACCGGTCAGTGGCAGAAGATCGCCCTGGCCCGGGCCTTCATGGACCGGGGCGCCGACATCCTGATCATGGACGAACCCACCGCCTCCATGGACGCCGCGGCCGAGGCAGAAATGTTCGAGCATTTCCGCCGTCTGACGGCCGGCAAGATCACCATCCTCATCTCCCACCGCTTTTCTACGGTACGCCGGGCCGACCGCATCCTGGTCATACAGGACGGACGGGTCACCGAGGCCGGCAGCCACGAGGAGCTGATGGCGCTCGGCGGGCACTACGCTACACTGTTCTCCCTGCAGGCCGAGGGCTATCTCTGACGAGACGGTTCGACCGGCCGCCCGCGCAGGAAACACCGCCACGGAGCCGAGACTATGGGGAGTGTCAGGAGAACGCTGCTGGCGACGCTGGTCGTCGTACTCGTCGCCTGTGGCGGCGATGCGGACGGACCCGCCGAGCTGCCGCTCGGCCCCTGGCGTGCGTGGCTCGAGCTGCCCGGCGGAGCCGCCCACTTCGGACTGGAATTCGGCCGAGATGGTGACGGCTACAGGGCTACCCTCATCAATGGCCAGGAACGGGTCCGTGTGCCTCAGGTCAGCCTGTCGAACGAGGGTATCGTGCTCGCCTTCCCCGCCTACAACAACCACATCGAGGCGTCATGGGACGGGCAACGCCTCAGCGGGATCCTGACGCTGGTGAAACGCTACGGTCGGGAACAACCGGTACCGTTCGTCGCCGTTCCCGGCACGTCGGGTCCCGCGAAGCCCCTTGCCGAGGCGGAGATCGACGTCTCGGGTCGCTGGGAAGTCAGCTTCACGGAGCCGGACGGCAGCCAGTACCCGGCAGTCGGGGAGTTCGCCCAGCGCGGCAATCGGCTGTTCGGCACTTTCCTGACCGAGACCGGCGATTACCGCTATCTGGAGGGCACCGTGCGCGGACGCGAGGTGACGCTGTCGAAGTTCGACGGGGCGCACGCGTTCCTGTTCAAGGCCCGGGAGGAGGACGATCGGCTGATCGGGCAATTCTGGTCCGGAACGGAATACGAGGAGACCTGGTCGGCCGTGCGCAACCCGCGCGCTGCGCTCACCGACGCGCGGCGACTGACGTACCTGAAACCGGGCTACGATCGCTTCACCTTCACGTTCCCGGACCCGGCGGGCGAACCGGTCTCGCTGGAAGACGAGCGCTTCCGGGGCAAGGTCATCGTCGTGACCCTCGCCGGCAGCTGGTGCCCGAACTGCCATGACGAGGCGGCGTTCATGACGCCGCTCTACAAGCGCTATCGGGAACAGGGTCTCGAGATCGTCGCCCTCATGTACGAACACCTGGAGGACTTCGAGGCCGCGGCCGAACAGGTGCGGAATTTCCGTGAGAAATTCGGCATCGAGTACACGACCCTCATCGCCGGCATCTCGGACAAGACGGAGGCCGCCAAGACCCTGCCCGCACTGAATCACGTCCTGGCCTTCCCGACTACCATCTTCATCGGTCGCCGCGGACAGGTGCGGCTGATCCATACCGGTTTCAGCGGGCCCGGGACCGGTGAACACTACGAGCAGCTCACCGCGGAGATGACCGCCCTGATCGAGGACCTGCTGGCCGAGCCCGCGCCGCCGGCGGGCCGGGACGGAGCCTGAGGAGTACGTTATGCCATCTTTCGACGTCGTTTCCGAAGTCGACATGCACGAAGTCACGAATGCCGTCGATCAGGCGAACCGGGAGGTCGCCAATCGCTTCGATTTCAAGGGCACGGGAGCACGATTCGAGCAGGAGGAATCCGTGATCCGGCTGCGCGCCCAGGTGGAATTCCAGCTGCAGCAGATGCTGGATATCCTGCGTCAGAAGCTGGCGAAGCGGGGTATCGATGTCGGCTGCCTCGACATCGGAGAGCCGGAGGTGAGTGGGAGCGAGGCACGCCAGGCGGTCACCCTGCGCCAGGGCATCGACTCGCAGCTCGCGAAGAAGATCGTGCGCCTCGTGAAAGACTCCAAGATGAAGGTGCAGGCCGCCATCCAGGGCGAGAAGGTACGGATCAGCGGCAAGAAGCGGGACGATCTGCAGGCTGCCATCGCACTGTTACGGGATGCCGATATCGATCTGCCGCTGCAGTACGAGAATTTCCGCGACTGAGCCGCCGATGAGTGACGACACAGACAACGGGACGGGCGGACTGCGCCGCAGCGAGATCGTCTTCGCCCGCAAGGACCGCGCGCTCCGCGACGATGTACGCACGCTCGGCCGACTCGTCGGTGAACTCCTGCGCGAGCAGGGCGGAGATTCGCTCTACGAACTGGTGGAGAATGCGCGACGCATCTCCATCCGCCGTCGGGAGGGAGACCGGGAAGCGGCGGCGGAACTCACCGACCTGGTGCAGGGGCTCCCGCCGGATAACGCACGCGACGTCATCCGCGCTTTCTCCACCTATTTCGAGCTGGTGAACACCGCCGAGAAGGTACACCGCATCCGGCGCCGGCGGGACTACCTGCGCGACGAGGATACGTTCCAGCCCGGCGGGCTGGAGCATGCGCTGAAGGAGCTGCACGAGGCCGGCGTCGGCAGCGCGGACCTGGATGCCCTGCTGCAGTCACTGCGCATCCAGCCGGTATTCACGGCTCACCCGACGGAGCCGACCCGGCGCACGATCCTGCGCAAGGAACAGAACATCGTGCGCCACCTGGTCGCGCTGCTGGACCCCACCACGACGCCACAGGAAGAGCGGGCGGCGCTCGCCTCGATCCGCGCGGAAGTCACCACCATATGGCAGACCGAGGAACATCCGTCCGAGAGTATGACGGTCGCGGACGAACTGGAACACGTGCTGTTCTTCCTGACGGACGTGCTCTACCGGGTAATGCCGCCCTTCTACGAAAGCCTGGAGGACGCCATCGCCACCGTGTACGGGGAGCACGCGCCGGAGAACATCGAGATCCCGGATATCGTCTCGTTCGCCTCCTGGGTGGGAGGCGACATGGACGGCAATCCCTATGTCGGCGCGAAGACGATACGCGCGACGCTGACCCGGCAGCGTTCCCTGATCCTGGATCTGTACTACCGCGAATGCGGTCGTCTCTCCGGCAAGCTCAGCCAGACATTGTCACGGGTGAGTGTGGCTCCGGCGATCCTGGAACGCACGGAGGCGTATCGCGGCCACTTCCCGCATGCCTGGCACGCCGTTCCGGCGCGGCACCGGGAGATGCCCTACCGGGTCTATCTGCGGCTGATCCAGGAGCGGCTGCAGTCCACCTACGACGACGGTGCCTTCCCCTACGAGTCGGCCGGCGAGTTCGAGGCCGACATCCGCCTGATCGCGACTAGCCTGCGGGCAAACCGGGGCCGGCATGCGGGTCTCTTCGCCGTGCGACGGCTGCTGCGACGCATACGCACGTTCGGCTTCCACCTGCTGACGCTGGATATCCGGCAGGACGCGCAGGTGCATCGCGAGGTCGTCGGCCAGTGTCTGGGGATCGACGACTGGATGGACTGGTCGTCCGAGGATCGGGCCGAGCGCCTGCGGGAAGCACTGAGAGAACGGGAATTGCCGAAGGCCGACAGCACCGACACCCATATCCGCAAGACCCTCGCCGTCTTCCAGGCGATCGCGTTCTGCCGCCGGAAGTACGGCAAGCGGGCCATCGGGCCGTTCATCGTGAGTATGACCCAGGGCGCGGATGACGTGCTCTCCGTGCTACTCCTGGCGCGCTGGGGAGATCTCGCCACGAAGGGTGGCAAGATCCCGCTGGACATAGCCCCGCTGTTCGAAACCGTCGACGATCTGGAGAACGGCACCGCCATCATGCAGACGCTGCTGGCCGACGACATCTACCGCGAGCATCTCCACAACCGGAACGACGAGCAGATGATCATGGTCGGCTATTCGGACAGTAACAAGGACTCGGGCCTGGCCTCGGCTCGCTGGGCGCTGTACGAGGCGCAGGCCGAAATGGTCCGTGAGCTCGACAGCGACGATCTCCACATCACGCTGTTCCACGGCCGCGGCGGCACGACGAGCCGCGGCGGCACGAAGACGCACGCGGCCGTCCTCGGCGCCCCGGCCGACACCATCCGGGGGCGTATGCGGGTGACGGAACAGGGTGAGATCATCAACGAGAAGTACGGTCTGCGCGGCATCGCGCTGCGGACCCTGGAACAGTTGCTCGCCTCCGTCTCGATCGCCACCGCGAATCCGGAACGCAACACGCCGGAGCCGCCCGAATGGCGGGCGATGATGGATACCCTGGCCGCCGAGAGCCGGAGCGTGTACCGGGAACTCGTCTACGAACGGCCTGGCTTCTTCGACTATTTCCGCTGCGCGACGCCCATCGACGTCATCGAGCGCATGCGCATCGGCTCACGACCGTCGTCGCGCCGCAAGCAGCGGGGCATCCAGGACCTGCGCGCCATCCCCTGGGTTTTCGCCTGGACCCAGAGCCGACACATATTGCCCGGCTGGTTCGGCTTCGGCAGCGGGCTGCGGGCCGCGATCGAGGTTCACGGCGAGGAGTCCTTCGCGGCCATGACGCGGGATTGGTTCTACCTGCAGTCTCTGCTGGGGGATGTGGAAATGGTGCTGGCGAAGTCCGACATGACCATCGCCGCGCGCTACTCGGCGCTCGCCGGGACGCTGCACGAAAAGTTTTTCCCGACGATCCAGCAAGAATTCGAACTCACCCGGGAGATGGTCCTGAAGCTGAACGGCAACAGCAATCTCCTGGATCACGACAAGACCATGCAGCGCGCCATCATGCTCCGCAATCCCTACGTCGACCCGATGAGTCTGCTGCAGGTGGACCTGCTGGCCAGGTGGCGGGCGAAGGAACGGGAAGACGACGAGCTATTCGCCGCGCTGCTGGCGAGCGTCAACGGCATCGCCCAGGGCCTGCAGAGCACCGGTTGATGCGCCGGTATCGGGCCTTCGGGCGCGATGTCTCCCTAGTCCGCGAAATAGGTGGTGAATTCCTCCAGCGGCTTCCGGCGGATGTCGGGCACCTTCGCATCGGGAGCCGGGTAGCCGGTCACCAGCAGCAGGAACGGTCGCTCGTTCTTCGGCCGCTCCAGGATCTCGTTCAGGAATCCCATCGGGCTGGGCGTGTGAGTCAGGGTGGCGAGGCCGACGTGGTGCAGCGCCGTGATCAGCATCCCGGCAGCGAGCCCCACCGATTCCTGCGGGTAGTAGTGCTTCATCTTCGTCCCGTCCGGCTGATAGCCGTATTTCTGGACGAATATCGCGATGAGGTAGGGTGCCTGCTCGAGGAAAGGCTTTTCCGCATCCGTGCCGAGCGGCGCGAGCGCCTGCAGCCACTCGTCGGGAGCCCGGCGCCGGTAGAATTGCCTCCGCGGCCTCGCGTATCCGCCGTTTGGTAGCCGCACCGCTCACCACCACGAAGTGCCAGGGCTGAAGATTGGCACCACTCGGCGCCGTGCCGGCGGCGCGCAGACAATCGTCGATTATCTCGCGGGGCACCCGCCGTTCGGAGAACTGGCGCACGCTGCGCCGTCGTTCGAGTTCGGCGTGGAAACGTCGCGCCCGGTCACGCATGTCGGCCAGCGGATGCTCCCGGTAGGCAGGTAGCGGAATCAGTCGGGGCTCTTCCATGGGTGTCTCCTGGATGCCGGCCGGGCCGACGAGGATACGAGCGGCTTCAGTCGCCGGCGGCGGAGGGCAGGGGAATCAGGTCCGTCTCCGGATCGGGCTCGCCGTGTTCCCTCTCCGATACCGCCCACGACCGGATCGAGATGCCGGCATCGTGGACCGTCTCCGGATCGCCGCTCACCAGGGGATGCCACCATGCGAGCCCCCGGCCCTCGGCGAGCCGACGATACGCACACGAGTCCGGCAGCCATTGCATGCGGTGCAATGCGGCGGCCGTCATGACGAGACAATCCGGCACCGCGTCGGAGCGCCGACCATAGTCGCTGCAGCGGCAGTGCGCGAGTTCCAGCAGTCGGCAGGCCACCCGCGTGTAGCGGACCTCGCCCGTGTCCATGTCCTCCAGCTTGTGGAGACAGCAGCGGGCGCAGCCGTCACACAGCGATTCCCACTCTGCCTGCGTCATCTGCTCCAGACGCTTCGTCTCCCACCAGGGTTTCATGATTGCTGCCTCGCCACTATCCGCCATCTGCCGTGTCCCTCCGCCGTCCCGGAAACCGGGTCCAGTCCCGGGCCCGGGGTTGTTAAACTAATCGTTTTCGCCGGCCC
This sequence comes from Gammaproteobacteria bacterium, assembly GCA_037382365.1. Lineage (GTDB taxonomy): Bacteria > Pseudomonadota > Gammaproteobacteria > Steroidobacterales > Woeseiaceae > Lentisalinibacter. Next base: position 20,655 of record JARRPZ010000091.1, read on the forward strand.
TGAACAATGAGTGATCCCCGACGCCCCACCGCCGTCTTCCTGGACATCGACACGATGGGCTCCGGCGACCTGGATACGACCCCCCTCGCCGAAGCCGTCGACGGCGAACTCGAGATCCACGGCGGGACGGAACCGGAGCGCGTCATCGAACGCATCGCCGACGCCGAACTGGTGTTCCTCAACAAGGTACGGCTCGGCCGGCGGGAGCTCGAGTCCGCGCCGCGGCTCGGCTTCGTCGGCCTGACCGCCACCGGCGTGGACAATATCGATCTGGAAGCGGCATCCGAACTCGGTATCGTCGTGTCGAATATACGCGACTACTGCACTCGGTCGGTGGCCCAGCACGTCACGGGCGTCATGCTGGCCCTGACCCATCGGCTGTCCGAGTATCGCGCCCTCGTCGCCGCCGGCGACTGGGAGCAGGCCGGGAATTTCTGTCTCCTGGACTACTCGATCCGGGAACTCTGCGGCCGCAGGCTGGGCATCGTCGGTTACGGTGCGCTGGGCCGGGGGGTCGCCCGCGTGGGAGAAGCCCTCGGCATGGAACCCATGATCAGCGAGCGGCCGGGGGCCGCCCGCGTGAGACCCGACCGCCAGCCCTTCGAAACCGTCCTCACCGAGGCCGACGTCCTGAGCCTGCACTGCCCGCTGACCGAATCCAACCGGGGCATGATCGGCGCCGACGAGCTCGCGCGCATGAAGCCGGACGCGCTGCTGATCAACACGGCCCGGGGCGCGCTCGTAGACACGGCGGCGCTCGCCGCGGCCCTCGCCGAAGGACGGATCGCCGGCGCCGCTATCGACGTGCTGCCCCAGGAACCGCCGGTGGACGGCGATCCCCTGCTGGAATACCGGGGCGACAACCTGATCCTCACTCCCCACATCGCATGGGCTGCCCGGGAGTCGCGCCAGCGGGCCATCGACGAACTCGCCGCCAATGCGCGTGCCTGGCTGGCCGGCGAGCCGCGCAACCGGGTGAACTGAATGGCCGGCATCGGTCTGGTCTGGTTCCGCCGCGACCTCAGGTTATCGGACAACCCGGCACTGCGTCGTGCCGTCGACGAATGCGAAACGCTGATACCCGTCTACATTCACGACGATACGGAGGACGACTGGGCACCGGGCGCCGCATCACGCTGGTGGCTGCACCACAGCGTCGCGGCGCTCGCGGAGAGCCTGCACGACAAAGACAGCCGACTCGTCATCCGCCGGGGCGACCCGCTGACGGTGCTGCGCGATCTCGTCGCGGAGACAGGGGCGGACGCGATCTTCTGGAACCGGCTGTACGAGCCGCATGCGGTAAAGCGGGACAAGGCCGTCAAGGAAGCGCTCCGGGATGACGGGCTCCGCGTCCGCAGCGAGAAGGCGTCACTGCTCCTCGAACCCTGGGAGACAGAGACCACGAGCGGTGATCCGTACCGGGTCTTCACGCCATTCTGGCGCAAGGCGCTGGAGACACTGCCGCCGGCCGAGACGCTGCAGGCGCCGAATACCGTGCGCCCGGCGAAATCGTGGCCGCAGACGACGGAACTGGCGGCGCTCGATTACCTGCCGCAGCGCGACTGGGCCGACGACTTCCCCCGCTACTGGACCCCGGGTGAGGAAGGCGCGCGGCAGCGGCTTGAGACCTTCGCCGACGGCGCACTCAAGAATTACGACGAGACGCGGGACGTGCCGGCAGTGGATGGCGTCTCCCGGCTTTCTCCGCACCTGCATTTCGGCGAGATCTCACCGCGTCACGCCTGGGCCCGCATCGCCGCCCGCTCCGACGATTATCCGGACGGCAGCGAGGCCTGGTTGCGGGAGCTCGGCTGGCGGGAATTCGCCCATCATGTCCTCTATCACTACCCGCGCACGCCGGACGAACCCCTGTACGAAAAGTACCGCGACTTCCCCTGGCGTGAAGATGCGGACGCGATGGTGGAGGCGTGGCAGCGGGGCCGCACGGGCATCCCGATCGTGGATGCCGGTATGCGCGAGCTGTGGGCCACCGGCTGGATGCACAACCGGGTACGGATGATCACGGCATCGCTGCTGGTGAAGAACATACGGGCGCACTGGCGGCATGGCGCCCGCTGGTTCTGGGACACGCTGGTGGACGCGGACCTGGCGAACAACACCATGGGCTGGCAGTGGTCGGCGGGATGCGGGGCGGATGCAGCGCCTTATTTCCGGATCTTCAATCCCGTGCGGCAGGGACAGCGGTTCGACGGAGACGGTGCCTACGTGCGTCGCTGGGTGCCCGAACTCGACCGGCTGCCCGATCGATGGCTGCACGAACCGTGGAATCTGCCGGATGACGAGGCACGCCGGATCGGCTACGGGCACGGCCGGGATTATCCGAAGCCCGTTATCGACCTCTCCGAATCCCGCAAGGAAGCCCTCGCCGCACTGAAGCGTCTGTAGGAGGGCCTTCAGGGCCGGTCCAGGATCGCGGCTGAAGCCGCTGCTACACGCGCCGCAGCGTGTTCACCGGCGGTGCGTTGACCGCGCCGCGCGCAGCCAGGGTGCCGCTGACGCCCACGAGCAGCATGCCGGCCAGTATGCCGACTAACCACAGCGTCGGGTCGAACGTGTAATCGAGATCGAACAGCCGGCGGGCCGCCAGCATGCCGAGAACCGTAGCTCCCGCCGCGGCGAATACGCCGGCCAGGAGGCCCAGTGCCAGGAATTCGGACGCCAGTCCCGCCGTGACCGTCCGCCGCCTGGCGCCGAAGGTCCGCAGCAGCACGCTCTCGTAGCGCCGTTCGTCCAACGTGGACTGTACGGCGGCGAACAGCACGACGAGTCCGGCGAGCAGCGTGAACAGGAAGACGTACGGCACGGCAAGGGCGGCCTTGTAGATGACACCACGGACCTGGGCGATCAGCGCCTGGATGTCGA
>JARRPZ010000092.1:0-10410 GCA_037382365.1 Gammaproteobacteria bacterium
CGCGATCCCGTCGTCCCGCCAGCGCCCGGCCCATTCCTCGGTCAGGATCATCAGGCCCCGTTTGGCGCGTGCATAGGCGACCGCTCCGGAATAGGCGCCGTGCTCGCTCTGCAGGTCGTCGACGTGGATCTTCTGTGTGTACATGCCGCCGGACAACACGTTGACCACCCGCGCCGCCCCGGTCTGCTGCAACAGCGGATGCAGCCTTTCGGTCAGGATAGAGGGCCCGAGCAGCAGCAGCGCGAAGCTCTTCTCGAGACCCTCCGGCGTCACCTGTCGCGGATTGAAAAGCGCCCCGGCGTTGTTGATCAGGACATCGATGGGTCTGCCGTCCGCCAGCAGCCGGTCGCACAGTGCATGCACGTCGGCCATCAGGGAGAGGTCGGCAATCTCGTATTCGATGCTGCCGTTGCCCGTCCGTTCTTTCAGTTCCTCGACGAGGTGACGGGCCCTGACTTCGTCCCGCGCCACCAGGACCAGACCGGCGCCGCGGCGGGCCAGCTCCTCGGTCGCGGCACGGCCGATTCCCGACGTCGCGCCGGTGACGACCATACGCTTCTCGCCGAGATAGGCCGAGATCGGCCGCCAGTGCCGGCGCGCGGCACAGTAACCGAGTCGTGTGAAACGCCACAGGCCGGGGAGCACCAGGCGATCGGCAGCCGCGATCCAGGGAGAAGCGCCGGGCGGATCGAACGCGTCTTCGAGTGCACTTTTCAGGCCGCCCATTGCACTTTTTCCGACCCGATCCATGATGCCGGGGAAACTTCGACTGACGACGGCGATCGGTGCGGGGAAGTCGAATTTTGCGATGTAGCGCACGCGGGTGCGAGCGCCGACGCCGCGGAACCGGATCTCCTCGTTCGCCGTGAAGAAACGCGAGTCGACTGTCATGCGGATGCGGGCGTCCGGTTCGAACTCGACCACGCGGTAGTGCAAGGAGAAGCCCGCCTTCATGTCGATGCGGTACTCCGTGCCGACCCCGGAAGGCCCCTCGGTGAGCCGCGCGGCCCGCTCGACGGCCGGGTCCCATTCTTCGATTCGGGAGAAATCCGCCAGATACGCGAATGCTTCGTGCAGGGGGCGCGAGACCTCTATGGTCTCGTCGAGAATCACTGGGTCGGTCATGAATTTTTACCGCGGTGGTTGACGGCGCGTTATTCGGAGCCGGGCACCGGTCGGATGCATCCGGGCGTGCGGTTGCCGAGGTCCCGCCCGGAGCGTAGGCTGATTCAACCGACCTGCGGAGAAGGGGGGAGCGCCATGCGCAGATTTCTCGTGCTCGTCTATGGTGTCAGCTGCTATCTGATCTTCTTCGGTACGTTCCTGTACCTGATCGGTTTCCTCGGCAACTTCGCGGTACCAAAAGCCATCGACGACGGTGCCGTCGCTCCGCTGTTGCCGGCGCTGCTGCTGGACCTGGGCCTCGTCGCGCTCTTCGGCATCCAGCACAGCGTGATGGCGCGACCAGCGTTCAAGCAACGCTGGACCCGCATCGTGCCCCGGTCGGTGGAACGCAGCACCTACGTACTGGTGACCAGCCTCATCCTGATTTCGATCTTCTGGTTGTGGCAACCGCTACCGCAGACGGTCTGGCGGGCAGAGGCACCGTGGCTGGCCGGCCTGCTCACGACACTGTTCTTCACCGGCTTCCTGATCACGCTGCTCTCGACCTACATGACGGATCATTTCGACCTGTTCGGTCTTCGGCAGGTCTGGCTGCGCTTCGTCCGCCGTCCCTACGAATACCCGCCGTTCAAGGTCAGCTGGTTCTACCGGCTGATACGCCATCCGCTGTACTCGGGCCTGATACTCGCTTTCTGGGCGACGCCGCACATGACCGTGGGCCACCTCCTGTTCGCGGCCGGCATGACGAGCTACATCCTGATCGCCGTGCGTTTCGAGGAGCAGGATCTGGTGAGCTTTCTCGGGGATCGCTATCGCGACTATCAGCGCGAGGTGCCGATGCTGGTTCCGAGACCGGGTCGGACCTACCGGCCCGTGGATGCCGGCGAACGCGCACCGAGCGGCATGCGCTGAAGGCAGCGATCCGGCGGCCGGCGCACGCGCTCGTCAGAGGTCGTCCAGCTCCCCGTTGTCGTAGCGTTTCAGGAAGCGCTTGATGAAGCGCCGCACTTCCCGCGCCGCGGAGGTGTCCAGGTCCCGGCACGCCTCGAGGAAGCGGTCCCGCATCTCGCTGTCGAGCCGCAGCACGAGTTGCGCGTCCTTCTTCTTCTTTTTCTTCTTGTCTTTGTCTTTACTGGCCACGGCTATCCCGAGCTCGGCGACGCGCGGACGGCGCGTCGTCTTCCCGACCGCCGGAAGACGTTGTTGTCTTCCCGGTCGGCCGATGTATTGCAGTGTATATACGTGAGCAACCAAAGGTCCATAACGGTATCTCGAAAGGACCGGCGTAAGGTTACGGAATCGTTACAGAAATGCACAACAAAAGTATATACAAAACTGCGAGCAGCGATGTACACTGACTATACTTCACTGGCAACTGGGGGGTTCAAATGGTGAAGGATATCCTGCAGCCCGTTTCGTGGGCTGGCGCTCTGTGTGTCGCGATGGCTCTGGGTGGCTGCGCGACGAACGGCAGCATCGATACGGCGGACGAGCTGGCGCGCGCCAGCGCGGACGATCCGGGCACGCTGGTGTTCGGCCGGTTCGAGCTAATAAGAAACGGTCACGAGGTGGAACTCGGCGACGGCATTTTCGCCAATTCCGCCCGCTTGTTCCTCGAGAACGGTGACGGCGTGCGTGAGATCACGGGCGCCGTCGGTCCGGGCGGGGAATTCGGCTGGCTGCTGCAGCCGGGTCGCTACCGCGTCACCAGCATCGGTTTCCGGTATCACGGGCAGCCGATTGAGCCGCTCACCAGCTTCAGCTTCTCGGTGCCGGAAGGCTATCGGGCGAGCTATGCCGGCACCATCCGGCTGGAGGCGAGCTTCGACCAGAACTATCTCGGCACGCGCGCCCGGGTCGATCGCTATGCGATCAGCAACGACTGCGCGATCGAATGCGCCGACCGTCTGTCCGCCGTCGAGGTGGCGCGGGACGAGGCGACGATCGCATTGTTCAGCTGGGATCAGCAGGTCGCCTCGATCGACTAGGCCGTGTGGCGGCCTTCGGGCCGTGCAGAGTATGGCGCGTGACGATTGTGCGGCCGGGATTCCGGCCGTACGATCGCCGTCATGAGCGGCGACTTCCGTAACCGATACCTGAGCTACGACGAACTGACCGCGACCCTGCACGCGTGGGTCGAGAGGTGGCCCGGGCACGCGCGGCTCGAATCCCTGGGAACGACGGCGGAAGGCCGGGAGCTCTGGCTCCTGACCGTCGGCCCGCAGCCGGAAGAGCGCCGTCCGGCCGTGTGGGTCGACGGCAACATGCATGCCGCCGAGCTCTGTGGTTCCAGCGTCGCACTCGGCATCGCCGAGGACATGCTGAGGCTGCACGCGGAGGACGCGGTGCCGCACAACCTGTCGCCGGCGGTCTGCGCGGCGTTGCGCGAGACCCTCTTCTACGTGATGCCCCGCGTGTCGCCCGATGGCGCCGAGCGCATGCTCACGGAGTGCCGTTACGTGCGCTCGAACACCCGGGACGACCGTCCCGACGAGAGCCGCTCGTACTGGCGCCCCCGGGACCTGGACGGAGACGGCCGGGCGCTCGCGATGCGCATCGAGGACCCGACCGGGGAATTCGTCCAGGCCCCGGACGTCCCGAATCTGATGGTGCTGCGGACGATCGACGACGAAGGTCCGTTCTACAAGCTGTACCCGGAAGGCGTCATCGAGAATTTCGACGGCCGTACGATCCCGTCGCCCTCGTTCCTCTCCGACAGCCCCATCGATCTGAATCGGAACTTCCCCTGGTCGTGGGCACCCGATCACGAGCAGCCGGGCGCGGGCAGCTACCCGGGCAGCGAAGCCGAGTCCCGGGCGGTCATCGAGTTCACTACCGCCCATCCCAACATCTTCGCCTGGCTGAACCTGCACACCTTCGGCGGCGTCGGCATCCGGCCGCTCGGGCATCTGCCGGACTCGAAGATGGACCAGGAGGACCTGGCCATCTTCCGCCAGATCGGTGCCTGGCTGGAGGAGTACACCGGCTACCCGATGGTGAGCGGCTACGAGGAATTCCTGTACGAGCCGGACAAGCCGCTGCACGGGGACCTGACCGACTACGCATACCACCAGCGGGGCTGCATCGCCTACGTCGTCGAGCTCTGGGACCTGTTCCGCCAGGTCGGCCTGGAGCGCAGGAAGCCGTTCGTCAAGGCTTACACCGATCTCGACCGGGACGACATGGTGGCGATCGCCCGCTGGGACCGGGAACACAATGCCGGTCGCGCCGTGCTCGACTGGACGCGTTTCGAGCATCCGCAGCTGGGTACGGTCGAGCTGGGGGGCATCGATCCCCGCGTCGGCATGTGGAACCCGCCCAGTGAACTGTTGCCCGGGATCTGTAATCAGCACGCGGCGGCTTTCCTGCGGGTGGCGGCGATGACGCCGCGGCCCCGCATCGCGGACATCACCACTACGACGCTCGGCGATGGGCTGAGCCGCGTGGATATCACCATCGAGAACCGGGGCTATCTGCCCACCTACGTGCTGAGTTCGGCGAAAAAGCTCAGCTGGAACGAAGCGCCCTACCTGGAGGTGGAGTGCACGGGCTGCGAACTGGTCGAAGGAAGCCGGCGTCGGCCCGTGGGACACCTGGACGGCTGGGGCCGCGGGGCCGGCGAGGGGACCGGCGCCCTGTATTATCCCTATGGCCGCGGTACGACGGGCCGGGCCAGGCAATCACTGGTGGTGAAAGGCAAGGGCACGCTGCGGGTGAGTCTGCGCTCCTGCCGCATCGGCGAGACGTGGCACGAGCTGGTGCTCGAGTGACGCGAGTCCGGCAGGTACCGTCCGGACCGAACCGTCCGGACGAACCGGTCCGCAAGGACTCATCCGGACGACACCGATGGCCCGCCGGTCAGTAATTCACGAGGGCGCCCGAACGATAGTCGGCGACGGCCTGCTCGATCTCTTCCCGGGTGTTCATCACGAACGGGCCGTACTGGGCGACCGGTTCGCCGAGCGGCCGGCCCGCCAGCAGGATGAAGCGGGCCAGGTCCCCCACCGATTCGATGCTGACCGCGTCACCATCGGTCAGCACACCCGCGGTGCGTGGCGGCAGCGCCCGGGCGTCAGCCCCGGCGCCGACGGTGATGCTGCCTTCGTAGGCGTACAGGAAAGCGTTGTGTCCGGCCGGCAGCGGGCAGTCGAAGACCTGCCCGGCGGCGAGTTCGACGTCCAGGAAGACGGGTTCGGTGGTGAGGCCGCGGATCGGTCCCACGGTGGTGCCGTCGTCTCCGGCCACCTCTCCGGCGATCACCTTCAGCCGGGCGGCGGACACCCGTGCGGAGGGGATCTCGGACGCCGGTATGTCCCGATAACCCGCCGGCTTCATCTTCTCCGCCGCGGGCAGGTTGATCCAGAGCTGAAAGCCCCGCATGCGGCCCTCCCGCTGCTGCGGCATCTCCGAGTGGACGATGCCGCGGCCGGCCGTCATCCACTGCACGCCGCCCTCGGTGAGTTCGCCGACATTTCCCAGGTGGTCCTCGTGCCGCATGTGGCCGTTCAGCATGTAGGTCACGGTCTCGAAACCACGGTGCGGATGGGACGGGAAGCCGGCGATATAGTCCTCCGGATTCTCCGTGCCGAACTCGTCGAGCATCAGGAACGGGTCGAGGCGCGTACCCGCGGAGGAACCGATGCTGCGGCGCAGACGGACGCCGGCCCCGTCGGAGGTTTCGACGCCCGGTATGACATGACTGAGTGTCCTGGTACTCATCGTTTCGTTTCCTCCTGACAAACCGAATTGGGCGCCGGCGCCGGACGAACGGCCGCCGCGAGCGGGTATCATGGCAGCTTTTCCCGCCAGCCATGAGAGAGGCACCTGATGACCGTACGACCGATCGCGATACTCTGCGCCGCCGCGCTGCTCGTCGCCGCGCTGCCCGCCCCGGCGGACCAGCCATTCGGCCGCATGGACGTATTCGAGCTGGAGTGGGCATCGGATCCACAGATATCACCGGACGGTGACCACATCGTCTACGTGCGCAACCGGATGGACATCATGTCCGACGGACGAACCGGCCGGCTCTGGCTGGTGAGCACCGACGGCAGCCGCCACGAACCCCTCACCGGCAACGACCGGCAGGAGTCCGGTGCCGTCTGGTCTCCCGACGGAGCCCGGATCGCCTACGTCGCGGACGCCGCCGACGAAGGATCGGAGATTCACGTCTACTGGCACGCGACGGGGAAGCGGGCCCGCATCACCGGATTGGAAACCGCGCCCTCCGGGCTCGCCTGGTCGCCGGACGGCACTCGCATCGCATTCTCCATGCTGGAGTCGGAGGAACCGCCCTCCCTCGTGCAGGCGCCGAAGAAGCCGGAGGGTGCCGAGTGGGCCGATCCGCCCCGTGTCACGACCCGTGTGACTTATGAGAGCGACGGAGAGGGATACCTCGAGCCGGGATTTCATCATCTCTACGTCGTCCCGGCCATCGGCGGGACCCCGAGGCGAGTGACCACGGGCGAGTTTCACCACGACGGGCCCCCGCGCTGGACGGCGGACGGCGCCGCGCTCGTCTTCTCGGCCAACCGCAATCCGGACTGGGAACGAGACTTCATGGAGTCCGAGCTGTACCGCGTGTCCGTGGATACCGGGGAGACCGTAGCCCTCACCGATCGGGACGGTCCCGATCACGATCCGGCCGTCTCGCCGGACGGTCGCCACATCGCCTGGCTCGGCTACGACGACAAGGTGCGGACCTACCAGGTGACCCGGCTGTACGTGATGCGGGCGGACGGATCGCGCAAGCGTGAACTGCTGCGGGACCTGGACCGGAGCGTCAGCCGGATCGCCTGGAACCGGGAAGGCGACGGGCTGTATTTTCAGTACGCCGATCAGGGGGTCTCGCGCATCGGCTTTACCACCCTGGACGGCCAGTCCCGGGAGATGGCGACGAATGTGGGTGGGACGGTGATCGGCCGGCCCTATGTCGCGGGTTCGTTCTCGGTTTCCCGGGACGGCCGGATCGCCTACACCCGGGCGACGGCGTACCGGCCGGCGGAGGTCGCCGTCGTCCCGCCGCTGGGCGGCGAGCCCTCGCCGGTGACGGCGCTGAACGAGGATGTGCTGGATCATCGCGCGCTGGGCCGCGTCGAGGAGATCCGTTATCCGTCCACCCGTGACAAGCGGGAGATCCAGGGCTGGATCGTCAAACCGCCGGGCTACCAGGACGGGAAGCGTTATCCGCTGCTGGTCGAGATCCACGGCGGACCGATCTCCCACTACGGACCGGTGTTCTCACCCGAGATCCAGCTCTACGCCGCGGCCGGCTACGTCGTCTTCTATCCCAACCCCCGCGGCAGCACGAGCTATGGTGAGGAATTCGGGGATCTGCTCTATCACGATTACCCCGGCGGCGATTACCAGGACATCATGGATGGCGTGGATGTGCTCATCGAGCAGGGCATCGCCGACGAGGACAGCCTGTACGTGACCGGCGGCAGTGCCGGCGGCATCATGACCGCCTGGATCGTGGGCAGGACGGAGCGCTTCCGGGCGGCGGCCGTCATCAAGCCGGTGATGAACTGGATCAGCAAGACGCTCACCGCCGATAACTATTACCGCTACGCCGACTACCGCTACCCGGGACAGCCCTGGGAGAACATCGAGACCTACATGAAGTACTCGCCCGTTTCCCTGGTCGGCAACATCGAGACGCCGACGCTGGTGATGGCGGGCACCGAGGACCGCCGCACGCCGCTCTCCGAGGCGAAGCAGCTCTACAGCGCGCTGAAGATCCGCGGTATCGATACCGCGCTGGTGGAGATGCCGGGCGCTGCCCACAACATCGCGCAGCGCCCGAGCCAGCTGATCGCCAAAGTCGAGCACATCCTCGCCTGGTTCGCGAAGTACCCGCCGCGATGAGCGGCGCCGGCAATTCCGGCGGGGACCGCCGCCGTCGCGCCGGTATCGTGGTCTTCGATGACGTCGAGGTGCTGGACTTCTGCGGCCCGTTCGAGGTGTTCTCCGTCACGCGGCTGGATGAGAGCACACGGCGGGAGACGCCATCGCCATTCGACACCGGGCTGGTCGCGGAATCGGACGCTGCCGTCACGACAGCGGGTGGCATGACCGTACAGCCGCGCTGGCGGTTCGATGACTGCCCGACCCTCGACATCCTGCTGGTGCCCGGCGGCTGGGGCGTGCGCCGGCAACTCGACAACCCGCGGCTCCCGGCCTGGCTCGGCCGCCGGGCGCAGGAAGCCGAGATCGTCTGCTCCGTCTGTACCGGCTCGATGCTGCTCGGTGCCGCCGGATTGCTCGAGGGCCGGCGTGCCACCACCCACTGGCATGCGCTCGACTGGATGGAGGAGACACTGCCGGCGGTCACCGTCGACCGCACCCGGCATTTCGTCCGGGACGGCGACCTGTGGACGTCGGCGGGCATCTCGGCCGGCATCGACATGACCCTCGTCATCGTGGCCGCGCTGTATGGCGAGGACACCGCGAGAGCAACCGCCCGGCACATGGAGTATCCCTACCCGGCATCCGACCGCCGGCGCATCGATATCGACTGAGCGCCCGGCATCCGGCCGGCCATCGTTGCGCAATTTCGACAGAAATTAGACCTGAATTCGACATCATTACGCGGACCCGATCCCGCCGGCGGGACCGCAAGCCGCGGATTTTGCTCGCATCGTCACCCGGCAGTGAATCGTAAACCCCTGTTGACATTGGTAATTCCCGGTAAGAGGTATATGTTCGGAAGTCCATTCAAGATATTTCTCGGGGGGGCAATATCATGGACCGACGTCATTTCTGTCACCTGACGCTGGCCGCGGGGGCGACCGCGGCATTTCCGTTCCTGCCGTCGCCGGCGGCACTCGCCAAGGATGCGAAGAGCAACATCCGGGCCGTCTCGCTCGATGGTGCGTCCATCGAGCTCGAGAAAGCCGCGGTGCGCGAGTTCGGCGAGGCACTGCGCGGTCCGGTGCTGGTGGGCGGCGATCCCGGCTACGACATCGCCCGGAAGATCTGGAACGGCATGCATGACAAGCACCCGGCCCTGATCGCGCGCTGCGCCGATGCGAGCGACGTCAGTAAAGCGGTGAGCTTCGCCCGCGAGCGCGGTCTGTTGCTCGCCGTGCGTGGCGGCGGCCACAGCTGGCCCGGCAAGTCCGTCTGCGAAGGCGGACTGATGCTCGATCTCTCGGCTATGAATAAGGTACGGGTCGATGCGGGCGCGAAGCGCGCCCATGCACTCGGCGGTGCATTGCTGAATGCCCTGGACTCGGCGGCCCTGAAACACGGTCTGGTCACGACCGCGGGCGTCGTGTCCCATACCGGCGTCGGCGGCTTCACCCTCGGCGGCGGCTTCGGGCGCCTGAACCGCAAATACGGTCTCACGATCGACAATCTCGCCTCGGCGGAGATCGTCACGGCCGACGGCCGGGTCAGGCGCGTCAGCGCCGACGAGGAGCCCGATCTTTTCTGGGCGATCCGGGGCGGTGGCGGCAATTTCGGTGTCGTCACCGAATTCGAGTACCGCCTGCATCCGTTCGACCGCAACGTGCTCTCGGGCAACATCGTGTGGCCGGTCGAGCAGGCGGAGGAGGTCCTGTCCTTCTATGGTGACTGGGCCGGCGACGTGTCGGAGGAACTCTATGTCGGTCCGGCCATGGTCACGACGCCCGAGGGCCAGGGTCTGCTGCTGATGGAAGTCGTGTACAACGGCGACCCGGCGCAGGGAGAGAGGGAGCTCCAGCCATTGCGGCGTGTCGGCAAGCCGGCCGAGGACGGGGTCAGGGTGCAGGATTACATGGTCATGCAGACTCAGGAGGACGCGACTTTCGCCCACGGTATCCGCTCTTACGCCAAGAGTGGCATGGTGAAGGAAGTGACGCCGGAGCTGATGCGGGCGGTCGGCAGGACTTTCCGCCGGGATCCGCGGCTGGCGTTTTTCACCCATACGGCCGGTGGTGCGGTCAAGCGCGTGGGAGAGCTGGAGACTGCTTTCCCCCATCGCAATGCGGAGACCGTGCTGATCCTGGCGGGGGCCTGGACGGACCCCGCAGATGATGAAGACGCCATCGCCCGCGCGCGGGCGTGGTTCGGCGAACTCGAGCCCTTTACCGGGGGCTATTACGACAACATCGAGGCCGAGAGGGCCCAGGCTGCCGGGAATTACGGACCGGCTCTGTCCCGCCTCGCCCGCATCAAGGCGCGCTACGACGCCGGCAACCTGTTCCGGCTCAACAGCAATATCCGCCCGGCCGAAGTCTGATCGGCGTGGCGCCTGTCGGCGGCCGGGCGTTGGGCCCGGTCGCCGACGACGCTCTCAGA
>JARRPZ010000093.1:0-10239 GCA_037382365.1 Gammaproteobacteria bacterium
CTGAAGATGCCGATGTTCGTGTGGGCGTGGCTGATCACCGCCTACCTGCTGATCGCGGTGATGCCCGTGCTTGCCGGCGCCGTGACCATGCTGCTGACCGACCAGTTCTTCGGCACCAGCTTCTTCCGGGCGGCGGGCGGCGGCGACCCGGTGATGTTCCAGCACATATTCTGGTTCTTCGGGCATCCCGAGGTGTACATCATGATCCTGCCGGCCTTCGGCATCGTCTCGGAGATCATCCCGACATTCTCGCGGAAGCCGCTGTTCGGCTACGACTCCATGGTGTACGCCACGGCGAGCATCGCATTCCTGTCGTTCATCGTCTGGGCGCACCACATGTTCACCGTCGGCATGCCGCTGACGGGCCAGCTGTTCTTCATGTTCTCGACCATGCTGATCGCGGTGCCGACCGGCGTGAAGATCTTCAACTGGACGGCCACGATGTGGCGGGGATCGATGACCTTCGAGACCCCGATGCTGTTCGCCATCGCCTTCCTGTTCCTGTTCACCATCGGCGGCTTCTCTGGCCTGATGCTCGCGATCGCCCCGGCGGACTTCCAGTATCACGATTCCTACTTCGTGGTGGCGCACTTCCACTACGTGCTGGTGCCGGGCGCAATATTCGCCATCATGGCGGCTGCGTACTACTGGCTGCCGAAGTGGACCGGCCACATGTACAACGAGACGCTCGGCAAGTGGCATTTCTGGCTCACGACGATCTTCGTGAACGTGACCTTCTTCCCGATGCACTTCGTCGGGCTGGCCGGTATGCCGCGTCGCATCCCCGACTACGCCACCCAGTTCGCCGATTTCAACCTGCTCGCGACGGTGGGCGCATTCGGCTTCGGCCTCTCGCAGCTCCTGTTCGCGTATATCGTGATCTCCTGCGTGCGCGGCGGGCGACCCGCCACCGCGGAAGTCTGGGACAATCCCACGGGACTGGAGTGGACCGTGCCGTCGCCGGCGCCCTACCACACGTTCGAACAGGCGCCGGAGATCAAGTAGGCATCCGTGGTAGACCAGCGTGATGAGCACAGGCCGCAACAACGTCGCACGGCGGTACGGAATGCCGTCATCCTGGCGGTGGTGGCGGCCGCGTTCTATTTCGGTTTCATATTCGTCGAGTATCTGCGCAGCCAGGGAGGCAGCTGAGGCATGAAGGGGCGCTCCGAGGGGAAGAACCACAGAGGGCTGTCGTGGCAGCTGCTGGTGATGACCGTGGCCATGTTCGGTTTCGGCTTCGCACTCGTGCCTCTCTATGACGTTTTCTGCGACATCACCGGCCTCGGCGGGCGGACCAACGCGGAAGCGGTGACGGTCACGGAACGACCGGACGAAGAACGGCTGATCACGGTCGAATTCGTCGCCACCGTGAATCAGCAGGGTCCCTGGGATTTCGAGCCGACGGTGGCGAAGATGCAGGTGCACCCGGGCAAGCTCTACGACACGACGTTCTACGCCAAGAACCTGCAGAGCCACGGCACCGTCGGCAGGGCCGTGCCGAGCGTCTCGCCGTCCGTCGCCGCCCGTCATTTCACGAAGACCGAGTGCTTCTGTTTCACGAACCAGCCTTTCGAGGCCAACGAAGCGAAGGACATGCCGGTCAGATTCATCGTCGACCGGGCGTTGCCGGCCCATATCGATACCGTGACTCTCTCCTACACGTTCTTCGACACCGAACAGCAGGTGGCGGCCGTCGGCAGTCACCCGGCGGACTGACCCTCGGAAAGACCAACAATCGGGACATCTCTAATGGCACAGACCAAAGACAGCTATTACGTACCCCACGGCAGCCACTGGCCCGTGGTGGGGACCGTCGGCCTGTTCCTCCTCATGGTGGGCGTATCGACGTGGCTGAACGAAGCGGACATCGGGCGCTGGATCATGTTCGCCGGCGTCGGCGTCGTGATCCTGATGCTGTTCGGCTGGTTCGGGGACGTGATCGACGAGAGCGAGGGCGGCGTCTACAACGCCCAGGTCGACAAGTCGTTCCGCATGGGGATGATGTGGTTCATCTTCTCCGAGGTCATGTTCTTCGCCGCGTTCTTCGGGGCGCTGTTCTATGCGCGGTCGTTCGCGCTTCCCTGGCTCGACGGCGAGGGCAACAACTTCTTCACCAACCTGCTCCTCTGGCCCGGGTTCGAGGATACCTGGCCCACGAATGGCCCGGGGGAGATCGGTGGCGAATTCGAGACGATGGGAGCCCTGGGTCTGCCGCTGATGAACACGGCCATCCTGCTCACCTCGAGCGTCACGGTCACCATCGCGCACCATGCGATCCGCGAAGGCAAGCGCGGCATGACGGCCGCCTTCCTCGCGGCCACGTTCCTGCTGGGTTACGTGTTCGTGGGTTTGCAGGCCTACGAGTACATGCATGCCTACCACGAGATGAACCTGACCCTCGGTTCGGGCATCTACGGCTCCACGTTCTTCATGCTCACCGGCTTCCACGGGATGCACGTGACCATCGGCGCGATCATGCTGACGGTGATCTTCCTGCGGGTGATGCGCGGCCATTTCACGCCGAAACACCACTTCGCCTTCGAAGCGACGGCCTGGTACTGGCACTTCGTCGACGTGGTCTGGCTGGGGCTCTATATCTTCGTGTACTGGCTCTGAGTACGCGGAGGGCGTCCGCCGCGCGACGGGGACAGCCGCTCAGGCGTTCGGCGAAATCCAGCCGTTCAGCCCGGCGACGATCAGGAACAGGAACAGCACGACCGAGAGTCCGATGCGCCAGGTGAGTGCCCGGACGAGGCCGCCGGAACTGCCCTTGTCGCTGACCAGGTAGAAGAGCCCCGAACCGAGGCTCACGATGATTCCGCCGAGGATCAAGAGGACGAGCAATTTCATAGGTCGTGGCCGGAGCATGTCACCGGGACCATCAGTATAACGCGGGCGTCGGCGGCGGGCCGGCCGATGAAGCGGTGTCGAGGAATCGGCGGGAACGGCGGCGCCGCCGCCAGGTCAATGGATCGGACATGAATGAGGTCGGTGAATCGGCGAGGGCATTCAGGCCGGGAATCGTCCCTACCCTGGTGACACTCGCGCTCATGCCGGTGCTGATCGGGCTCGGACTGTGGCAACTGGGTCGCGCGGATTACAAGCAGGAACTCGAAGCGGCCTACACCGCCGGCGACGTTGCACCATTGCGGCCCTCCGCCATCGAGGATGCGCGGGCGCAGCGTTTCCGTCCGGTCAGCGCGAGCGGCTTCTACGACAGCGGCCGGCAGTTCCTGATCGACAACATGGTCCGTCAGGGGCGAAACGGCTACTTCGTCATCACGCCGTTCCGGCTCACGACGGGCGAACTGCTGCTGGTGAACCGGGGCTGGATTCCCCAGGACGCCCGCCGGCGCCCGATCGGCGATCTGGACGTCACGGAGGAGAGCCGCCATGTCGAGGGCCGGGTGGGCATCCTCCCCGTGGCCGGCCTCGACCTGGAGGCGTCGACGGACGGCGTGGAGACCCGGTGGCCGTCGGTCCGCCAGTTCCCCGACGTGGCGGAACTGGCGGAAGCGCTGGACGAGCCGCTTGAGCCCTGGGTACTGCTGCTGTCGCCCGGGGCGGAGGACGGCTTCGTGCGGGACTGGAGCCCCGGGGGCCTGCCGGCCTCGCGGCACGTCGGTTACGCCGTGCAGTGGTTCGCGCTGGCTGCAGCGCTGGCAGTGATCTACGTGGTCGTGAACCTGAAACGCCGCCCGACGAGAGGGCGCCCGGGCGCCGGGCAGTAACGGAAACCGGAGACGGTGATGGACGAATATCGACACAGACGGCGTGGACGCCTGCAGCTGCTGCTGCTGGCGGTGGTCTTCCTGGGGCCACTGGCGCTGGCGATGTATCTCTACTACGGCGTCGAGGACTGGCGGCCGGCGGGCGGGACCAATCACGGCACCCTGATCGAACCCGTGGTGACGCTGCCCGAGGCACCGATCGAGACGCTGACGGGAGAGACCACGGCACCCGATGCATTGCGGCACCACTGGACCATGCTCTACGTGAATGCGAATCCCTGCGGCGATACCTGCCGCCAGGAACTCCTGAAGACGCGGCAGATCCGCCTGGCGCTCGGCGCCGAGGCCGACCGCATCGAACGGCTCTATCTCTATGGCGCGGAGCCGCCCGCCGTCGACTGGCTCGAGGAGACCCAGCCCGCTCTCACTGCAGCGCCAATCGATGGCAATCCGTCACTCGCAGGAGCGCTGCCGTCGCGCGAGCCTGCCATCTATTTCATCGACCCGCACGGCAACCTGATGATGCGATTCCCGGCCGATGCGGATCCGGCGGACATCAAGGACGACCTCAAGAAACTGCTGAAGGTCTCGCGGATCGGATGATGCCATGAACCGAGCAGCCAGAATCTATCGTGCAGCCGTACCGGCCGCGACCCTGCTCACCCTGTGCGTCGTCGTACTCGGCGCCTGGGTGCGTCTGACCGATGCCGGTCTCGGTTGCCCCGACTGGCCGGGCTGCTATGGCACGCTGAGCGTGCCGAAGACCAGCGAGCAGCTGGATTTCGCGGCGGGCGCGTTCCCGGACCGGCCGGTAGAGGCCGGCAAGGCCTGGCGCGAGATGATCCACCGTTACTTCGCCGGGGCGCTCGGCATCCTGGTGTTCGTGATCGCGGCCGCCGCCTGGAACAATCGGCGGGATCCGGAGCAACCGGTGCGCCTGCCGCTCGCCCTCGCGGGCATCATCGTCGCCCAGGCGCTGCTCGGCATGTGGACGGTAACGCTCCTGCTGAAGCCGTTCATCGTCACGCTCCACCTGCTCGGCGGACTCACGACGCTCGGCCTGCTGTTCTGGCTGACGCTCGACATCTACCGGGCACGGCCGCGCATCCGCGTCCCCACGCGCCTGCCCGCGCTGGCGCTGGCCGGTCTCGTCCTGCTGGGCATCCAGATCACCCTGGGCGGCTGGACCAGCACCAACTATGCGGCACTGGCCTGCCCGGACTTCCCGACCTGCCAGACCCAGTGGTGGCCGGAGATGGACTTTGCAGAGGGGTTCCGTCCCTGGCATGGCCTCGGCATCGACTACGAGGGCGGGATCCTGGACAATCCGGCCCGCACGGCCATCCACTACGTCCACAGACTCGGGGCGCTGTTCGTGATCCTGTTCGTCGGTGGACTCGCGCTCGCGGCACTGCGTGGCGACCGCCCGCCGCCGCTGCGCCGGGCCGGAGCACTGACCGCGACGGCATTGGCGCTGCAGGTCGCGATCGGTATAGGTATCATTCACTATTCACTGCCGCTCTCACTTGCGACTGCACATAACGCCGGCGCCGCGCTCCTGCTGCTGGCACTGCTCAACTACAACCATCTGGTCCGGCATGCCGAACACTGACGCACACACACTGGAGACCAGTCGCCCGGTCAACTGGCGCGACTATTACGAACTCACGAAGCCGCGGGTCGTCGCGCTGATCGTGTTTACCGCCGTGGTCGGCATGTTCCTCGCCGTTCCCGGCCTGCCGGATCCCGTCGCGCTCATCCTGGGTACCGTGGGCATCGGCCTGGCCTCCGCCGGCGCCGCCGCGGTCAACCAGATCCTGGACGCGCGGTTCGACGCCATCATGGCCCGTACCCAGAATCGTCCCCTGCCCGCCGGTACGGTATCGGAACCTCAGGCGTTCGTCTTCGCCGGTGTTCTGGCGACGATCTCCATGCTGATTCTGTGGTTCGGGGTGAATCCGCTGACCGCGGTGCTTACCTTCGTGTCGCTCATCGGCTACGCCGTCGTCTATACCGTCTTCCTGAAGCACGCCACGCCCCAGAACATCGTCATCGGCGGAGCAGCCGGCGCCGCACCGCCGGTGCTCGGCTGGACGGCGATCACCGGCGAGGTCCATGCCCACGCGCTGATCCTGTTCCTGATCATCTTCGTCTGGACGCCGCCGCATTTCTGGGCGCTCGCCATCGCCCGCAAGGACGAGTACGAGAAGGTGGGTATCCCGATGCTGCCGGTCTCCTACGGTGACCAGTTCACGCGCCTCTACGTCCTCCTGTACACGATCCTGCTGGTGCTGGTGACGTTGCTGCCCTGGCTCACCGGGATGAGCGGTCCGCTGTATCTCGCAAGCGCGGCCGTGCTGGGCGGCATCTTCCTGCGCTACGCGTGGCGCATGAAAGTGAGCGAAGACCCCTCTCTTCCCATGCGCACGTTCTCCTGGTCCATCACCTATCTCATGGCCCTTTTCACCGCGCTGCTCGTGGATCACTACCTGTTCTGAAAGCCGATCCGTTATCCTCGGCGGGATGTCGGGGGAAAAGGACAGCGCGCGACTAGAGCCCGACGAGGTCGTCAGCGCCACCTATTATCCGAACAAGTTCCGCCTGGCGGCGGCCGGCCTCTCCGGCAGCCTGGCCGGTCTGGCCCTCGGCATCGGCTTCGCGCTCCTCACGGGCGACAGTACCGCTTCCGTCATGGCCGTCGCCGCGTTCGTACTCCTCGGCACGACCGTGTCGCTCTTCGGTTCCGTGCGAAACAAACGGCTCAGGTTCGGTACCGACTGGGTTGAAGGGCCCGTCGAGGGCGGCGTCGGCAACGTACTGATGCGGCGCGGCAATATCGCTGCCATGGAAGTGGTGGCCCGCGACAGCCTGCGACTCGTCCGCCGGGATCAGGAGAGCATGCTGATCGACCTCCGGCACTACGACTTCATGGACCAGCAGATGATCCGCATGCGCCTCACGTCACTCGCCGGCGGGATGACTTCGACGCCGCCGGAGTCCCTCGTGCGGGAATCGAAGCGTCATCGCCTCGGCATCCGGCGGAACGAAAGAAGGAAACCAGCCGGCGGCTAGCCGGTAGGGGGGGACGCTGCCCGGTAAGGACGACAAGCTGGGATTCAACGCGACCTGGGCCATGGCCGTCGGCGGCATGGTCGGAGGCGGGATCTTCTCGACCCTCGGCGTCGTCGTCGCCATCGCGGGGCAATGGGCCTGGCTCAGCTTCGTCTGCGCCGGTCTGGTGGCACTCGGTGCAGGCTACAGCTATGTGCGGCTGGCGGTACATTACCGGGAGGGCGGCGGCGCGTTCACGTTCCTGCGCGAGATCGACGCGGAGGGACTGGCGGGAAGCCTCTCCTGGATCCTGCTGACAGGCTACGTGCTCACCAATGCGGTCTACGCTTTCACGTTCGGCCAGTATCTCGCGCACGTGTTCGAACTCGGCCAGTGGTTTGCCCGTTTTTCCGCCGTCGCCATCATGGGCCTTTTCATCGGCGTGAACCTGCGCGGCGTCGGCGAGGCAGGCGGCATCGAGATCTTCCTGGTGTGGTTCAAACTGGCAGTCCTCGTCGGCCTGGCGGGCTGGGGTCTCGCGCAGTGGGATCCCGCGATGCTGTCCCGCGGCGTGCCCGATGCCGGTATCGGTCTCGCATTGTTCGGCGCGGCATCCGTTTTCATGGCCTACGAGGGATTCCAGCTGCTCACCTACGATTACGAGGACATCCGTTCCCCGGACAGGACACTGCCACTGGCCGTGATGTCGTCGATCGTCGCGGTTATCGCCGTGTACGTCATCGTGGCACTCGGCACCACCATGCTGATCGGCGCCGACCAGGTGGTCGAACACCAGGAAGTGGCTCTCGCGATCGCCGGCCGGGAAGCCCTGGGTACCATCGGGCTGGTGATCGTCACGATCGGCGCCGCCTTCTCGACGGGCTCCGCGATCAATTCCACGCTCTTCGCGACCGCCCGGCTGGCGCATAAGGTGGCGGACGACCGCGAACTGCCCGCCGCACTCGCCCACCGGAACGATTCCGGCGTGCCGGCCAGAGCCGTCGTCGCCCTGGGTGGTCTGGCAGCGCTGCTCGCCGCCACGGGATCGCTGGGGACGCTCGTGGAAGCCGCGAGCCTCGCTTTCCTGTTCACGTTCACGGCCGTCTGCGCCCTGGCTTTTCGCCAGAGAGCGGGATCGCGGATCATCACCGGTGCGAGCACGGTCGCCGCCCTGGCCGCGACGGCGGGCCTGATCGTCCGTCTGGTACAGCACAACCCCCTGCCGCTGGCGTTCCTGGCGGGGCTCGCGATAGTCGCCATATTCGGCAGGCCGTTGCTGATGCGGCACATCCGCTGATCCATGCACTGCATCCGGTCGCGTAACCTACGCTGGCGAAGCATCATGTTCTCGCCGTACCGGCAGCAATCGGGCAGTCTGTCCCGGCGGTGTCCCCTCCCGTGAGCGGGACGATCAGCAAGCGCCGTACGGCGCTGATGGCCGGCTTCGTCGGCAATATCGTGGAATGGTACGACTTCGCGTTGTACGGCTACATGGCGAGCTTTCTCTCCACGCTGTTCTTTCCCGGCGAGGACCGCCTGGCCTCCCTGCTCGCGACGTACGGCGTCTTCGCCGCCGGCTTCGTCATGCGCCCGCTCGGCTCCGCGCTGTTCGGCTGGTTCGGCGACACGTTCGGACGGACCACGACCATGCTCGTATCCGGCGCTCTGATGGCGCTGCCTACATTCGCCCTGGGATGTCTCCCGACCTACGAGACGGCCGGCGTCTGGGCGGCCGTGCTGCTGGTCCTGGTCCGCCTGGCGCAGGGGCTGTCCGTCGGCGGCGAATTCTCGAGTTCCGTCACTTATCTTGTCGAGACAGCGAAACAGGGCCGCCGCGGTTTCGCCGGCAGCTGGGCCAACGTGGGCAGCGTCACGGGCATGTTGCTCGGCTCCGGGGCCGCGGTCGCGATCACGTCCGTCTTCAGTCATGAGACGGTGCTCGACTGGGCATGGCGTCTGCCGTTCCTGTTCGGCGCCGCGATCGGTCTGGCCGCGATACTCATCCGCCGACGACTCCCCGATTCTGAGCACTTCCGTCGCCACCGTGACGACCACGGCGAGACCTCCCCACTGCGCCAGGCCCTCACCCGCAATCTGGATGCCACGGTGAAAGCCACGGTGTTCGCCTCGATGTACGGTGTCGTGTTCTATTTCGCAATGGTCTACCTGCCGACCTGGGCGGCGGAACAGGCCGGATACGATCTCGATCTCGCGATGCGCATCAACGCCGCGGCGACCGCCGTCCTGCTGCTGCTGATACCTCTTGCCGGCTGGCTGTCGGACAGAGTGCTGCGGCGGACGCATCTGATCGCACTCGCCATGGCCGGCACCGCCATCCTCGGCTGGCCGCTCTTCGCCGTCATGGCGCAGTCCGGCAGTCCGGAGATGCTGGCCCTCGGCCAGTTCGCCCTCGCACTGCTCGTCGCACTGCCGCTCGGCGCGGCACCCGCCATGTTCGTCGAGATGTTCCCGGCGAGCGATCGGCTTTCTGGCTATTCTGTTTCCTATAATCTCGGTCTCGGCGTCGTGGGCGGCGCGACGCCGATGATCGCGACCGGGCTCATCAAGTGGAGCGGCTCGGTGGTGGCAGCAGGGGTGTTTCTCACCGTGGCCGGTGCCATCGGCATCGTCGCCGCATGGACGATCAGGGACCGCAGCCGTGAGACGCTGCGCTGAACGAGGAAGCGCGGTGGCGCCCCGTGCTACGCAGGTTCGGCCATGAACAGCCGGGAGACCGGCGAACGCATCGCCGCCCGGCTGCGGGAGGCCGGGCAGTGTGCCGGTGAGCCGCTCTCGTGTTTCAATAGGTCTGTCCATCCGAACGATCAGGGAGACGACTCGTGAAACAAATTACCGAGACCTCGAAGAGCGTGGAGCAGGCCACGGCCGATCTGCAGGAGGCGGTCAAGAAACACGGTTTCGGCGTGCTGCATGTCTACGATCTCAAGGCGACCCTGAAGGAGAAGGGAGCACCTATCGACAACGAGTGCCGCGTGCTCGAGGTGTGCAACCCGCAGCAGGCGCAGAAGGTGCTCTCGAGCGACATGAGCATGAATATGGCCCTGCCCTGCCGGGTGTCGGTCTACGAGGACGACGGGCAGACCAAAATCGGCTTGATGAGCCCGAAAGAGATGCTCGGGATGATGTCCGACCGACCCGAACTGAAGGTGGTGGCCGCGGAAGTCGAGGCGGCGATGCAGCGCATGATCGAGGATGCCAAGTAGCCCGCGCGCCGCATCCGGCGACGCGAAAGGCGACCGGGTGGACGAACGCCGCCAGCCGGCCGTCACCCTCCGTCGACCGGAAGCGGGGATGGCTTCCCGGTTCCTCGCGGCCGTGCGCCGCAGCCGGGACCTGCACCGGCCGTGGGTGGTGGCACCCGACTCGCTGGCCGCCTACCGGTCCTATATCGAACGGCTCGAAACGGACCAGTACCTGGGCTACTTCGTCATGA
>JARRPZ010000094.1:0-10076 GCA_037382365.1 Gammaproteobacteria bacterium
GTACGCGGCGCTCGCCTGGCCGTAAGCTAGCCGGCGCCATGAACGGGACGGAGCAAGAGGGCAACGGTGTCGGCGAGAGCTGGAGCACCTACTGGCAGGGGGCGGAGCGTGCCCAGGCCTGGAGCGCCGGCGGCAGCGCCCACCCCCGGGTCATCGGCTTCTGGGAGGAGTGTTTCGCTTTCGCGCGCGACCTGAACCCGACGCCCCGGCTGCTGGACATCGCGAGTGGCAGCGGGGCCGTGGTGGGCGTCGCCGAAGAGATATTCGGTCGGGACGTCGCCGACATCACCTGTGTCGAGCTGTCTGCCGCGGCCGTCCAGATCCTGCGCGAGCGCTTCCCCGGCGCCACCGGCATCCAGGCGGACGCGGGCGCCCTGCCGCTGGCGCCGGCAAGCTTCGATCTCGTGTGCAGCCAGTTCGGCATCGAATATGCCGGCTCCGCCGCTTTCGACGAGGCGCTGCGGGTCGTGGCCGGACGTGGCGTCGTGGCGGTGATCGCTCACTACCGGGACGGATTCATCCATCGTCAGTGCCGGGCGAATCGTGACGCGACCGCGGCATTCACGTCTGCTGGCTTCCTCGCGAAGAGCCGTGCCGTATTCGAAGCCGGCTTTGCGGCGCTGGCGGCGGAGGGTGACTCCGAGCGTCTCGGTGAGCGCTATCGGGCGGCCGGGCAGGCGCTGGCGCCGGCCGTGCGCGAGGTCGAGGGCCTGATGAGCCGTTACGGCCGCGAGGTGGCCGATGGCACGCTCGTCCGTGTCTACCGCGACGTCAGGGACATCCACGGCAGACTCTCACACTTCGAGGCGGCCGAAGTGCTCGAGTGGCTGGAGCGCATGGAGCGCGAAATAGCGGCTTATCATGGCCGGATGGCGTCCATGTGCGAAGCGGCCATTGACGCCGCCGAGTTCCGCCGCTGGTGCGAAAAGGCAGCGGGGTCCGGCTTCGACATAATCCGGGACGAGCCCCTTGCGGCGGACGGCGGCGACCCGCCACTGGCCTGGACGCTGGTGGCCCGCCGACGCTGACAGCCGCCTCTCGCACCCCCTCGGTTGCGATCACCCCACAGGCTGAAGTGGTGTTGCGAATATACCACGCGGTCGAATAATGCTTGTAAAATGCTTGTCAGCGTTGTTTTTCTTTTGCATACTCCGACCCACTCTACCGCCGGGTCGTGTCAAAAACGCAACAAGCGGTCCAGGTGCGGGGGATTTTGAGGCGAGAGACATCCAAGCTATAGGGGAACACTATGTCAAAGAAACCTCTCACGGCGGCGGTCCAGCGCGCACTTTATGGTGCGGCGGTGGTTACCGCAGCTTCCACGATTCCGGCCGTCGCTTCGGCCCAGGAAGACGTGCTCGAGGAGATCGTGGTCACCGGTTCGCGTATCGCGACCGACCCGAACCTCGTCACGTCGAGCCCGGTGACCTCGATCTCGGCTGCCGAGGTGGAACTCACGGGTATCACCCGTATCGAGGATCTCGTGAACGACCTGCCGCAGGTCGTGCCGGAGTTCACCGCGAATGACTCCAACGGCTCCACGGGTACGGCGACCCTCGACCTGCGCGGTCTCGGCTCCAACCGCACCCTGGTGCTGGTGAACGGCCACCGCCTCGGTCCGGGTGACCCGTACGTGCCGTCTCCGGACATCAACCAGATCCCGTCGAGGCTCGTAGAGCGCGTCGAGATCCTGACCGGTGGCGCTTCGTCGACGTATGGTTCCGACGCCGTGTCCGGTGTCGTGAACTTCATCATGAAGGACGATTACGAAGGCTTCGAGATCAGCTGGCAGCAGTCCGGCTACCAGCACGACAACGACAACGGTGGCGCGCAGGCGGCGATCGACGCCGCCGGCTTCGAGCAGGCGCCGGGCGACGTGACCGACGGCGGCATCACGGATATCAACGCCATCCTCGGCGTCGATCTGAACGATGGCCGCGGCAACGTGACCGCCTACTTCGGTTACCGCGACATCGACGCCATTCGCCACTCCGAGCGTGACTACAGCGCCTGCGCGCTGGGCGGCGACGACAACGGGGGCCTCGGTTCCTGTGTCGGTTCGTCGACCACCCCGAACGGGCGTTTCACCGACTTCGGCGTCGGTCCCGACGTCGACCTCCAGCTGAACCTGGAGACGGGTGCGATGGAGCCGTTCGCCGATACCTACAACTATGGTCCGCTGAACTACTTCCAGCGTCCGGACGAGCGCTTCACGGCGGGCATGTTCGGTCGCTACGAGGTGGCGCCGCGTCTCGAGGCCTATGCCGAGTTCATGTTCATGGACGACCGCAGCCTCGCGCAGATCGCGCCGTCCGGCACGTTCTTCAACAACACCGGTATCCCGTGCAACAACCCGTTCCTGACGGGCGAGCAGTACAGCGCGTTCGGCTGCACGTCACCGGACGACTTCGTGCCGGTCTACGTCGGCCGTCGCAACGTGGAAGGCGGTCCCCGCTTCGATGATCTGCGGCACACGTCCTTCCGCACGCTGCTCGGGTTCCGCGGCGACATCACGGATGCGTGGAGTTTCGATATCTTCTTCAACTTCGCGCGTATGAACTACACGGAGAAGTACAACAACGACCTGTCGATCTCCGCGATCAACAACGCGTTGAACGTGGTGCCGGATCCCGACACGGGTGAACCGGTCTGTGCGGCCACGCTGGCAGGCCTCGACCCGAACTGCGTGCCGTACAACGTGTTCGTGCCGGGTCAGATCACCCAGGCGGCGCTGAACTACCTGACGCTTCCGCTCTACTCACTGGCGGACATCGATACCAACAACAGCGTCGGCTACCTCTATGGTGATCTTGGCGAGTACGGCGTGAAAGTGCCGTGGGCCGAGGACGGGATCCAGCTCGTGTTCGGTTACGAATACGGTGACCAGAACTTCAACTTCGATCTGGACCAGAACTACAACCAGGGCAATGCGGCCGGGCAGGGTGGCGCGACCGCCGACGTCGCGGGTGCGATCCTCCGCAAGGAGCTGTTCGCCGAGGTCGGCATCCCGCTGATCCAGGACGCCCGGTTCGCGCGGGACCTGTCCCTCGACCTCCGCTATCGCTACTCCGACTACGATATCGGCGTGGACGCGGATACCTGGAGTATCGGCGTGGCGTGGGCGCTTAACGACGCGTTCAAGTTCCGCACCAGCCTGAACCGGGCCGTGCGTGCGCCCGCGGTGGACGAGCTCTACTCGCCGCAGACCATCGGTCTCTGGCAGGGTACGGACCCGTGCGCCGGCGATAACCCGACGCTGACCGAAGCCCAGTGTGCTACCACTGGTGTGCCGGCCGGCTTCTACGGCAACGTACCGGCTAACCCGGCGGACCAGTACAACAACCTGGCGGGCGGTAACCCGGATCTCGATGCGGAGACATCGGACTCCTTCACCGTCGGTATCGTCGTGACGCCCGACGAGTGGGTCCCGGGTCTGACGCTCAGTGTCGACTACTGGAACATCGAGGTGGAAGACGCCATCTCGACGGTGGACGAGGAGTTCGCCATCAACCAGTGTGGTCTGACGGGCAACGAGACCTTCTGCAACCTGGTGCAGCGTAACCCGGTGAACGGCAACCTCTGGATCGGCTCCGGGCCGAACGCGCCCCGCGTGGTCGCAACGGACGTCAACATCGGCTTCTTCGAGGTCGAGGGCTGGGACATCAACGGTACGTATTCGTCCGAATGGGGCCGTCACGGCTTCGACTTCGCGTACCGCGGCTCGCTCCTGACCAAGTGGGACGAGCTGCCGCAGCCGGGCGCTCCGATCAACGACTGCAAGGGCAAGTGGGGCGGTGCCTGCGGACGGCCGCGTCCGGAGTACAAGCACACGTTCACCACGACGTGGCACACCCCCTGGGACGGGGCACGTGTGGCGGCAACGTGGCGTTACGTGGGCGAAGTCGACGAGGAAGGCCAGGATCGCGTCTCCGCGGACGGCCAGAACTACTTCGACCTCGCGGGCAGCTACGACTTCGACCTGTTCGGTGGCAGCACCCGCTTGACGGCCGGCGTCAACAACGTGCTGGACGAGGATCCGCCGGTTAGCGGCCTGTTCAACACCGCGCCTTACAGCAACGGTAACACTATCCCGGGCACCTGGGATCCGCTGGGCCGCTACTGGTTCGTCGGGTTCACCTATAGCCGTGGTAGCGAGTAACCGCTGACTGCCAAAGGGATCGGCGGGCCTCCGGGCCCGCCGATATTTTTTGCGCTAAGCTTACGGACATGGCAGAGACCCGCAGCGCAGATCCCGCCGGCCGGAACGCCGGCTTGCCGGAACCGCTGCGCTCGGCAGTCACGCACCACGAGGCGGGTCGGCTGAAGGAAGCTTATCCGCTCTACCGGCAGTTCGTCGCGGCCAACCCGGAGCATCCGACGGCGCTCCAGCTCTTTGGTCTGCTGCTCTCCCGGTTGCGGCAGTACGCTCCCGCCATCGAACTCATGCGCGAGTCGCTGCGTCTCTTCCCGGACCAGCCCGAGGTCGCCAATAATCTGGGCAATGCCCTGTTCCGGTCGGACCAGGTGGAGGAGGCGCTCGCGAGCTATGCCCGGGCCCTGGAGCTCCGCCCGGATTACCTGGAAGCGCGTCGGAATCTGGGATTGTCCTACGCGAAGCTGGCCCGCTTCGAGGAGGGGCTGGCGGAGTTCTCCCGTTGCGTCGAGCTGGCACCGGAGGATGCCCCGTCCTGGTTCGCACTCGGCAATCTGCGGCGGGAGGCGGGCGATCTGGAGGGCGCGGTTGCCGCCTTCGAGATGGCGATCGAGCTGCAGCCGGATTATGCAGATGCGCATCACAATCTGGGGGTTTGTCTGCGGCTGCTGCATGAGCCGGAGCAGGCACTCGTCCACTACGAGCGCGCCCGCGAGCTCGGTCTCGACCGTGCCGAGCTGCACCACAATATCGGCAACGCTCTCGCCGACCTGCAGCGGGACGAGGAGGCCATCGCCGCCTATACCGCATCGCTGGAGCGCAACCCGTACAGTCCGGATACGAACCGGAATCTGAATTCGCTGCTCTGGCAGCAGGATCGGCTGGACGACTATCTCGGTTCCTACCGCCGGGCTCTGACGAGCGAGCCGGGCGCCGAGGCGCTGCGCATCGCCTATGCGACGTCGCTCAGCCAGCACGACCGCTGGTCCGAGGCGGAGGAGGCGCTGAGGGAGGGACTCGTCCGCCGGGAGGATGCCGCCGGCAACGCGGCGGAGCTGAAGAGCCGACTTGCCTACACGCTGGAAGGCCAGGGTCGCTGGGAGGAAGCTCTCGACATGCACGCGGGGGCGGTCGCGGCCGCGGACTCGCAGCCGAATCACCGGGTGAGCTACGGCCGTGCCTTGCTCGCCTGCCGCCGGCCCGAGGAGGCGCTCGAGCAGATCCAGTCGGCGGCCGTGTCGATGCCTTTCAACCAGCGGGTACTCGCCTATCTGGGACTCTGCTGGCGCCTGCTCGGCGATCCGCGGGACGACGTCCTGAACGATTACGAGAACCTGGTCCGCGTGTACGACCTGCCCACGCCGGCGGGCTACCGGGACACGCCGGAGTTCAACGACCGGCTGAAGGCGGTGCTCGGGCCTCTGCATGTCGCAAGACAACATCCGGCAGAGCAGACGCTGCGCAGCGGCAGTCAGACCCGGGGTAACCTGTTCGACCGCCGCGAGCCCGAGATTGTCGCGTTGCAGGCATCGCTCCGGGAATGCATCGCCGACTATATCGGCCGCTTCCCGGACGATCGCAACCATCCGCTCTTCGCACGGCGCAGCCGGGACTTCGAGTTCTCGGCCTCCTGGTCGGTGAAGCTGCGTCGTTCCGGCTATCACACGGTACACACCCATCCGCTCGGCTGGATCAGCTCCGCCTATTACGTCAACGTTCCCGACGTCGTCAGCGAGTCGGACGCCTATGGCGGCGGCATCAAGTTCGGCGAACCCGATATCGATATCGGCGAGGCAGGGGAGGCGCGCCGCCGCATCCAGCCCGCGACCGGTCGTCTCGTCCTCTTCCCGTCCTACATGTGGCACGGGACCGAGCCGTTCGAGGCCGACGAGCCTCGTATGACCGTCGCGTTCGACGTGGTGCCGCGGGACTGACGGTTGGCCGCATCTCCGGAATTCCGCACCGCCTTCGATCGGGCCCGGCGCCTGCGCGAGGCCGGCCGCCTGCAGGAGGCGGAGACGGCGTACCGTGAACTCGCCGCGGCGGGCGAAGAGCGGCCCGCCGTGCTGGAGGCGCTCGCCGACATGTATCTCGAGAACGGTCTCGCGCGTCCCGCGCTGGAGACGCTGTCCGCGCTCACCCGTGAAGCACCGGACAATCTCTATTACCACTCCCGGCTCGCCTGGACCCTGGATGCGGTCGGGCGGACCGAGACGGCCATCGAGTACTTCGAGCGCCTGATCGAGGCGCAGCCCGACGCCGCGGATCTGCACTTCAACGTCGCACTCCTGTACCGCAAGCTGAAACGTTACGAGGATGCCGTCGCCGCTTATCGACAGGCACTGGAGAAGGAAATCGATCGGCCCCAGGAGGTCTGGTCGAATCTCGGGGTACTGTCCGCCGACCGGCGGCGGCCGCAGGAGGCGCGTTCGCACTACGAGGAGGCGCTGTCCATCGACCCCGGATACGTGCCTGCCCTGTTCAATCTCGCAGGCCTGGAGGAAGAGGCCGGCGATCGCGAAGCGGCGATGGCGCTCTACGAGCGGATCCTCGAACTCGATCCGCGCCACTGGGAATCCCTCGCCCGGATCGCCTATGCGACCCGAGCCGGTAACGCGGACGACCCCGTATTCGCGCGCCTGCACCGCGGCCTCGAGAGCGCGACGGACGATGCCGAAGGGCGTGAGGCACTGCTGTTCGCTCTCGGGAAACTGCAGGACGATATCGGTGACTACGAGCGTGCGTTCGAGAGTTACCGGGAGGGCAACGAGATCGCCCGGCGCCAGAGTCCGCCCTACGATCGCAACGCGGCGGAGAATGCGGCCGGCTCGCTGATCGCCACATTCGATGCCGACTGGCTTCGGCGGGTGGAGACGGACCGTGAGGAGACCCCCGTGTTCATCTGCGGGATGTTCCGTTCGGGCTCGTCGCTGATCGAACAGATTCTCGCCGGGCATTCGGCCGTGACCGGTGGCAGCGAACTGGATCTCCTGCCCTGGCTCGTCCAGCGGCAATTCGCGCCGTATCCGGATCGGCTGGCCAGCGCCTCCCGCGAGGATGTCGACCGGGCGGCAGGAGAGTACCTGGGCCGGCTCGAGGAACTGTTCCCGGGCGCCGGCCTGGTCACGGACAAGCGGCCGGACAACTTCCTGTACCTGCACCTCGTGCGGGCGATGTTCCCCGGGGCGCGTATCGTCTACACGCACCGGGCGCCCCGGGACGTCTGTGTCTCGATCTACTTTCAGCGGCTCGGTGCCAACCTGGGCTACGCCACGGACCCGGCCGATATCGCCCACTACTATGGCCAGCACGAGCGCCTGATCCGGCACTGGCAGGGACTCTTCGGCGAGAACATCCACACGGTGGATTACGATGCCCTCGTCGCGGACCCGGAACCGGTCGTCAGGGAGGTCGTGGCGTTTCTCGGCCTCGACTGGGATCCCGCGATCCTCGATTTCACCGACACGGAGCACCACGTGAAGACAGCGAGCGTGTGGCAGGTTCGCGAGGGCCTGCATGCCGGCTCGAGCGGGCGCTGGCGTCACTACGAGCGCTACCTCGGTCCGGCACTGGAGATGCTGGACGGGCCGGACGAGCGATGACGGAGGCGCTGGCGAAGAGGCTGCAGGAAGGTCTGGACCATCATCGGGCCGGCCGGCTGAAGGAGGCGGATGCGAGCTACCGCTCCGTGCTCGCCGAGGAGCCGCGGCACCCCGACGGCCTCTATCTGCTGGGCGTCCTGGCCCTGCAGGTCGGACAGCCGCAGGTGGCCCTGAGACTGTTCCGCGATGCCGCCGCCGTGCGCCCGGGCGATGCCGAAGTGCACAACATGTGCGGTGAGGCGTCCCGGAGTCTCGGCGATCACGAGGCCGCCATCGCGAGCTACCGGCGAGCGCTCGAGATCGACCCGGGCCATGCCGGTGCCTGCATCAACCTCGGCAACGCCTGTCGCGATGCAGGGCGCATCGATGAGGCCATCGAGAATTATCGGCGAGCGCTCGATATCGATGCGGACCTGCCGATGGCTCACAATAATCTGGGTGTCGTTCTCCGCAACCGGGGGCGAGTCGACGAGGCGACAGGGCACTTCGAGAAGGCCATCGCGCTCGCGCCTGAGTATGCGGAGGCCTGCACGAATCTGGGTAATGCGCTGCTGGAGGCGGGACGGGCGAAGGAGGCCGTACGTCTGCACGAGAGGGCGGTGAAGCTCCGTCCCGACTACGTGGCGGCCCGCTGCAACCTCGGTAATGCCCTGCGGTTGTCCGGTCGCCTCGACGACGCGATCCGGCAGTACAAGCAGGCCATTGCGCTGGATCCCCGGCTCGCGCTCGCTCATTACAATCTGGGGATCGCTCTGGACGAAGCGGGGCGTCCGGCGGAAGCTGCCGCCCGCTACGAGAAGGCGATCCGGCTGCAGCCGGATTATCCGGAGGCCCTGAATAACCTGGGCAACGTCTGCGACCAGCTGGGGCGGCACGAGGACGCCGTTCGCCATTATCGGCGCGCGATCGAACTGCGGCCGCACTATGCCGAGGCGCACCGCAACCTGTCGCGAATCGATCCGGCGCAGGTGGATCGCAAGGCGCTCGAGCGTCTGCTGGAGGAGCCGGAACTGGCCGCGGACGACGCCGTGCATGGCCACTTCGCCCTCGGCAATGCGTTCCAGGCGGCAGGCGACCACGGGCGCGCCTTCGAGCATTTCCGGGCCGGCAATCGACTGCGGCGCGAACGTGTCGACTACGATGCCGAGCAGGCGCACCGGGACGTGGACCGATTGCAGCAGGTCTTCGACGAAGCACATTTCGACCGTGTGCGCGATGCCGGATCGGATTCGCAGCGACCCGTGTTCGTGCTCGGCATGCCGCGCTCCGGCACGACGCTGGTGGAGCAGATACTCGCCAGCCATCCCGACGTGCACGGCGCCGGCGAACTCGACACGCTGCGGCGATTGGAAGGCGCGATCGCCGCGAGCATCGGCGGCGGCGCGGTCTACCCGGAATGCATGCGGGAAGTCAGCACCGCCGTGATCAGCGATTACGCGGACCGGTACCTCGCCGAACTGGATCGCCACGATGCCACCGCCCCACGGGTGACGGATAAGACGCCGAGCAATTTCCTGCGCATCGGGCTCATACGCACGCTGCTGCCCGCGGCACGGATCATCCACGTGCGTCGCGACCCGCGCGACACCTGCGTGTCGAACTATCTGCATTACTTCGCCACGGGCAA
The DNA here is from genome assembly GCA_037382365.1 of Gammaproteobacteria bacterium. Classification (GTDB taxonomy): domain Bacteria; phylum Pseudomonadota; class Gammaproteobacteria; order Steroidobacterales; family Woeseiaceae; genus Lentisalinibacter. The sequence continues at coordinate 9,383 of JARRPZ010000094.1, forward strand.
CGAATTCTCGTTCGATCTGCAGGAGCTCGGCCGCTTCTATCTCGAGTACGAACGACTCATGGCGCACTGGGAGTCCCTGTTCCCCGACGGCATGCTGACGGTGCAGTACGAGGAACTGTTGGCGGACCAGGAATCGGTCAGCCGGCGCATGGTCGATTACCTCGGTCTCGAGTGGGATGACGCCTGCCTCGCGTTCTACCGTACGGACCGTCCCGTGCATACTTTCAGCAGCCTGCAGGTGCGGCGCCCGGTCTATCGCAGCGCCGTGGGGCGATGGGAACTCTACCGGGAGCAGCTGCAGCCGTTGCTCGAGGTGCTGGATGCCGGCCAGTCCGGGGCCGGCGACTGACAGGCTGGAGTGATGGCAGGCTTCGTGCCGCCGCCGTTCAGGCCGGGCGCGGCAGGTCGCCGTCCACCAGGAATTGCTCCCGGGGGAACCAGGACAGACGTCCCCGGAAACTGAACCGGACCCCGTCATGGCGCGTCTCACAGAGCCCTGCCACGGGCCGCAGGTGGCGGCGCGAGCGCAGCCCCGCCGGCCGGAATAGCCCCACATTGAGTGCACGCCCCGTTGCCCGTGCGGAGACATAGGTGAATGCGACCGTCCCTGCCTCCCGCAGCACACTGCCGAGGGTCTGGCACGGGCCGTATTCCGCCGGATGCCGCAGAACGTCCTCGTGTCGGGAGAAGGGCG
>JARRPZ010000094.1:10085-13386 GCA_037382365.1 Gammaproteobacteria bacterium
GGGCGGCTGATCCAGCCGGCGCCCCGCTTCCGTCTGGTAGCGGGCTTCGAACCGGGTGTGCTGGCTGATGACCGGGTCCGGGAACGGGACTTCCATGCCGGACAGGAAGACCAGGCGGTAGAACGCGGCTTCCGCCAACAGGGCCGCCTCGCTCAGGGCGCCGTAGAAGATGCCCGGTTCCCACCGGGAGCCGAAGCGCGAACCCCAGGGCAGGGGCGGATAACGCCAGGGCGCTCGCAGCAGGTAGTCCAGGCGACGCAGCTCTGCAGCGAGAGGTGGTTTCGAGTCCTCGATGAGCCGCTCCAGGAGATCGTGTTCGTCCAGGCCGTCGACCAGCGGGACCGTGACCTTCTGCTCCTGGTTTTCCACGATCCGGTGCAGCGTCCCCAGGAGCGGCACCACCGGTGCCCGGCCGCTGACCCGCCGCCAGAAGACCGCGTCATAGCTTGCCACGGATGGCGTCCAGGTAGGCCGTGACCGAGACCAGTCCCTGGACATCCAGGATCTGCTCCCGGGGTACGCCGCCCGTGTGCCGGTTCCCGGTCTCGAGCCACTGGCGGATCTGGTGAGCATTGTCGTCGACGAGCACGGCGAGAGAGCGATAGCAGCGGACCAGGAGTAGCGCGAGTTCGCCCGATTTCGTTGCCGGGTCGATGCCGGAGCGTGAGATGCTGGAGCGATCCCGGCCGATGATCCGCCCGAGCTCGTCCCGGGACAGACCCATCCGGGCGGCCGCCCGGAGCGTGGCTTTGCCCAGCACGGCTGCCGGGTCCGGTGCGGGACTCTGGCGAGGCGTCGTCATGACGCCAGTCTAGCCCGGCGCAATCGCCAATGCAATTGCATTGAATTCAGAAAAATGTTGCATATACAACAGACGTTACCGCTCGCCGGAGCGGTGGGGAGAGACGCCGGGACGTGTTATCTTCAGCGATGGAGATTTGAGGAGGATAATCACATGCAAGACCTGTCGATCGTCTCGCTCGTCATCGGCGTCATCATCGGAACGGTGGTCGGAGCCTCGATGGTCTACGGCTACTATCGTTTCCCCGGTTCGGGAAGGGAGAGCAAAGCTGCCCGCAAGCGTGAGGAGGCCTATCGACAGGACGTGGCCGAGCACTTCGTCAAGACCGCGGACCTGGTGAATAATCTCACTGACAGTTACAAGGAGGTGTTCGAGCACCTGCGCGACGGGGCGGGTCGCCTCGTGGACGAGAAGATCCTGCGGGAGCGTCTCACGCACAAGGACGACGACCAGGTGACGCTGAGACGGATCGGCTACGGGACTGGCCGTTCGGAGACGAGCGACACCAAGGCGGCGAAGAGCGAGGTCGGCAAGGCCGAAGCGTCACGGAGCCAGCCGGCACCGCAGAGCAAGCCCTCGGGCAGCAAGGACTCGCCGTACAAGACGTCGGACAGCGAGGCGTCCGCTGGCAAGACGTCGGACGGCAAGGCGTCCGCTGGCAAGACGTCGGACGACAAGGCGTCAGCTGGCAAGACTTCGGACGGCAAGGATTCCGACGGCAAGACTCCGGGCGGCAAGGATACCGACAGCAAGACCGCCGATAGCAAGACCGCCGACAGCAAGACCGTCGACAGCAAGAGCGCAGGTGCCGGGAGCGCCGAGAGCAAGGCTGCCGCACCCAAGTCTCCGGCCGCCGCTGCCGCACCCAGGCGTTCGGCCGCCGCTGCCGCGCCAAGACCGGGATGGGGCTACCCGGATATAGGGGGTCCGAGCCGAGCGTCCGCCGCGACGAAAGCGAAGAGCGATGCGTCGGCGAGTGCGGAAGCGGGGTCGGACAAGGACGACACGGCCAGGCAGGATCAGAGTCAGCACGATCACGGTGAGGCCGCGGAAGAAAAGCGTAAGTGAAGCGATTCGAGGATCCCTACGCCCATTTCCGCGACTGGTTCGCGCAGGCGCAGGAGTCCGAGCCGGCCTTCCCCGACGCCTTCTCTCTTGCGACCGCCGATCGTAACGGTCGGCCCTCCGTGCGGATGATGCTGCTAAAGGGCGTCGACGAGCACGGCTTCGTCTTCTTCACGAATCTCGGCAGCCGGAAGGGCGGCGAGATCGACGAGAATCCCCAGGTCGCCATGTGTTTCCACTGGAAATCCCTCGAGAAGCAGGTGCGGGTGGAGGGGCCGGTCCAGCCCGTGAGCGAGGAAGAGGCGGATGTCTACTTCGCCACGCGGCCGCGGACGAGCCAGATCGGTGCCTGGGCGTCCCGGCAGTCGCGGCCGCTGTCCGGACGCTTCGAACTGGAAGGGGAGGTGGCCCGGTACGCGGCGAAATTCAACGTGGGTGAGGTGCCGCGGCCACCCCACTGGTCCGGCTTCCGCCTTCGTCCCGAGCGCGTGGAATTCTGGCGCCAGTATGCATTCCGCCTGCACGACCGCCTGGAGTACCGCCGCGGCGCGGACGGCTGGCAGACCCGCTACCTGTTCCCTTAGCAGCTCCGGCAGGAGATCGGGTTGGAGGAGTCTGCAGCAGGGCCTTCAGGCCCGGTCCACGCCCGTCCTACAGGTTCAGGCCGCGCAATCTCAGCGAGTTGCCGATCACGGACACCGAGCTGAGACTCATCGCGGCGGCGGCCAGCATGGGACTCAGCAGGAGTCCGAACCACGGATAGAGTATGCCCGCCGCGATCGGCACGCCGACGGCGTTGTAGACGAAGGCGAAGAAGAGGTTCTGGCGAATGTTGCGCATGGTCGCGCGACTGAGCTTCAGGGCCTTGGCGATACCGCGCAGGTCCCCCTTGACCAGCGTGACCCCGGCACTCTCCATGGCCACGTCGGTGCCCGTGCCCATCGCGATGCCGACATGAGCCCGGGCGAGGGCGGGGGCGTCGTTGATGCCGTCGCCGGCCATCGCCACCGTCCCGCCGCGATCCTGGAGCTCACCCACGATCCGGCTCTTGTCGTCCGGCAGGACCTCGGCATGCACCTCGTCGATGCCGAGATCGCGTGCCACCGCTTCCGCCGTGGTCCGGCTGTCCCCAGTCAGCATCACGACACGAATCCCCGCCTCGTGCAATTGCCGGAGCGCCTCGGGTGTCGTGTCCTTGATCGGGTCGGAGACGCCGAGCAGTCCCGCCGGCTCGCCGTCGACGGCGACGAACATCACCGTCCGGCCTTCGGCACGCAGCTCGTCGGCGCGGGCGGCGAGGGCGTCGTCTATGGCTCCTTCCTCATCCATCATCGCCCGGTTGCCGATCGCGACCCGATGCCCGCTTACGGTGCCCGTCACGCCCTTGCCCGTGACGGAGGCGAAATCCTGCGCGCTGGCCAGCGGCAATTCCCG
>JARRPZ010000095.1:0-9997 GCA_037382365.1 Gammaproteobacteria bacterium
GCGCCGGCCGCACCGAGCAGCAGCGTGGCGCAAAAGATCGTCGTCGAAACTCGCGAAAATTTCATACTGGTGGACTCCTTCTATAGAATGGAACCTTCGGCCTGGCCGCGGACGTTACGGCCAGGTCGCCCTCTAAGAATGGGTCAGAAAGATTCACGCGAAGCCTACCCGCCCCGGGCCGACGGTAACAACCCCGAGTTTACATAAGCGCTCACGAAACGCAGTGCGGTCGATTGGACTCGCTGATTTCAGAGTTCGGGACCTGAAACGCTCCTTGCTGCGTCTGTACTTAGCTGCGTCTGTACTTACAAGCACGCCATCGGCGACTTCTGAGACGAAGTGATGACGTGCCTGGCCGGCCGGTGCCGGCGCAACAATCACGGGCGGGAAGAGAAATAAATCATGCCGGTAGACACCCGCACCAGTGGGCGCGTGGATACGCAATTTCAAGAGCGCGGAGTCTATACTGTGGCCACACTCTTCAATCTCGTGAAGGACGCCGGGTTGCATGAGTTTTCTGGGCCGCTTGTTCGGAACGAAGTCTTCGAATCCGAAGCCTGATTCCATTCTTCACGCGATATTCGCGCTCGATGGTGCGAGCGATCTGGATGGCTGGCGGGCGATTGTCCGGAATCATCCCGAACTGCTAACGGACGAGGCCGACCGCCTGTACGACGAGCTGATCCCCGGCCAGAGTGACGAGAGAGTCAAACAAAGGCTCATGCGCTACCGGGAGTGGCTGCACCGATGCCGGGAAGCGGGCGTGGATACCGGGTGCACCAGTATCGAGAAAAATCTGCTGGCCGGTGAACTGAACAATCGGGCTTTGCAGCTGATAAACGCGGCGAATTACCGAGAAGCCGAATCCCTCCTGGCCCAGGCGCTCGACGAGCTCTCCCAGCTGAGCATCGTAGAGGGCCCGGTGTTGGTCGATGCCCTCTATTTCCTGGGTGTGCTGCACCTCAAGATGGCCAAGTACGACGAGGCAGAGACCGAGCTGAGGCAGGCGATTTCGCATCATCGCCGAGTCTATCGGCAAGACAACGAGCAACTGGCCGCGATGCTTGGCGCGTTGGCCGAGGCTTACCGGGAGAGCGGCGATTATGCCAAGGCGGCGCCGCTGTATGACGAAGAGCTCGACCTTTGCCGAAAGCTAAACGGTGACAATGACCCGGGCGTCGCGAGCAGCTTACACAACAAGGGGCTTTGGTATTTCGATCTGTCCGATTACGCGAAAGCCCAGCAGCTACTGGAGAGAGCGCTCGAAATCAGGGAGCTCACACTTCCGCCCGACAGCCCCGAACTGGCGACCAGTTTCAATTGCCTTGGGGAAGTGCACAAGAAATGGGGCGATTTCGACAAAGCGGAAACGTATTTGGAGCGGGCGCTGGAAATTCGCCGCCGCGTCCTGGGCGAGCAACATCCGGATGTCCTGGTGAGCTTGAATAACCTGGGCCAGTTATACGTGGAGATGGGTGCTTTCGAGGATGCCAGGTCCGTTTTCGAGCAGGCGCTCGAGTCGGGCCGCGAAGCGCTGGGCAACGAGCATCCGAAGGTCGCAACCGTGCTCAACAATATGGCTCTGAACTACCGTTATCAGGGGGATTACGCGAAGGCCGAAGCGTTCTACCGGCGAGCCATTGAGAGTGATGCGGCTGCCTTGGGCGAAGATCACCCCGGTTACGCGCTCGACCTCACGAACCTCGCGTCGGTGTATGCCGCGACGGCAAGAACCCGGGAGGCCCTAGACCTGTTGCTGCAAGCCGAAGCGATCCATTTCAAGGCGCTGGATGCGGCGCTCGCGGCTGTCGTCGAAAGACGGCGCGTCGACTATCTGCGCGAAAGGACTTCGGATGTGCATCAGCTGGTGTCCCTGGTACTGCAATATCACCCCGACTCCCGAGACGCCGTCCAGCGCGTTTATGATGTTGTCTTGCGCAGAAAGGGGATATCGGCCGATCTGGCGATAACCCGCAACCATGCCCTGTGGGCCAACCGCCATCCCGAGCTGAAACGGCAGGTGGAGCGGCTCAGGGCTACCCGCGACGAGATTGCCCGGTTAAAGGCCGGGGGTTCTTCGGCCAGCGATCCGATCGAGTATCTCAGGCAGCTACGGGGCCTCGGCAACGAGAACGACCGGCTTGAAAGGGAGCTGGCGAGCCAGGTACCGGAGGCCAGCCTGTATTCGATGCTGAAGGGGATCGATAGCGAGGCGATCACCAAGGCGCTTCCCGAGGGCTGCGTTCTGCTCGATTTTTTTGTCTGCAACCGGTACGAGTTCGAACGGCAGTCGTCACCGACTCGGGGTGCCGGGAGCGGAGAACGCTACGTCGTCTTTGTCGTCACTGCCGAACCGCCTCAAGTGCGGTTGATCGATCTTGGCGAGGCGGCGCCGATCAACGTCTCGATCGACCGGTTCAGGAAAGCCGTTTACGAGGGCTCCGGTCGTGCGGACGATCGGGAAGCTTCCCTCGGTGCGGAATTGAGAGCCGCGCTGTTCGGGGAGTCGGCGCAGTACCTGGGTGCGTGCCGGCGAATGCTGGTAGCACCGGACGGGGAGCTTTGGCGGCTGCCCTTCCATATTCTGCCGACCGCGGACGGCGGTCGATTCATCGACGCCTACGAAATCGAATACCTGAGTTCTGCCAGGGATTTGTTGGCGCCTGCCAGTGAATCGAAAGCGCACACCTCGCAACCGGTCGTCATGGGGGATCCGGATTTCGATCTCGGTGCTGCGGCGGGGGCTGCCGCTCCGGCCAGTGACGGTTCGAAAAAGTCCATGATTCACTTCAGCCGCCTGCCCGCCACCCGTTCCGAAGCCAGGAAGATCGCTGCATTACTCGATGTCGAGCCGTTACTGGGTGCCGATGTACTGAAGGAAACGCTCAGGGAACTTCACTCTCCCCGCATCTTGCATCTGGCGACTCATGGTTTCTTTTTGCCGAACCCGCGGGCCACGCTGAAGTCGGGCGGCAGGAAGACGATCTATGCCACGTCTCCGTTGTCCGCTGCGCAATCTCCGGCCATGGACATCACAGGGGCGCACGGAGAGCGGATGACGCTCTGGCAGGGCATGGAGGAAATGTACGACGTCGATCCGATGCTGAGAGGCGGGCTCGCGCTCTCCGGAGCCAATACCGGGTTGCGAGGGAGCGAGGTTCCCGCAAAAGGCGAAGACGGCATTCTGACCGCCTATGACGTCGTGGGCCTGGATTTGACCGGGACCGAGCTCGTTGTCCTGTCCGCCTGCGAGACCGGGGTGGGCGCCGTGGAATGCGGTGAGGGCGTGTTCGGTCTGCGAAGGGCATTCAGAATCGCCGGCGCCCAAACGTTGATCATGAGCTTATGGGAAGTGCCGGATATTCCCACCGAACAATTGATGGAAGCCTTTTACGAGCGTCTGTTACAGGGAGCGGGGAAGGCCAGCGCGTTGCGACAAGCCCAGCAAGCCATCAGGAAGAAGTACCCCGAGAGCTGGCAATGGGGTGCATTTATCTGCCAGGGATCGTCTGGCGCTCCGGCCGCGGGCTGAGAACCATAAAGCAGTCGGAAGCCCAGCCGCGGGCGGAAAAGTAAGACGACTGTGTCCTTATCCCGCCACCGGCCCCCGTAGCAATGCATCCCTGGTCAGCTCGACGATCAGGTCCACTTCCTTTGCGCCGATATCGAACACGGGCGTGTAGCGCAGCGAGTGCTGACCGCCGTGGATCACGCCCAGGCCGTGCTTTCGCAGGTATTCTTCGGTGCTGTTCGCGCCGTAGACCTTGTAGCGGGCATGCAGCTCGCAGCTGAGCAGCAGTCCGGTGCCTTGCACACCCGTGACGGCACCGTGGGTCTCGTCCGCCAGGCGCGCCAGGCGCTCGACGAGTTGCTGTCCCCGGGTACGAATATTCTCCCGGCGCTCGGGCGTGAACGAGTCGAGCACGGCGACGGCTATGTCCAGGGCGCGGGGGTTGGTGGTCATGGTGTTGCCGTAGAGGCCGGGTCGGAACGTCTCGGCGGCTCGTTTCGACAGGGCGAGCACCGAGAGGGGGAACTGCCCGGCGTTCAGCGCCTTCGAATACGACTCCATGTCCGGCTCCTCGAGCGTTTCGAAGCCCGGGTAGTCGACGATCGACAACACCCCGCGAGCACGCAGTCCCGCCTGGATCGAGTCGACGACGAACATCGTGCCGTGCTCGCGGGTCAGTTCCCGCGCGCGGGCGTAGAACGCCGGCTCGATAGCGAGGCCCGGATTGCCTTCGCCCATGACCGGCTCCATGAAGAAGGCTTCGATGAATACGCCTTCCTTCTCGGCCTGGGCAAACACGGCTTCCAGCGCCTCGATGTCGTTCGGCGCGACCGTCAGCAGATAGTCGCAGTCGCTGAAAGACGCCAGATGTTTCTTGTAGGTCTTCCTCGACGAATTCGAGAATCGGGCAGGCCGCTCGGTGCGCCCGTGGAAACTGCCCTTGAGGGTCAGCCCGCGTACCTCGCAGCTCTCGTAGCGGGCGCCGGGGTCGGTCAGGAGCTTGGTGTTGACGTCGGCGATCCGGGAGGCCAGCGTCATGGCCTCGGAGCCGCTGTTGAGGCACAGAAAACGGACGTACGGCGTGCCGCCCTCGCGCGTATGACCGATCTCCTTCTTGAGGCTCTCCACGAAATCGACCTGGCTGACGTTGGCCGTCATCACGTTGGCCATGACGTGCGGCTGGTTCATCGCCTCCAGCACGGCGGCGGGTGCGTGACCCAGCCCCAGCATGCCGTAGCCGCCGCAGTCGTAGATCACCGCGCCCTTGACAGTGACGACCCATGGCCCGGCGGCGCTTGCCGCCACATACGGGGTTACGGCGTCGGCGGCGTAGAAATTCGTCAGTCCCTCCTGCGCTCGGGCGATCTGATCGACCTCGGCCAGCGCGAGAAAGTCGGCATGTGAGTCCTTGAGCTCGAGGAAATGCGCGTAGGCCCGTTCGATGGCCAGGCCCAGTCGTTGATCCTCCTCGAGGAACTCGCAAATGACCTTCTCGGTGAGGCCCACGGTCTGCGCGGGACCGCCATGAGTTCTCATCTCCCCGAGCCGGGCGAGAGGGAGTTCCGTGCTGGGAGAGACGACTGCGTATGGCATCGGTATTGACCCTCAAGATTCAGTCCCCGAACTATACCAAGTGAGTCCCTCGGGGGCGCTGACGTGTGCACATATTCCGGGACAGTGAGCCCAATTGTTTTTAAATTACAGTCACCGTTCCCGGACAGGTCGAGTGAACGACATTGTCCCCGAACAACCGGTGCAACGGACTATGCTCTGTTTGAGGGATGGTCCTTCCTCGCTAACCTGCATGAACCCGCACGGTTTCGCCGACCTCATCGAGGATGGAGCGTAACGCGTCGTAGTCCGGGTGTCGGATTCGCATCCAGGCATTGGCCATGTAGCCGGCCTCGACCGGCTGTGTCGGCGTGCCTGGTTCGGGAAGGTGGGCTGCAACGATGCAATCGCCGTAGCGGCGCCCGATTTCGTCCACACCGGAATATCCTTTTATATACCCGTCTCGCTCGGGTCGGAGGGCAATCATGCCAGCAGCGTAACGCCGCGATGGGGGCGTCTCCGTGCGGCCGCGACTTACCGCCGACGCCCATTCGTAGTAGATGTCGAACTCGTTGGCCGTACAGTAGACGTCCCACTGCCCGACACCCGGTGGCCTGCAGCCGATCTCCGAGAATTTCAGGCCTTTCGGCCCGAAAAACCATTCCATGTGGGTCGCGGATGTTCCGATGCCGAGTGCCTTGATGACTCTGCGGGCCAGATTCCGTACTTCCTCGTACCCGGGCGCATCGATTCGATTTGTCGTGACCATTTGCGGCGAGATCCAGCGTTCGCGCATCGCTTCGAGTACGTTGGGATAGTAATGAGTAATGAATTCGTGGCCGACCTCGCCGTCGATCGTGATCGTGTCGATAAAACCTTCGTGACCCTCGATGAACTCCTCGACGGCGACAGCCTGTCCGTCCTCGAGGCCGGAATTCCGAATCACATTCGCCAGTTCCCCATCGTTGCGGACCTTGTGGGTGCCGGAAGCCCCGGCACCGGCTGGCGGCTTGACGATCAATGGATAGCCGACGGTTGCAGCGAAGTCACGTGCATCCTGCGCGGATGTCGCTCGAGTGCTCTGCGCGCATGGTATGCCGGCTCGGCGCAAGACTTCCTTCATTGCCGGCTTGTCGCGGCAGAGGAATGCGGTCTCGGTGGAGGTGCCGGGAATGCCGCAGGCCTCACGCACGGCCGCTGCCGCCATGATGTGTGCCTCGATGACCGCCTCGAGGCGGTCGACTCGGACCCGATCCTGCACGAATCGTACTGCCTCGAGCAATGACGGTTCGTGAACGACCGAGGGCACCTGGATGTACTCTGCGAGCCAGCCTTTCAATTCGTCGGATAGCGAATCACGGGGCCGCTCGCCGATGCCGATGACGTTGGCACCGGCGGCGTGCAGGCCGCGCACGAATTCACGCTGGTTGTAAGGGAAGGACGGCTCGATGAAGATCACATTCATGGGCGGTTACCCAATTGACGATAAAGTTCGACGTAGCGCGCGCTCTGCCGTTGCCAGGAGAAGTCCCGGGCCATGCCGTTCTGCATGATCTTGTGCCACAAGTCTCTGTCCCGGTACAGGCCCAGCGCCGTCGTCAGGGCCCATTCGAGCCCGGTTTCGTCGTAATCCCGGAACAGGATACCGGTCCCGCCGCCCGAATCCGGATCGATCTGTTCGACCGAATCGGCAAGTCCGCCGGTTTCGCGCACGATCGGCACCGTGCCGTAGCGCAGGCTGTACATCTGGTTCAGGCCGCAGGGCTCGTAGCGCGACGGCATCAGGAACATGTCTGCGCCGGCCTCGATCCAGTGCGCGAGCTGCTCGTTGTAGCCTCGGTAGAACGCGATCTTGCCGGGGAATTGCTGTGCCATCGATGAAAAGGCGCTCTCGTAGCGAGACTCGCCGCTCCCCAGCACGGCGAGTGAGAAACCGGTGTGCCGGAGCAGGCGCGGCACGACGGCCCGAACGAGGTCGAAACCTTTCTGAGCAACTAACCGGCTGACGATGCCGATCAGGGGTCGATCGACGTCGATCTCGAGACCGAGTTCTTCCATGAGTCGCCGCTTGCAGGTCGTCTTGCCCGCCAGGTCGCCTGCGTCGTAATTCGCCGGGATGAGGGTGTCATGTGACGGATCCCACTCGCCGTAGTCGACACCATTCAGGATGCCGACGAATCCGGGGCCACGCTGACGCAACAGGTGGTCGAGTCCCATTCCGTAATCGGCGCCGAGAATCTCGCGGGCGTAGGTCGGACTGACGGTGGTCACCAGATCGGCATACAGGATGCCGGTTTTCAAAAAGTTGACCATTCCCTCCGTGAGATCGTCCTGGTGCAGGTGGTGTTCGGCACCCGCAAGGTGCAGCTGACGGAGTACGTACGCCGGGAAGATACCCTGGTAGCCGATGTTGTGGATGGTCAGTACGGAGCGCGTATCCTCGAACAGGCGGTCCCATGCATAGGTGGAACGCAGGTAGAGCGGGATCAAAGCCGTCTGCCAGTCATTGCAATGCATGATGTGCGGCGCGAATCCCATGCGTTGACACATTTCGATGGCCGCACGAGACAGCAGGACGAAACGCAGAAATTCGTCGCTTTCCTGCGAATAGATGCCGGCGCGATCGAAGAACTCGGGGCATTGCAACAGGAAGATCGGCATGTCGCTGTCGGATATTGCGGCACGCAAGATCGAATAGCTGACGGTATGGTCACCGAGTTGCATTGGCAGGTCGGTCAGTGAAGCAACGGGCCGGGCATCCAGGCCGGCACTCCTGATCCGTGAGTAATAGGGGATCAGGACACGCAGGTCGTGTCCCTGACCGTGCAGCTGTCTCGAGAGCGCGGAAACCACATCGCCGAGCCCGCCGGTCTTCGCGAACGGTGCGAACTCGGAGCTGACCATGCAGATGCGCAACTCGGGATCTTTGATCGCCAATTCGGAGCCGGGGTCTTGCTGGATTGATGCTATTCTAACGCAGAAGTCCGGCGCGTAAGGCCCTGAAAGAGCAGAACATGAACGTGCTGATCCTCTCGCCGGCATACCCGGCCGACATGCCCGAGTTCACACGCGGACTCGCCGAGTGCGGTGCCCGCGTCTACGGAGTCGGAGACCAACCCGTCCAGGCATTGCCAGGGCTTGTCAGGCGGTCGCTGTCCGAGTACGTGCAGGTGCGCTCGCTCTGGGACAGCGCGGCCGTGATCGGTGAACTGCACCAGCGCCTGCGTGGCCACGTGCTGGACCGTATAGAGTGCTTATGGGAGCCGGGTATCATGCTGGCCGCCGAGCTGCGGCGACATTTCGGTGTGCCGGGCCTGACGGTGGAGCAGGCACATCGTTTCCGCGACAAGGAAGCGATGAAACAGGCACTGGATGCCGCAGGCATACGGACGCCCAGGCACGCCGCGGTCGACAGTATCGCGGACTGCTGGGAGGCGGCCGAATCAATCGGATTCCCGATCATATTGAAGCCGCTCGCCGGTGCCGGGTCCGCGGACACTTACCGCGTACTGAATGCTGACGAACTGCGTGCGGTGTTGCCACGGCTGCGCCACGTGCCCGCAGTCAGTGTCGAGGAGTTCATCGATGGCGAGGAATATACGTTCGATACGATAACGATCGACGGGGAAATCGCGTACTACAACATCGCCTGGTACCGTCCCCGGCCACTCGTCGCCCGCAGCAACGAGTGGATCAGCCCTCAGGTTATTGCATTGCGTGACGTAGACGATCCAAAGTTCGCCGACGCTATAAAGATGGGTCATGACGTCATCGACGCCCTGGAATTCGATTCGGGCTTCACGCATATGGAGTGGTTTAGAAAGGCCGACGGCGAGGTCGTTTTTGGTGAGATCGGAGCTCGTCCGCCCGGAGCACACCAGGTAGACCAGATGAAATTCGCCTGCGACTTCGATGTGTTTCGCGCCTGGGCCTCGGCAATGACGCGAGGTCGGCTCGATGCCGATATAGAACGCCGCTATAACGTCGCCACGATCTATAAACGAGCGCGAGGTATCGGTCGGATTACCCACGTCGAGGGCGCGGACGAGTTGCAGCGTCGCTTCGGAGAGTTCGTGGTCTGGAATACACTGCTGCCACCGGGCGCACCGCGGCGTGACTGGCTGAGGACGCTCGTCTCCGACGGCTTCATCATGTTGCGCCACCCGGACCTCGACCAGACCCTCGAGATGGCCGATGCGGTGGCCTCCGGACTGCACCTGTTCGCAGCCTAGGCGAACTCCGCCAGATACTTAGGCAGCATCTCGCGCCACGTGACCCAGTCATGGTGCCACTGTGTTCCCCAGGGGTCGACGCGGTTCGGCACTCTCTTGGCGCCCAGGGTCTGCGCCATGCGCCACGACTCCCCGACATCCTCGTAGTCACCCTGGCCGGTCGGCAGCAGGATGAAACGCGTACGCAGGCGTTCGAGCTGCGGGCCTTCGAGTTCCGGGAGGTAGTGGAGGGGCGAGGAGAAATAGAAATCGGGATACATTCGGCCTTCGAGGTATTTCGACAAATCGTAGGTGCCGCTCATTCCGATCGCCATCCGGTAGGCATCCGGATGGCGGCATACCGTTGCCACCGCATTGAAAGCCCCGATCGACGCGCCTGCCGTTATGATCTCGATGTCGGCCGAGTCACAGTCCCGGCGTATCGCAGGCGTTACTTCCTCGTAGATGAACTCATCGAACAGATTCTGCACACGCGAGCAGTATTCGGCCGAGTGTTCCGCCGAGAACCATGTACGACCCGCGATGCTGTCGGTGGAGTAGACCTTGATACGCCCGGCATCGATGAGCGGCTCGAGCACGCGGACCAGGTGGAAGCGCTCCACTTCCTCAGCGTCGCCGCCTGCGGTCGGGAACAGAAGTACCGGCGTGCCGAAATGCCCCCAGCGCACGAGCTGCACTTCCTGTCGCAGCCGCTGCGTATACC
>JARRPZ010000096.1:0-9861 GCA_037382365.1 Gammaproteobacteria bacterium
TCGGTGCCGCCGAGCGGCACCGATCGGTTGACCCCATGGATTACGCCGCCTCGATCCGTTCCCGACTGCCCAAGACGCGGCGATCCACGGGTCTGAGACAGCTGCTCCAGCAACTCGAGACCTACATGAGCGACGACCAGATCGACCTGGTCGTCCGTGCCTACGAGTTCGGCGCCGAAGCCCATGCCGGCCAGACGCGCCAGTCCGGTGAACCCTACATCTCCCACCCCGTCGCCGTGGCAGGCATCCTGGCCGACATGCGCATGGACGCCAAGGGCATCGCCGCGGCCATACTGCACGACGTGATCGAGGACACGCCCGCCGCCAAGGAGCAGCTCGATCGCGAGTTCGGCAGCGACATCGCCGCGCTGGTGGACGGTGTCACGAAGCTCGACCAGCTCCAGTTCCGGAGCCGTGTGGAGGCGCAGGCCGAAAGTTTCCGCAAGATGCTCCTGGCGATGGTGGAGGACATCCGGGTCATCCTGGTAAAGCTGGCCGACCGGCTGCACAACATGCGCACGCTCGACTCACTGCCGAGGGAGAAACAGTCCCGCATCGCCAGGGAGACTCTCGAGATCTACGCCCCCATCGCGAACCGCCTCGGCATCAACACGGTCAAGACGGAGCTGGAGGATCTCGGCTTCCGCTATCTCAGACCTTACCGCTACCGCGTGCTCGAACGGGCCCTCAAGAAGGCCCAGGGCAACCAGCGCCAGATCGTGAGGAAGATCAGCGACACGCTGGAGAAGGAACTGGCCCGCCACGAGATCCCGGCCCGGATCGTCGGGCGCCAGAAGCACCTCCACTCGATCTACCGGAAGATGCTCGTCAAGGGGCGGACGCTGAGCGAGATCGTAGACGTGTACGGCTTCCGCATCATCGTCGAGGACGTGGACGACTGCTACCGGGCGCTCGGACTGGTGCACAAGGTGTACAAGCCGATGCCGGGACGGTTCAAGGACTATGTGGCCATCCCGCGGGTCAACGGCTATCAGTCCCTGCACACGACCTGCTTCGGGCCGCGTGGCCTGCCGCTGGAAGTCCAGATAAGGACGCGGGAGATGGACGTCGTGGCCGAGACCGGCATCGCCTCGCACTGGCGTTACAAGGCCGAGGACAAGTCCGCCGCGTCGCCTCAGCTCCGGGCCCGGGAGTGGCTGCGCAATCTGGTGGAGCTGCAGCAGGGGGACAGCTCCGAGGAATTCCTCGAGAGCGTCAAGGTGGACCTCTTCCCGGACAAGGTCTACGTATTCACGCCGAAGGGCGACATACGCCGACTGCCGCGTGGCGCCACCGCCGTGGACTTCGCCTATGCCGTGCACACCGACATCGGCAACCGCTGCGTGGCCGCCAAGATCGATCGTCGCCTGGTGCCGCTGCGCACCCCGCTGTCCAACGGGCAGACGGTGGAGATCATCACCAACAAGGGCGCACGGCCGAATCCGAACTGGGTCAATTTCGTGGTCACGGCCAAGGCCCGTTCCGCCATCCGCCACTACCTGAAGAATCTCCGCCGCGGTGAGGCGGCGGAACTCGGCAAACGACTGCTGGAGCAGGCCCTGAAGGAGCAGAAGGCGTCCCTGCGCAAGGTGGAGAAGGAGGCCATCCAGAAGGTGCTCGAGGCATTCGGCCTGAACAACCGCATCGAACTCTACGAACAGCTCGGTCTCGGTGAACGGCTGGCACCCATCGTCGCGCGCCTGCTGCTCGGGATGGATGCGGGCGACGTGGAGCCCGCGGATACCCGGAAGAGCCCCGCGCTCACCATCACCGGGACCGAGGGCATGGTGGTGACCTACGCGCGCTGCTGCCACCCGATCCCCGGTGACGCGATCATGGGCCATCTGTCGAGCGGCCGCGGCGTCGTCATCCATCGCAACGTGTGTCACAACCTGGCGAATTTCCGCAAGCATCCGGAAAAATGGGTGACGGTGAACTGGCGCAGCGACATCGACCAGGACTTCATGGCGCAGCTCACGCTGGTCGCCGTCAACCGGATGGGCGTGCTGGCCGAGGTCGCTGCGACCATCTCCGCGGCGAAATCGAATATCGAACAGGTCACGGTCCGGGAGGGCGACGAAGATTCCTCGGTCATGACCTTCCTGCTGCGAGTCCACGACCGCCAGCATCTGGCGGCCGTGATGCGCAGCATCCGGAAAATGCCCAGTGTCATGAAAGTGACCCGCGATTGCGCCTGACGGGAGGCATCATGGAGAAGAAGCACATCACCACTTCCGCCGCTCCGGCCGCCATCGGCACCTATTCGCAGGCAGTCGAGGCCGGCGGGACGCTCTATATCTCCGGCCAGATCCCGCTGGATCCCGCCACGATGGAGATCGTCGGCGGCGATTTCGACGAGCGCGTCCGCCAGGTCTTCCGCAACCTGCAGCGTATCGCGGAGGCCGCGGGTGCGAGCCTCGCCGATACGGTGAAGCTGACCGTCTATCTTACGGACCTGGGCGGTTTCGGGACGGTCAACGAGGTGATGGCCGAGTTCTTCGACGAACCCTACCCGGCGCGGGCCGCGGTCGGCGTGGCCGAACTGCCGAAGGGTGTCGACGTGGAAGCGGACGCCATCCTGGTTCCGTGAACCGGCCGGCCGGCCTGCCGGCTGCCGCCGGGCTCCGGTCGCCCGTCACGGAGCTGAAGGGCGTCGGTCCGGCGCTGGCGGAGAAACTAGCGAGACTCGGCGCGGACACGGTCGAGGATCTGCTGTTCCTGCTGCCCCTGCGTTACGAAGACCGTACCCGGGTGAGCCGCCTGGGATCGGTCCGCCATGGTGAGCGGGCTCTGATTGCCGGCGAGATCCTGCTCTCCGAAGTCGTGATTCGCGGTCGGCGCTCGCTGCTGGTACGAGTCACGGACGGGACCGGGCAGCTGACACTGCGCTTTTTCCATTTCTCGCGCGCCCAGCAGGCCCGTCTGCAGCGGGGGGGCCGCATCGCCTGCTTCGGGGAGGTCCGACCGGGCCCCGCCGGCAAGGAGATGGTGCACCCCGAGTACCGATTACTCGGGCCGCAGGACCCGGTCCCCGTCGAAGACCGGCTGACGCCGGTGTACCCGACGACCGAGGGCGTGCAGCAGGGACGACTGCGACGGCTCGTCGCCGAGGCGCTCGAGATGCTCCACCGCGAGGCACCGACGGAACTGGTCCCGGCGGAGGTGCTTGCACGGACGGATCTCCCGCCGCTCGCCGACGCCGTGGACTATCTGCACCGCCCGCCCCGGGGAATCGACCTCGCGGAACTCGCGGAGGGCCGCCATCCCTGTCAGCAACGCCTGGCCTTCGAGGAACTGCTGGCGCACCACCTGAGTCTGCGCCGGCTCCGGGACCGGATGAGGCATGAGCTCGCACCCGCTCTGAGCGACGGGGAAGGCCTCGTCGGACGCTTCCTGGAAAGCCTGCCTTTCCGTCTGACGGGCGCGCAGCGGCGCGTACTCGACGAGATCGCAACCGACATGGCTCGCCCCCATCCGATGCTGCGGCTGGTCCAGGGTGACGTCGGTTCCGGCAAGACGGTGGTGGCGGCGGCCGCCTGCCTGAAAGCGATCGCCGCCGGTTGCCAGGCGGCGCTCATGGCACCGACGGAATTGCTCGCGGAGCAGCATCACCGCAACTTCACGGCCTGGCTGGAACCGCTCGGCATCCGGCCCGTCTGGCTGACGGGGAGCCTCAGGGCGGCGGCGCGGCGCGAGGCGCTCGCAGCCATCGCGGACGGCAGCGCGCCGATGGCGATCGGTACCCACGCCCTGTTCCAGGAGACGGTGGAATTCGACGACCTGGCACTCGTCGTCATCGACGAGCAGCACCGCTTCGGTGTCCACCAGCGCCTGGCACTGCGCGAGAAGGGCGAGCAGGGCACGACACGGCCGCATCAGCTGGTGATGACCGCAACGCCGATCCCGCGCACGCTGGCGATGACCGCCTATGCCGACCTGGACACGTCGGTGATCGACGAACTGCCACCCGGGCGGCGTCCGGTCACCACGGTCGTCCTGCCCGAAACGCGTCGATCGGAGGTCGTCGAACGGGTGGAGCGAGCCTGCGCGGAGGGTCGTCAGGCCTACTGGGTCTGCCCCCTGGTGGAAGAGAGCGAGCAGCTCGATTACCAGGCCGCGGAAGCGAGTTATCGGAGTCTTGGCGAAGCGCTGCCCCACATCCCGATCGGGCTCGTTCACGGGCGCATGAAACCAGCGGAGAAGGAGCGTGTCATGCAGGCGTTCAAGGCCGGCCGACTCCGTCTGCTGGTGGCGACGACGGTCATCGAGGTCGGGGTCGACGTACCGAACGCGAGCCTGATGATCGTCGAGAACGCGGAGCGCATGGGACTCTCCCAGCTGCACCAGTTGCGCGGGCGCGTGGGTCGCGGCAACCGGGAGAGCACCTGCCTGCTGATGTACCGACCGCCGCTGTCGGAGATGGCGAGACGGCGGCTCGGCGTCCTGCGGGAGACGAACGACGGCTTCGTGGTGGCAGAGGAGGATCTCCGCCTGCGTGGGCCCGGTGAAGTGCTCGGCACGCGCCAGACCGGTGCGATGCAGCTCCGGATCGCCGATCTCGCCCGCGACGCCGGCCTGATGCCCAAGGTACAGCTGGCGGCCGCCGCGATATCGCCGGCGGACGCCGATGCCGTCATCAGCCGGTGGCTGGGGGGCGCCAGCCGTTACGGGAGCGTCTGAAGGCCCCGGCGCGACAGACATCCTCGACTGTCACGGAACGCGATCTCGTCTACACTCTGCATCCCATGCTTTCCGTCGAACGACACGAGACGAGCGGGCGCTGGTCCCGGTCCCTGCCGGCTTCGCTGCCGGCCGGCCTCGCCGCCTGGCTCGCCGATGGCGGTCTGCTGACGCCCCGCATGCGCTCGTTCCAGCCCAGCAGTTTCCGGCTCTCCGTTCATGCCGAGTACCGCCGTGCGCTGAGGGAAGCAGAATGCCGTCTGCTCGACGGCGTGACCGGCGACGCGCTGGTGCGCGAGATCAGTATGGGCGGTGCCGCCGGCGAGGTCGTCGTGGCCGAGAGCGTCATACCCGTAACGACCCTGGACCGCTTCCCGCGGCTGGGCACACTCGGGGAGCAGCCGCTGGGCGAGGCACTGGCGAGGCTCGGGGAGGTACGACGCAGCCACTTCGAATATGCGGTATTCGAACCGGGGGAAGACGGGTTTCCGACACTGCCGGAGCGCATGGCGCCGGAGCGGCTGTTTGCTCGCCGTTCGGTGATACGCGCCGTCGGCGCACCGATTCTCGTCCTCGAGTATTTCACCGCCGCACTGGCCACCCCGGGCGCGGCCCTGTGAGGGGCGGTACGGTGACACGGCGCGGGGGCCAGCGAGCCACCCACCGGACACATCCCGGTCTCGGCGAACTGCTGCGCCAGCAGCTCGTCGACTACGCGCGACTGATGCGCCTGGACAAACCGATCGGCTTCTATCTGCTGATGTGGCCGACGCTTTGGGCGCTCTGGGTCGCCGGGGACGGCAAACCCGACGAGAAGATCTTCGCCATCTTCATGGCCGGTGTGATCGTCACTCGCTGCGCCGGCTGTATCATCAATGATATCGCCGATCGCCGGTTCGACCCGCACGTGACCCGGACCCGGGAGCGGCCGCTGGCCACCGGCAGGGTGACCCTGACGGAGGCCGTGCTGTTGTTCGTCGGTCTCGGGCTCATCGCGATCGGTCTGGTGACCCTGCTGAATCCCCTCGCCCGCATCGTCGCGGCCGGGGCGGCCGTGCTGATGGTGGTCTATCCCTTCGTCAAACGCGTCCTGTCCGTTCCCCAGATCGTGCTGGGCGCCGCCTTCGCCATGGCCATCCCGCTGGCTTTCGCCGCGCAGACGGGCGAGATCCCGGAAGTGGCCTGGCTGATGTTCGCCGTGACGGTGATCTGGGCGATCATCTACGACACGATGTATGCCATGGTCGACCGTCCCGACGACCTGGTGGTCGGAATCAAGTCCACCGCGATCCTGTTCGGCGAAGCCGACCGCTCCATGATCGGCGCTCTGCAGGCACTGATGCTGCTCGGCCTGCTCTTCATAGGTAACCGGCTGGAATTCGGCCTGTGGTTCCATCTGGGCGTGGCGATCGCCGCGGCCTTCATGGTCTATCACCAGTTCCTGATCCGGGGACGCGATACCGCATCGTGCTTCCGCGCCTTCCTGAACAACCACTACATCGGCATGGTGGTCTTCATCGGCATAGCGCTCGAGTACCTGTTCCGCTAGCGGCGCATCGTCAGGCGCGTGCCGCGGCCAGCACCGAGACCCTGCGACAGCCTGCGTCTCGCAGCAGGCGGGCCACCTCCCGGCTGGTCGCTCCCGTCGTCACCACGTCGTCAACGACGATGCCGTGCTCGAAATCCGGCGAGCGCCTCAGCCGGAACGCGCCGGCCACGTTACGGCGGCGTTCGCGGGCGCTGAGCGATGACTGCTCCCGGGTCGCCCGCTCCCGCACGAGCAACGCCGTATCCAGCCGGCAGTCGATCCGCCGGGACAGCGGGCGGGCGATCTCGACGGCCTGGTTGTAGCCACGTACCGTCTGCCGGCGGCGGTGCAGCGGGACCGGCACCAGCACCGCATCCGTCAGGTCCGGTATCGGTCGCTGCTCCAGGGCCTCCGCGATCAGGACGGCGAGCAGGGGCCCGTGCCAGAGCCGGGCGCTGAATTTCAGTTCCGTGACCAGCCAGTCGGCCGGGAACTCGTAGCGCAGCGCCACGCGGGTATCGGCCATGGACGGTGGCCGCCGGCGGCAATGCGGACAGCGCCGTTCGCCCGACGCCACCCGCTCGCCGCAGGCCCGGCAGGCCGGCCCGGGCCATGGCAGGTCACCGCGGCAGCCGTGGCAGAGATCGATCCCGGCGCAGGGTTCGTCGCACAGGGCACAGCGCGGCGGGAACAGCAGCCGGGGCAGGGCCCGGAACCGACGGACGAGCGGGGCAGCCATGACTCCGCATTGTCGGGACCGGCCGATGAAGCAGCGTGCGGGGAATCTGTCGTCCGCGGCGGGTTTTGCCGTAAGCTCTCTCGACACATGTCCGAACCCGACCAGCCAGGCACGTACGCATTCCGACGACGGGACGTGCGCCGGCGCGCCGACGAGAGCGCCGGGCAGGGCGGCGACTTCCTGTCCAGACACACGCGGAGCGAACTCCTCGGGCGGCTGTCGCTGACCACGCTCGACCCCCGCCGGGTCCTCGATGCCGGCGCGGCGACCGGAGCTGCCTCGCGGGAACTGGCCGCACGCTATCGGCAGGCCCGCGTGGTTTCGATGGACCTGTCGCCACGCCGGATGGCCGCCGCCAGGCGCGGGCACGGCCGCTTCGCGCGCCGCTACGAGGTGGTGGGTGACGCGGCAAGGCTTCCGTTCCGTGGGGGTGTTTTCGATCTGGTGTTCGCCAATCTGCTGCTGCCTTTCTTCCCCGAACCGCAGTCGATCGCCCGGGAGGTGGCCCGGGTCCTGCGTCCGGAAGGTCTGTTCACCTTCTCCAGCCTCGGCCCGGACAGCTTCCTCGAACTGCGGGAAGCGTGGCGCAGCGTGGGCAGCGAGCCGCGCGTGCCGGCCTTCCTGGACATGCACGACATAGGCGACGCACTGGTGGCCGCCGGCTTCCGCGACCCCGTACTCGACGTGGAACGCCTGACGATCACCTACGGAGAGCCCGATGACCTCTGGCGCGACCTCAGGGCCGCGGGCGCGCGCAACACGCTGGCGGAACGGCGGCGGGGCCTCGCCACGCCGGGCCTGTTCCGCCGCGCCACCGGCCACTGGGAACGGAGCCGTCGCGAGGGCCGCCTGCCACTCTCCGTGGAACTCGTCTACGGGCATTGCTGGGGTGGCAATGCACTGCCGGCGAGCCCCGGCAGCGGCGAAATCCGCATCAGTCCCGATCGCATACTGCGACGTTCGTGAGACGACGAGTCGCGCACTATTGTGCCGGGACCACCGGACACGATATCCAATAGATCGCAGGCGGAGCGAGCGCGCGCCGCAATGCACTGATTTCTATACGGTAATTCGACAGGTAAACCGACTTGCGCAGTTGCACCCCCGAACCGCTTTATTTAGACTGCGGAGTCCGCCGGTCTGCCGCGCCGGATCTGACTGCCGAAAACCAGGGAAACCAAGGACGGACGCCGTTGCATCGCTTCGAACTGAGGCCGAACTGTTCCCTGGATTCCCGCACGGCAACACTCTTTTTCGTCTCGATCCTGACGGTCTCGATGACGATCGCCGGCGGTTTTGCAGCCATGGGTTTCTGGCCCATCCTGCCGATGGCGGGACTGGAGCTGGCCGCCCTCGGCCTGGCGCTGCGGATCAGTCTGCGGCGCGGCAGGGACAGGGATCTGATACAGGTGGGCCCCGAAGAGGTCATCGTCAGCCGCCTGCGCGGCCGGGAGCGGCGAGATGAGCGCTTCCTGCGGGCGTGGACCCGCATCCGCTACGCCGGCGGGCGGAGCGCCGCCGGTCCGCGCCGGCTGGAGATCGGGGCGCACGGGCAGTGGTGTGCGGTGGGTGAGTTCCTCACGGACTCGGAGCGCCGCGGCCTCGGTGACAGGCTGAAGAGATTGCTCACGGAGCCGGTGGTACCGGCGGACTGACGCGGGACGACAGGATGACAGCGGCTCGAGAGCCGGCAGGATGGAACAACCGATGATGCGAAGAATCTCCCTTTTCCTGGTGACGACGATGGCCTCGGTCGCCGCGGCGGCGGAGTCCAGGGTCAACATGCCCCAGGGCGTGACGGAAGTCAGCCGGGAAATCTACGACCTGCACATGCTGATCTTCCTGGTGTGCTGCGCCATCGCCGTGTTCGTGTTCGGCTGGATGATCATCGCGCTGGTCCTGCACCGGAAGTCCCGCGGCGTGGAACCGGCCAAGTTCTCGCACTCCACGAAGGCGGAGATCGTCTGGACGATCATCCCCATCGGCATCCTGATCGGCATGGCCATCCCGGCTGCCGAAACGCTGGTCAAGATCGAGGACAGCCGCAACCCGGACATTACCGTCAAGGTGACCGGTTACCAGTGGAAGTGGCATTACGAATATCTGGACGAAGGCGTGGACTTCTATTCGAATCTCGCCCGCAGCAGCAACGAGGCCCGCCGCCTCGGCTCGGGTATCGATCCGGAGAGCGTGCCCAACTATCTGCTGGAGGTCGACAACCCCATGGTGGTGCCGGTGGGCGCCAAGGTACGCGTCCTGATCACCTCGAACGACGTGATCCACGCCTGGTGGATGAAGGACTTCGGCATCAAGAAGGATGCCATCCCCGGTTACATCAACGAAGCCTGGTTCCGCGCCGAAGAACCCGGCACGTACCGGGGCCAGTGCGCGGAGCTCTGCGGCAAGGACCACGGTTTCATGCCCATCGTCGTGGAAGTACGCGAGCAGGCCGACTATGAGGGCTGGGTCGCCGCCCGACAGGCGGAGCAGGGCGTCGCGCCGAAGGTAGCGAAGGCCTCCGCGGCCGATTGAATCGTATCGCCACACCGGGACCAGAGACAGGATACAGAGCGGGGCCGCGGAAGCCCGCCAAATAATCAGGAGTCATCCGTATGAGCAGTGCAACCGAAGCGCTACACCACGACGAGCATCATCACGGACCGGAACAAACCGGCATCCGTCGGTGGCTGTTCACGACCAATCACAAGGACATCGGCACGATGTACCTGGTTTTCAGCCTGATCATGTTCTTCGTGGGCGGCGCGATGGCCCTGATCGTCCGCGCCGAGCTCGGGCAGCCCGGCCTGCAGTTCGTGGATCCCGCCTTCTACAACCAGATGGTGACGATGCACGCGCTGATCATGATCTTCGGCGCCGTCATGCCGGCCTTCGTGGGCCTCGCCAACTGGATGAT
>JARRPZ010000097.1:0-14547 GCA_037382365.1 Gammaproteobacteria bacterium
TGATCGCTTCGGCATCGTCCTGGCAACTGCCGCAGCAGGAGCCGACGCCGAGCTGGTCCTTGAGGTCGTAGAATGACTGCGCGCCACTCTTCACGGCTTTCTCGATCTGGCGATCGGTGATGGCTTGGCAGACGCAAACGTACATCGCTACTCCCTCCTGAAACGAATCCTAAACGCAAATGCGAATGATTGTCAATTACGTGTTTTCCGAAATTCGGAGGACTGGAGAACGAATGTAGGAAGGCCTTCAGGCGCGACACGAACCGAATCGCGGCTAAAGCCGCTTATATGCCCTTCTTTTCGAGTGTGACCCCCTATGTGCAGTTGGGTACGGCGTCGGAAAATCTTACAAACTACGGATGCAGCACATCAGCTATTTTCCATAACTCATTGAGAAGCATAGATTAAGTCAATTTGGCATGATCGTTGCTTGTTGCCTCTGGGTTATGTTACACGGGCGGCCAATCTGACGACTCGTCGACGGGCCACTAAAACCAAGACAATCAGGGATTTGACGATGATTTCGACCGATTTGAGAGTGATTATTGGTACGGTAGCCGGCATCGCCATGCTCGTTGCTTCGCCCGCCAGAGCGGACTTCATTCTCGCCGTGGACGAAGGCGCCGACGACGTGGACGTTACGACGATCGCGGACAATTCCGCAGAAGATGCGCTGGACGCAATGGATGGGGCGATTGCTTATCTTAGCGGCGACAGTGACGAGCCGTGGGACCTGCTCGTGACCTCCGGGACCAGTTACCCGATGCTCGGTGACGATGCATCGAATCCACAAATCGACCTCGGTATCTCGGATGCGATTTCCAGTCGTGGCGGCAGCATCCGCATCAGCCTCACGCAGACCGATTTCCAGCCACGTTCGGGCAAGTTCCTGTTCGGCGTCGGCGGGACGGCTCAGGGTGAAGTGGAATCCTGCTTCTACGTCGCCCTGGGGAACGCAGAGTTCGGGACCGGGATCGAACTCGGCTGCTTCACGGAGCCGGGATTCGCTTTCATAAATCAAGGCAGTGAGCTCCTCGATATCGAGGGCCCTTACTCCATGACCGTCGTGACCACAATTACGCATGTCGGCCCGGGCAATACGACGCTCAACGCGGCGATAAAGGTGAGTGAGCCCACAGCTCTCGCGCTGCTCGGCTTGTCGTTGGCCGGGCTGGGGATCTCTGCGCGGCAGCGTCGGATGCGGAGAGACTGACAGAAAGTCACTGACATCGAACAACCCCGCTTCGGCGGGGTTTTTCTTTGGCCGGAACTTCATCAAACGCCGGAATCAGCGCGCGCCCGGCGTGTCCCCGTGGCTCGCCCACGTAGTGACCTGCCGCAGGCCCGGTACAGGCCATGCCCGAACGAATTTTGCTACAGTCCCGTACGGTCAACGGGAGGAACCGGCCTATGAATTTCGAATTTTCCGAAGACCAGGAGATGTTGCGCCAGGAGGCGCGGAAATTCCTGGGCGAGCAGTGCACGACGGAGGCGGTGCGCCGCGTGCTGGACGGCGAGGCGACCCATGACGAGAAGCTCTGGTCGTCGATTGTCGAGATGGGCTGGACGGCGACGGCGCTGCCGGAGGCCTGCGGCGGTTTCGGGATGGGCTATCTGGAACTCTGCGTCATCGCGGAGGAACTGGGTCGCGCGGTGGCGCCGGTGCCGTTCTCGAGTGCGGTGTACCTGGCCGGCGAGAGTCTGCTGGCGGCCGGCAGCGAGGCCCAGCAGGCCGAATGGCTGCCGAAGCTCGCCGCCGGCGAGGCGATCGGCACGCTGGCGCTCGCCGAAACGGCCGGCGCCGTGACGATGCGCAAGATCCGGGCCCAGGTTTCGAAGGGGAAGCTGACCGGGACGAAGACACCGGTGCCGGATGCGAGCATCGCCGATTACGCCGTCGTTGCGGCGAAGGACGCCCAGGGTGTGTCGCTCTACCTGGCGGATCTGAACGACGACGGTGTGCGGCGCGACACCCTGGCGACGGTCGACCCCACGCGGGACGCGGCGACACTGACGTTCGAAGACGTCCCCGTCGAACCGCTGGGCCAGCCCGGCAAGGGCCTCGAGTACCTGGAGGGGGTGCTGGACCGTGCCGCCGTGCTGCTGGCCTTCGAGCAGATCGGCGGCGCGCAGGCGGCGCTGGAGATGGGCGTGGCCTACGCGAAGGAGCGCTATGCCTTCGGACGGC
Organism: Gammaproteobacteria bacterium; assembly: GCA_037382365.1. GTDB lineage: Bacteria > Pseudomonadota > Gammaproteobacteria > Steroidobacterales > Woeseiaceae > Lentisalinibacter. The sequence goes on from JARRPZ010000097.1 coordinate 2,189, forward strand.
CGATCGGGTCGTTCCAGGCGATCAAGCATCGGCTGGCGGAGATGTTCGTGAGCCTCGAACTCGCCCGCTCGAATTGCTACTACGGGGCCTGGGCCCTGTCCACGGGCGCGAAGGAGTTGCCCGTGGCCGCGGCGACGGCCCGGGTGGCGGCGAGCCAGGCCTATTCCGAGTGCGCGCGGGAGAACACCCAGGTGCACGGCGGCATGGGTTTCACCTGGGAAGGCGACTGCCACCTCCATTACCGGCGCGCGAAATTGCTGAACCTGATCCTGGGTGGCGAACGCGTCTGGAAGGACAAACTCATCCAGCGGCTGCAGGCCCGGCGCGAGCCGGAGGCCACGACCCTGAGCGCCGCCTGAGGAGGGCACGGACATGGATTTCAACGACACACCCCGAGAGGCTGAATTCCGCGCCGAGGCCCGCGAGTGGCTGAAGGCTAACCGGCCGGACGTCGATCTTGACGCCGTGCACTACAAGCGCGATCTGACGCCGTTCAAGAACTGGCAGGCCACGAAGTGCGACGCCGCCTGGGCCTGCCTCGGCTGGCCGCAGCAATTCGGCGGCCGTGGCGCGAAACCGATCGAGCAGGTGATCTGGTCCCAGGAGGAGGGCGATCTGGCGATGCTCTCGGCGCCGTTCATCATCGGTATCGGAATGGCGGGCCCGACGATCATGCGCCATGGCACCGACGAGCAGAAAGCGCGGTACCTGAAGCCGATGGCCCGCGGCGACGAGATCTGGTGTCAGCTCTTTTCCGAGCCGGCGGCAGGCTCCGATCTCGCCGGCGTCCGCACGCGGGCGGTGAAGGACGGCGACGACTGGGTCGTGAACGGCCAGAAGATCTGGACCTCGTTCGCCCACGTCGCGGACTTCGCGATCCTGGTCCTGCGGACGGACCCGACCGTACCGAAGCACCAGGGACTCACCTACTTCATCCTGGACATGAAGTCGCCGGGCATCGAGGTGCGGCCGATCAAGCAGGTCTCCGGCGAGTCCGACTTCAACGAGGTGTTCTTCACCGACGTGCGCATCCCGGACGCGAATCGCCTCGGTGCCGTCGGCGAGGGCTGGAAGGTGTCGATGACCACGCTGTTGAACGAGCGCCTGTCCGTCGGTGCAGCATTCCCGTCGAACTTCGACGATCTGCTCGACATGGCGAACGAAGTGGAAGGCGAGGACGGTCGACTGATCGAGGACGGCGCGGTGCGCGACAAGCTCGCCGACTGGTTCGTGAAGTCGAACGGGCTCGAGTACACGGGCTACCGCATGATCTCGGCGCTCTCGTCCGGCAAGACGCCGGGCGCGGAAGCCTCGATGACTAAGCTGGTGCTCGGCCGCGGCCGGCAGGATATTGCGTCCTTCGCCCTGGATCTCCAGGACATGGCCGGGATTGTGACGGACGGCGAGGAGGCGCCGATGGACGCTTTGTTCCAGCGTTCCTTCTTCCGCTCGATCGGCAACCGGGTCGAAGGTGGCACCGATGAGATCCTGTTGAACATAATCGGCGAGCGTGTGCTCGGCCTGCCGCCCGACGTGCGCGTGGACAAGGACGTGCCGTTCAACGACATCCCGAAGGGGTGATTGTCATGTAGGAGGGGGCTTTAGCCCCGATTCCCGATCGGGCCTAAAGGGCCCTCCTGCCGGACCTCCTGCAGATGGGCCCAGGCGCTCAGCCTTCCCCTGCGCCTTCCCCGATCTGGCTCTGGATGTAGTTCTCGAGGCCGGTCTTCTCGATGAGGCCGAGCTGGGTCTCCAGGAAGTCGACGTGCTCCTCCTCGGATTCGAGGATGCGCTCGAAGATCTCGCGGGAGACGTAGTCGCTGACCTGCTCGCAGTAGGCAATCGCCTCTCTGAGGTCGGGGATCGCTTCCATCTCCAGCGCGAGATCACACTCGAGGATCTCCTTCACGTCTTCGCCGATCCTGAGCTTGCCGAGGTCCTGCAGGTTGGGCAGGCCTTCCAGGAACAGGATGCGCTCGATGAGCGTGTCGGCATGCTTCATCTCGTCGATGGACTCGCCGTATTCGTAGTCGCCCAGCCGGTGCAGACCCCAGTCCTTCAGCATGCGTGAGTGCAGGAAGTACTGGTTTATTGCCGTGAGTTCGTTCTTCAGTGTCTTGTTGAGATGCTGGATGACGGTCTTGTCGCCCTTCATGATGATCCTTTTCCTTGGGAACTGCGTGGGTACGTGAATTCTAACGGATCGGCCCTGCTGGCGCGACGCGGGGGAGGCTGGGGGAGGGGATTGCAGGAGGGCCTAGACGCCGGACTAGAATACTCCCGATTGGAGATTGATGCAGGATCAGTTTCAGCGCGATGATCGCTTCCGCGTCGTCCTGGCAGCTGCCGCAGCAGGAGCCGACACCGAGCTGATCCTTGAGGTCGTAGAAAGACTGCGCGCCGCTCTTTACGGCTTTCTCGATCTGGCGATCGGTGATGGCTTGGCAGACGCAGACGTACATCGTTACTCCCTCCTGAACGCGATACTAAACGCTAATGAGAATGATTGTCAATTACGTGTTAACCGAAATGAGAAGAGCGATATAGGAGGGCCTTCAGGCCCGATTCGAAGAAACGTCGATTCGAGGGTGACCCCCTCCCGCAGCCGGCGAGGTAGCGGTACCGAGTGCGGGAGGAGGCCATGCGCCAAACGTGTCAAAGATCCCAGGTGAAGCCGACGAAGGCGGTGCGCGAGCGGCCCGGTCTGCCAGCCGGCGACGATGTCCCAGACGAGGAAGTCATCCACCCCTTCCCGTGGCCCCAGCGAGCCGCTGCCGGCCGTCGTGCGTACCTCGCCGGTGTAGCTCGCCGAGAGATCGAAGCTCCAGCGATCGGCGGCCAGGCCCGCCGTCGCCCGGAGCTGGTGCTCCGGGATGTAGGGCAGCTCGTCGCCGGCCTCGACCTCACCCCAGGGGTCGTAGCCGCTCTCGAAGCTGTTGTCGAATTCCGCCGTTGCCGTCCACGTATAGGCGAGCGACAGTGGCACCTGGATGCCGCGTTCGAAAGGATCGTAGAAAGCCCACGCGGCGGTCAGTTCGAGACCGCTGACCGTCGCCTCACCGCCGTCGAACTGGTCGCCGATATTGCCGCTGCCGCCGGTGGATTCGGTGACCGTACCGACCAGGTTCTCGTAATCGTTCAGGAACCAGATGGCTTCGAAACTGCGGCCGTTCTGTCCGTAGCGTACCCCTGTTTCGTAATTCCAGCTCTCCTCCTCGTCGGCGTTCGAGCCGGGGGCCGGCGGGTTGAAGCCACGATGCACGCCGGCGAGCAGCCGCCAGTTGTCGGAGAACTGATAGAGCGCCCCGATGCCGGGGATCAGGACGTCCACCGTGTTCTCGCGGACGCGGGTCGGCCCCTCGGAGCGATCCGGATCCGCGGTTGAATAGTCTTCGCGCACGAAGTCGATGGTCTCGTAACGCAGGCCCGGGCTCAGTACCCAGTTGCCGACGGCCACCTCGGCGGCGACGAATCCCGCCAGTACGTCCGCCGTACTGACCCGGTTGGTCGCCGAGCCTCCGGGAGCGTCGGTGGTGAGCACGAGCAGCCCGTCTTCCATGCGGTAGGCGTCGTCGTCCTGGAAACGGTCTTCCTCGTCCTCGTGTATGCGAACGCCGAAGGTGAGTCCCACGTCGGCGGCACCGAGGCGAAAGTCGTAACCCAGCTCTCCCTGCAAGCCCTGGGAGTAGTACTCCCGATTATTGTTCCGTTTCACGAGCGCGTCGTCAGCGCTGTTGGCGCCTTTCAGGATGTCGAGTTCGTCGGCGTAGGTGAACGGGTCGTCGAGGATCGAGCTGATGCCCACGCCGTTGACGCTGGACAGCTTGTACCAGTTGCGCTCGAAGTCGTTGCGGTAGGCCGTGACCTCACCGTGCCAGGGACCGGCCGGATCGATGCTCCAGGACAGCTGCGCCTGGCGGTGGTTCGTGTCGAGCACGTCGTCCTGCGATGCCGCATAGCGCGTGTAGGGATCCTCTGCGAAATCCTCGTCGGTAAGTCCGAGATAGGTCTCATCCGAGGCCTGTTCGGTGTAACCGAGCTTCAGATCCAGCGCCTGGTAGACGTCCGCGCCCGGCGCGCTGTTCACGCGGAACTTGGCCATGTAGTCCTGCAGCCGGTAGCCGGTGTCGAAGTCGCTCGGTGCGTCGATGGTCTTGAAGCCGTCGGTCGCCTGCTGTGCGGTCTCCACCAGCCAGCCGTAGCGCTCGCTCCGGTAACCGTAACGGGCGACACCTTCCAGTGTGGCGTCTTCGCCGGCGCGCAGTTCAAGGCGTCCGCCGCTCGCCGACGGGATGGGTGTCGAGATCATGTTGATGGCACCGCCGACGGTGCGGGCGCCGACGTTGATGGAAGAGGGGCCCTTCAGCACCTCGAGTGCGTGCATGCGCTGCTGGGTCGGGAAGTAGTAAGCGGATGGCGCCGCGTAGGGGGCGGGCGCGATCAGTACGCCGTCCTCGAGCAGGGCGATGCGGCTGGAGCGGTCGAGACCGGAACCCCGGATGCCGATGTTGGGCCGGAGACCGTAGCCTTCCTCTTCCTGCAGATAGACGCCGGGTGCCGCCCGCAGGACGCGCATGATGTCGCTGTGGGCGAATACCTGGAGATCCTCCGCGCTGAAATACTGCGCGGATCCGGCGATATCCGACACCTGGTTCGGGTCACCGAGGATGGTGACCACGTCGATCACGTCTCCCTCGTCGGTGGTCTCCTGGTCCTGGGCGACCGCGGTGCCGGCGGCGAGGCCGAGGACAAGGAGGGGGAGGATAAGGACGGGGAGGAGGACCCTCGGGCCCGATACAGGGATCGGAATCGCGGCTGAAGCCGCTTCTGCGGAGACGTGAATCGGGGCTGGAGCCCCTCCTGCAGAGTCTATTTCATGGGCTGCTCGGAATTCTCTTGACATAACCTCCGTTCCCCGTCGCTCGCGCTATTGCTGGTGGCGGCCGCACGTCCCCGGGCCGCGGCAGGTGTTTCATGGCGAAGACAAAGCTAGCTTAAATGAGAATCATTCGCAATAGAAAATAATACGCATTTGTACTTACGGGTCCGGCGTACGCGCGGTGCTACCGGTGAAGGGCGTTCGTCCCGCCAATTTCTGTGATCTGGCCACTCCCACGCTGCATGGTGGCGTGGCAGTATGTGTGATTGGGCAATACGCATATCCGAGCGGATCCGATAATCTGTGAACGACACCACGCGCAAACTCCTCATCGTGGAAGACGACCCGGGGCTGCAGAGTCAGCTCAAATGGTGTTTCGAGGACTACGAGGTCCTCACCGCCGACAACCGGGCCAACGCCATCGCCGAGCTGCGCCGCCACGAGCCGGCGGTAGTGCTGCAGGACCTCGGGCTGCCGCCGGATCCGGAGGGTGTGTCCGAGGGCATGGCCACGCTGGAGGAGATCGTGAGCCTGGCGCCGCATACGAAGGTGATCGTCGTGACGGGCCACGGCGACCAGCAGAACGCGGTGACGGCGGTCGGCCTCGGAGCGTACGACTTCTATCAGAAGCCGGTCGATACCGACACGTTGCGCCTGCTCGTGGATCGCGCGTTCCATATCTACGAGCTGGAGGCCGAGAACCGCCGCCTGATGAGCCAGGAAGGCATGTCGCCGCTCGATGGTATCGTCGCGGCGAGCGAAGCCATGCTCCAGGTGTGCCGCATGATCGAGAAGGTGGCGCCTACGGATGTCTCCGTGCTGCTGCTCGGCGAGAGCGGCACCGGCAAGGAACTGCTGTCGAGGGCGCTGCATTCGCTCAGCAGCCGGAAAGACCAGCGATTCGTCGCCATCAACTGCGCGGCTATCCCGGAGAACCTGCTGGAGTCCGAGCTGTTCGGGCACGAAAAAGGCGCGTTCACCGGCGCCGTCAAGACCACGCCGGGCAAGATCGAGACGGCAAACGAAGGCACGCTCTTCCTGGACGAGATCGGCGATATGCCGCTGCCGCTGCAGGCGAAACTCCTGCGCTTCCTGCAGGAGCGCGTGGTCGAGCGCGTGGGCGGACGCAGTGAGATTCCGGTGGACGTGCGGGTGGTGTGCGCGACCAACCAGAAGATCTCGGAGCTGATCGAGGCGGGGCAGTTTCGCGAGGATCTCTACTACCGCATCAGCGAGATCACGGTGAACATCCCGCCGCTCAGGGAGCGGGACGGTGGTCGCCTGATACTGGCCCGCAAGTTGCTGGAGAAATACGCGAAGCAGCACAAGCGGCCGCTGCGCGCCTTCAGTCAGGACGCCCAGGAGGCCATCGAGAACCACGGCTGGCCGGGCAACGTCCGGGAGCTGGAGAACAAGATAAAGAGTGCGGTCATCATGGCGGAGGGCAAGCAGGTGACCGCTGCTGATCTCGGGCTCGGTGACAAGGTCGGCACCGCCCAGACGCTGAACCTGCGTGAGGTGCGCCAGGAAGCAGAGACCCGGGCTATCCGGCTCGCGCTGATCCAGACCTACGGCAATATCTCGCGGGCGGCCGAATTGCTCGGCATCACGCGTCCCACCCTCTACGACCTCCTGGACAAGTACGGTCTCTCGGCCGACAGCTTCGCCCGCAAGAAGAGCGGCTGAGAATCGGGGCTAAAGCCCCTCCTGCATGAGTTTTCGGCTCCGCCAGACCGCGTAGCTGAGCGGGTAGTGCTCCGGCGCCTCCGCCAGTTTCGCCCTCACCGGGTCGTGCACCAGATAGTCGCCGACGGTCTCCACCGCCTCGTCCCGCCGCAGGGCCTGATGGTGGAATCCGGGCTGCCAGATGCGGCCGACCATGCCTCGAGAACGATTGATCCTTAGCGCGGACCGCCCCGTGACCCGGGCGACCACGGCGTACAGGTCGTTTTCGGGCTGCAGCTCCAACAGCCAGGGCAGGTGGTCCGGCATCACGACCCAGGCCAGGCTGCGCGTGGCACCGGTCTCGTCCGATCGGCGCAGCTCCGCGACGACCATCGAGCCGCAGACGAGGCAGCCGAAGATGGCGCGGCGCGCGTGGCAGCAGGCCGTGACGAGGTAGATGCGGTGGGCTTCGGACCATCGGCCCGAGCGGAGCGCGGGTTGGTGAGGGAATCGGGTGGCCATGGGTACAGCATGGCCCGGGGTGGTGGAGGCGAGCGACGGCATTTTCTGCCGCTAGCGGAAAGCAATCGGGTTTGAGGCCCGGTCGGGCCAGAAGGCCCGCCTGCCGTCAATCAATGGGGCTTGAATTCGTCCGGGTTCAGTTCGTGGCGGGCGAGGAGTTTGTAGAAATCCGTGCGGTTTCGTTTGGCGAGACGGGCCGCCTTGCTGACGTTGCCGGAGGTGATCTGCAGGATCTGGGAAAGGTAGTTGCGCGTGAACTCGTCGCGGGCCTCGGCGAAGGACGGCAGTTTGCCGCCGTGCTCCCCGATAGCAGTGCGGACCAGCTCTGCGCTGATCACCGGCGAGCGGGCGAGCGCGACATTCTGCCGCACCACGTTATAGAGCTGGCGGATGTTGCCGGGCCACTCCGCGGTGACCAGCATCTCGACGGCTTCCGGCGCGTACACCTTGCGCTCGCCTTCCGTCTCCCGGGCTACCGATTTCAGGAAGTGCTCGACGAGCAGCGGGATGTCGTCCCGGCGCTCGTTCAGCGGCGGCACGTGGATGTTCACCACGTTCAGCCGGTAGTAGAGGTCCTCGCGAAACGCGTCCTCGGCCATCATGTCACGGAGATCCCTGTGGGTCGCCGAGAGCACCCGCACGTCGACCGGGATACTTTCGGTGGCGCCCACCGGGCGCACCTGGTCTTCCTGCAGCACGCGCAGGAGCTTCACCTGCAGCCGCATCGGCATGTCGCCGATCTCGTCCAGGAACAGCGTGCCGCCCTCGGCCGCCTGGAACAGGCCCTTGTGGGTGCGGCTGGCGCCCGTGAAGGCGCCCTTCACGTGTCCGAAGAGTTCGGACTCCAGCAGGTTCTCCGACATCGCGCTGCAGTTGATCGCCACGAAAGGACCCGCGCTGCGCGGGCTGGCCCGGTGGATGGCGCGGGCCATCAGTTCCTTGCCGGTGCCGCTCTCGCCGGTGATCAGGACCCGTGTGCCGCTGTCCGCGACCATGCGCGCCTGGTTCAGTTGCTCGCGCATCGCGGGGTTGCGGGTGATGATCTCGTCCGCCCAGTCGTCGTCCGCAGGCGGCGTTGCCGACACTTTCATGGCGCGCTCGACGTGATCGAGCAGCTCGGCCCGGTCGACCGGCTTGGTCAGGAACCCGAAGGCACCGCTCTGAGTGGCGGCCACGGCATCCGGGATCGTCCCGTGAGCCGTGATGATGAGCACGCGCAGCCCCGGAGAGCGCTCCTGCAGTTCCTTCAGCAGGCCGATCCCGTCCATCTTGTCCATGCGCAGGTCGGTGATCACGACGTCGGGCTCGAAACGGTTCAGGACCGCGAGCGCCCGGTGGGCGCTGTCCACCGCTTCCACGTCGTATTGCTCTGCGCGCAGACGGATGGACAGCAGGCGCAGGAGACCCGGGTCGTCGTCGACCAGCAGTATCCTGCCTTTGATCTCAGGGTCTTTCGTCATTGCCGCGTTGTTCGTCCGCATCGCTGCGCTCCCGAATCGATCGTTCGATCGTGGTGATGGCCTCGAGTTTCTCCTCCGCCTCCGTCAGTGCTTCGCGCAGCTGCCGGTTCTCGGAAATCGCCCCCGCGAGCTGCTGCTCGAGCCGACGCCGATCGACATCGGCGTCGCGCTGATAGCGGGTCTCGAGCTGGCGCGTCTCGGTCGTCAGCAGCAGCCATTGGTCCACGAACTCGAGCTGCAACTCGGCCAGTTCGACCTCCGCCGGCAACAGGAGTTCTTCCCGGGCCAGGACCTCGGTCAGCATCCGCCGGGCGCGCTCGGCGTCCGCGCCGGCATGGCCGGGCGTACCGAGCGCGAGCGCCAGGCGAAGCCGGTTCGTCGTCGTGGGCGAACGATTGAAGGCGTCGTCGACCCGGGCGAATGTCTCGGCCTGGGTCGCCGGATCCTCGGCGGCGAGGTCGTGCATTACGTGAAGGTAGCCCGACACATCGGCTCCTTCTATGCTCTGGCGCACATTACCGACATCCCGGTCCCGGTCCAGCCAGTCGGACGGGGCGCACCCGGCAGCCGCCGCGGAGGCGATCAGGATCGTCACGAGCCGTGTCCGCGAATTATTCATTGGCGGCCATCCTGTCGCCCAGGCTGATCTGTTCCTGGGGGATATGCAGGCGGAAGTGGGCACCGCCACCGTCGGCGTCCCGCAGCTCCACGCTGCCGCCGTGGGCCTCCGCACACTCTTGTACCACGGAGAGACCGATACCGGTGCCCGCCACCGGCCCGTCGTGTTGCTGGTTCGAGCCCTGATAGAAGGCATCGAAAATACGGCCCCGTTCTTCGGCCGGGATGCCGGGACCCGTGTCGGCCACGCCGATCACAAAACTGTTCTCCGCACTCCGGGCGGTGATCCGGATGGTGCCGCCCCGCGGCGTGAACTTCACGGCGTTCGACAGCAGATTGTCGAGGGCGGTCCGCAGCTTCTCCTCGTCCGCGTTCACGCGGACATCTTCGACGTCCAGAGCCAGGTCGATCTCCTGGGCCCGAATGGCAAGGCGGTGATCCTCCGTCACGCTTCCGATCAGCCCGGGGAGGGCGAAATCGGAGAGCATCAGCATCTCGCTCTTGGTCTGCCAGGCACTGAAGAAGAGGAGGTTCTCGATGAGGCGCTGCAGCTTCACGCCGTTCGAGCGCAGGATGTCGGTAACTTCGCGTTGCGGGTCGTCCAGGTTGCCGACCGTGCCGTCGAGCAACAGGTCCGTGCCCTCCCGGATGTTGGCGAGCGGGGTCTTCAGCTCGTGAGACATGTGGCGCAGGAAGCGGTTTTTTTCCTGCGCGAGTTCCAGGAGGCGCACCCTGAGCCACTCGAGCTGGCGCCCGAGCGCTTCCAGGTCCGCCGGCCCGTCCACCTGGATCGGCTTCGCGAAACCGCTCTGGCCGAGCTGCCCGATGGCCTTGTCGATCTGCCGGAGCGGGCGGCTGATCAGCGCTGTGAAGACGCCCACCAAAATCAGCACGAACGGGACGAGTGCTGCGGTCTGCCAGGCCAGCGTTGCCTGGAAGTCGCTCGCCGCCTGCTGCAGCGCATCCAGTTCCTGCCCGATGAATTCGTTGATAGCGGTGCTGAACGCCGCGACCGCGGCGGACAGCGCCTCCAGGTCGGCGATGGCCTCGTCGGTGAGCTCCGAATCCGCCGGCTGGGTGCGGAGGGTGAATACGGCTGCCTCGGCCTTCTGCCCCAGTCGTATGGCCGACTCCGTCTCACCGGCGCGAGCGGCCAGGGGCGCGAGGGCGTCCAGCCGGGCCTGGAAGCGGGCGGCGTCGTCCGTCATGAGTTCGAGATAGTCCTCGGTCTGCTGCACCCGAAAGAGCTTCGCCAGGCGCTCCAGTTCGCGCAGGCGTTCCTGGAGCACGCGGGTATGCTGGGTGGCGGCCACTCCTTCGAGGACCAGACTCTCGCTCTGATTGGCGTAGTGCTCCAGCTGCACGAGCGCCCAGACCACGGCAGCCAGCAGGGGTACGATCACCAGCCCGAAGCCCAGGAACAGCAGGCCGGTCAGCGATCTGGGGCGGGGGAACCTCATGGCGGGAGTCTACCCCAATGGCGGTGCCTCGAAGCGCAGCGCTCAGGCGGTGACGCGGGAACGAACGTCCCCTGTCTGACCGGCGAGTCGGCGCTCCCAGGCGAGCGCATGCGAGACGATCGTATCCAGATCGTCGTAGCGAGGCTCCCAGCCCAGCAGTTCGCGGATCCGGTCGGCCACGGCCACCAATGTCGGCGGATCGCCGGCACGCCGAAGCTCTTCGCGGATCTCGATCGGGTGACCGGCGGCCCGCTGCACGGCGTCGAGCACCTCACGGACGCTGTAGCCGTGGCCATAGCCACAATTGAATACGCCCGACTCCCCGCCACGGCGCAGCCAGGTCAGCGCGTCGAGGTGGGCCCGGGCGAGATCTTCGACATGTATATAGTCCCGCACACCGGTGCCGTCCTGCGTGTCGTAATCCGTGCCGAATATCGATACGTGAGACCGCTTGCCGACCACGGCCTCGCAGGCGACCTTCGTCAGCAGCGTGGCCTTCGCCGTGGACTGACCGATGCGGCCTTCCGGGTCCGCGCCCGCTACGTTGAAATAGCGCAGCGCCACGTAACTCGGGCCGCCCGCCGCGGCCAGATCCCGGAGCATCCACTCGGTCATCAGCTTCGAAGTGCCGTAGGGGTTGATGGGCGCCGTCGGCGTCGTCTCGGCGGCCAGGCCTGCCGGCGGGATGCCGTACACTGCGGCGGTGGAGGAGAAGACGACGTGTGCGACGCCATGGCGCTGGCACGCCTCCAGCAGCGTGCGGCTGTTGGCCGTGTTGTTGCGGTAGTACTTCAGCGGATCGGCGACCGACTCCGGCACGATGGTGTGCGCGGCGAAATGCATGACGGTCTCTATGTCGTTGTCGGCGAACAGCCGATCGAGCAGGTCCTCGTCGCCGGTATCCCCGACCACGAGTGCGCCGGCGAGCACCGCGTCCGGGAAGCCGGTGCACAGATTGTCCAGGGTGATCGGCCGCTCGCCGGCCTCGGCGAGTTGCCGCACGACGTGGCTGCCGATGTAGCCGGCACCGCCGGTGACCAGGATGTTGGCTTTGCTCATGAAATATCCGCCTTGGCTTCTGCTGCGCCCGGATGGCGTGACGGGCGGCACCCGCGGAGTCTAGCAGGAGCGCACACCTGAAAGCGTGATCCGTTCCGCAGCCGGCGAGCCCGTCAAGCTCCTAGGATTGTGCGGGATTATTGTCAGAATGGCGTAGCGGAACCCCCTGCAATCCGGTATCGTCTTGGCCGCCGCGGGACCGGAGCTGAATTTGTCAAGCATGTTGCGTTATAGAAAATTAGCCGTTGTTGGCGCATTGGCGACCCTGGTCGCATGCGGCGGTGGTGGCGGCGGCGATGATACGGCCCCGACCAATGTGCCGCCATCGGCCGATGCCGGAGCGGACCAGCAGGTCCGCGGCGGCGACACCGTCACGCTCGCCGGCTCGGGCTCCGACTCCGACGGCTCCATCGCCTCCTATTCATGGAGTCAGGTGTCGGGCACCTCGGTCAGTCTGCAGGACGCCTCGACGGCGACGGCGACGTTCACCGCGCCGGACGCAGCCGGAGCGCTGCAGTTCCGCCTCACCGTCACGGACGACGACGGCGCGAGAGGCACCGACACGGTGACCATCACGGTGGATGTGCCCAACACGGCGCCGACCGCCGATGCCGGCGCCGATGTCACCGTGCCTGGCGCCGAGCAGGTCACCCTGGATGGCAGCGGCAGCAGCGATCCGGATCAGGCCACGGATAC
>JARRPZ010000098.1:0-15532 GCA_037382365.1 Gammaproteobacteria bacterium
AGTCCGCCCAGCACGACGCCGAGCGTATCGAGGGCGCGCCAGGTCGCGATCCAGAATATGACCCAGCAGATGGCGAGCACCGTGAGCAGGATGAGATTCAGGGGGCCGAAAGTGCCTTCCCGCACGGCTTCCATCGTCAGGTGCCAGGCGGAATGACCGGTCGGATTGAAGGTGGCCAGCACGAGGACGAGGGCCGCCGCGAAGCGCCAGATGAAGCTCATCAACGTGAAGCCGGATCTCCCGCGGTCACCGCCGCTGCGCGTGTCTTTCGCCATGTCCCGTTCCCTCGCTCCGCTTCGCCACCGGCGGGATTATAATGGCCTGTTCGCGCCGGGGCATCCGTTCCATGGCTGACGCGGAAACTTGCGGTGCGAACTCGAATATGTAACTTTTGGGCGTTTACGCTGCACTGTCAGTCACAACAACACAGGAATGAGAGCGATGACACGAAGAAACGGAATCCCGTTCGTAGTGCTGGCCGCCGGCCTTGCGATGACGGGGGGAATAGCCGGATGCGCCGGGGCCCCCGAACCGGTGGCGGAGATGGCCAGTGCCCGTACTGCGCTGAGAAACGTGCAGAGCACGGATGCACAGGAGCTGGCCCCGGTGGAGCTCGATCGGGCGAGCCCGTACTGCGCTGAGAAACGTGCAGAGCACGGATGCACAGGAGCTGGCCCCGGTGGAGCTCGATCGGGCGAGGTCGAAGTTCCAGCGAGCCGAGGCCGCATATGCCGAAGAGGAGTACGACGACGCGCGCCGACTGGCCCAGGAGTCGCTGGCCGATGCTGAGCTTGCGGCGGCCAAGGCCAATGCCATCAATGCGAAGCGCAGCGCCGAAGAACTCGAGAAGAGCATCGCCGTGCTGCGCCAGGAGATCGAGCGCGCTCGATCCGGCATGTAATCCGACTGTCATCGTACCAGGAGTTTTCCGATCATGAATTCACTCTCCAGAATCGCGCTGGCAGCGGCGATCATCACGCTGGCTGCCTGTGCGTCCACACCCGAGTCCACTACCCAGCTGGAGCAGGCACAGGCTGCTTTCGAACGGGCCAAAGCGGATCCCGAAGTCCTGCGTTATGCCTCCGAGAACCTGGATGCGGCCGAGCAGGCACTCGACCGGGCTGCCATGGCTGAAGAAGTAGAGGATATGAATACGCTGGCCTACGTCGCGAACAACGAGGTCATGACCGCCCGAGCCGTCGCCGAAAAGCGGGCTGCGGAGGACCGCGTGGAAGAGTTGAGCACGGCCAAGGACCGTATCCAGCTCGAGATGCGCGAAGCGGAGCTCTCGGCATCCCGTGCGGCGCTGGCGGAACTGCAGGCCAAGCAGACCGAGGCGGGCACGGTCGTCACGCTGGGCGGCGTCCTGTTCGCGACGGGCAAGGCGGAACTGCTCCCCGGAGCGATGAACTCGGTCGGTCGCCTGGCGGATTATCTTCGTCAGAATGAGAACAAGACCGTCATCGTCGAAGGTCACACGGACAGCACGGGCAGCGACGAGACGAATCTGCGGCTCTCGCAGGCCCGCGCCGACTCCGTTCGCAGTGCGCTGATCGCACAGGGCGTGTCGCCGCGTCGGATCACCGCGACGGGCCTCGGCTCCAGCCAGCCGGTGGCGAGTAACGACACCTCGGCCGGTCGGCAGCAGAATCGTCGCGTCGAGGTCATCATCCGTTAGTCGAATTATTTTCTCTTTAATGACGCTGACGCCGATCCGGTAGCCGGCGCGAACGAACCGCAATCCTGCCGGCTTGCGGTTCGTTCGTCTGGAGTCCCGGGAAACCCGGACACCGGCTCGGTCACGAGGAACACGATATGAGATTGCTGACCGTCCTGATTTCGTTCCTTCTCGCCGCGGGCTGTGCATCCGGCCCGGATATCCGCGCAGACTACGACCGCTCGGCGAATTTCTCCGGATACCGCACTTATTCTTTCTTCGACGAACTCGGCACGGACAAGGCCGGTTATTCGAGCCTCCTCACCAGTCACTTCCAATCCGCCGTGCGGCGTGAGATGGACGCACGCGGTTATCGCTATGTCGACACCGACCCGGATCTGCTGGTGAACTTCAACGCCAACGCCCGGGACGTCTCGGAGGTGCGCAGCCGCAACGTGCCGACGAGTGTCGGCATGGGGCCCTACTACGGCTACCGCGGCGGTCTCTATTCACCGTGGCCGATGTACGAGACGGAAGTGGACACGATCCATTACCGGCAGGGCACGGTGAACGTCGACGTCGTCGATGCGGACGAGGATCGGCTGGTCTGGGAGGGTGTCGCGGAGGGCCGTCTGACGGACGAGGCCATGCAGAACCCGAAAGCCGCGGTGGACCGGGTCATCAGTCTCATTTTCGAACGCTATCCGGTCCCGGCGCCCGGGGCGGGCTGATCCCGGCGCATTCGCCCCCACCGGTCGGGGCGATTGCCGACCCCGGGCCGGCGCCCCTGCGTCGGTGCGTGGTCCGATCATGGTAGGCTGATTCTTCCCGCAGCGTCGGGCCCGTCAGCATCTGCGCCACGGAAGGCGCGACAAGAATAGCAAGAACACCATGAGCGAAGAGACCACGACCGACAAAGAGGAGGGGAGCGAGCCGGCCACCGGCTTCCTGTACCGTCATCGCCGACTGTTGATCGGCGTCGTCGTCGCCGTGGCCCTGTACGCGCTGGCCGGCTTCTTTCTGGCGCCCTGGCTGATCGAACGCCAGGCGGTGAAGACCGTCGCGGAGCAGTTCGATTCCGAGCTCCGGCTCGGTGAGGTCGCGGTGAATCCCTTCGTGCTGAGCCTGCGCATCGACGGCCTGGAACTCGACGACCCGACGGGTGAGGCCCTCGCCCGCATCCGGCAGATCTTCGTCAATTTCCAGACGAGCTCGCTGTTCCGATGGGCATTCACCTTCGACGAGTTCCGGGTGGACGAGCCCGAGCTGTTCGTCTCCCGCGACGGCGAGGGTCGCTTCAATTTCGAGCGGATGCTGGCCGCCCAGCCACCCGCCCCGCCGGAAGAGCCGGCCGACGAAGAAGATGCCGGTCCCGTGCGCCTCATCGTCAGGGACTTCGCCATCAACGAGAGTGCCGTGAACTGGCGCGACCAGGTGCCCCGGGAACCGGTGGAACAACGCTTCGGACCTGTCGACATAAGTGTGCAGGATCTGAATACCCTCCCGCTTCGTCCGGGCACCCAGGAGGTCGTGATCCGCACCGCCACCGAGGGCACCCTCACCTGGTCCGGCAGTCTGCAGCTGAATCCGCTGGGCTCGGCGGGCACCGCCGCGATCGACGGCTCCCATTTCGCCCTGCTCTCCTCCTACATCCGCTATCAGACCGGTTTCGACATCACGGACGGCGACGCGGACGTGGATCTCGCCTACACGGTCTCCACGGCGGACGACGGTACGATCACGGCGACGGTGGACGATCTGAACGTGACCCTGCAAGGCGTACGGGTCCGGACATTCCCCACGGACGCGGCGGCGACCGAAGAGGCAAGGGAGTTCCTGACCGTCCCGCGGCTCGCCGTCACCGGCGGCGTGTTCCGCTGGCCGGAGCGCAGCGTCTCCGTCGGCGGCGTGGACATAGACGACGTCGCCCTCGACCTCCTGCGCGAGCCGGACGGTGTCCTCGACATACTCCCCGGCGCAGCCGCCGCAGAGACCGGCGTGGACGGCGGGTCCGACCCGGGAGCGGAAGCCGGGACGCCGGCGGAAGCGCAACCGGATGCTGATGACGGTGCCGCCCCGGGCGATGACGCCTGGCGCGTCACCCTGGACCGTTTCGCTGTCAACAACCTGTCCGCGCAACTGCGCGACGAGAGCGTGCAACCGGTGGCCGAGACCTCGGTTGCGGCAGTGAATCTGGAAGTCCGCAACATCACGAACGAGCCCGGCGCCTCCTTCCCGACCACACTCTCGCTGCAGGCGGGCCGCGGCGGCACCGTCTCCGCCGACGGCGAGATGACCGTGCTGCCCGAGCCGCTGCTGGACTTCACCGTCGGCATGGAGGACGTGGCGCTGATCGGCCTGCAGCCCTACGTCGAGCCGCTGGCCGACGTGAACTTCGACTCGGGCGATCTCAACATGCAGATCCGGCTGCAGAGTACGGCGGACGATCCGGCCCGGATCGAGGGTGACGTGTCGATCGACGATTTCCTGGTCACCGAGACGGACCTCGATACCCGCATCGGGAGCTGGGAACGGCTGGCCCTCGCCAGCGTGATATTCAGCATGGCGGAAGAGAAACTCGAGATTTCGGAAGTCCGGTTCACACGCCCCTACGGCGACATACTGATTACCGAAGAGGGGCAGGTGAATCTGGGGCGGCTGGCCAAGGATCCCGCCGCCGGGACCACAGATGCCGCAGATGCGGGCGCGAACGCCGGAGAGGCCGAATCGTCCGGCGGCGAGGAGGCGGCCGCGCCGGTCGGCGAGGCGGGCGAGGCTGACGTGGAGGAAGAGGCCGGGCTGCCGATCCGTATCAGCGTCGGCCGCGTTCTGATCGAGGACGCGTCGGCCGATTTCGCCGACCGCTCGCTCCCGCTGCCCTTCGAAGTGGCGATCTCGAAACTGAAAGGCGAGCTGTCCACGATCGACACGACCAGTGACGAGCCCTCGCGGGTGGCGGCCGAGGGCACCGTGGACGAGTTCGGCTTCCTGCGGGTGACCGGCAGCGTCACGCCCTTCGAGCCCGCGCGTAACACCGACCTGCGGGCGGAATTCGAGAATGTGGCCATGCCGAAGTTCTCCGCCTACTCCGTCCCGTTCGCGGGGCGCAAGATCGCGAGCGGACGGCTGGATCTCGACCTCGGCTACCAGGTGAGCGAGGGACGACTCGTCGGCGAGAACAGCATCGTGCTGCGGGAGTTCGAGCTGGGCGAGAAGGTGCCGCATCCGGACGCGCTGAGCCTGCCGCTGGGGTTGGCCGTCGCGTTGCTGAAGGACTCGAGCGGCACCATCGACGTGGACCTGCCGGTACGCGGAGACATCAACAACCCCGAGTTCAGCATCGGCGGCATCGTGATCAAGGCGATCACCAATCTGATCACGAAGATCGTCACGGCGCCGTTCGCCCTGCTCGGCAACCTGCTCGGGGTCGAGGCGAGCCAGCTGGAGGGCGTGAGTTTCCTGCCGGGCCGGGCCGACCTGACACCGCCGCAGATGGAGACTGCCGCCAATCTCTCCCAGGCCCTGGTGATGCGTCCCCAGCTCGTCCTCGTGCTGCCGCCGGTGCAGGCGCCGGAGGTCGACGGCAGGGCACTGCGCGAGGCGCAGCTCGAGTCGCTGATCGCGGAGCGCATCGAGGGCACCGTGCCCCAGGGCGAGCAGGCGATGTACGACGAACAGGTCCGCTCCGTGCTGGAGATGCTCTACGGAGAAATCGCGCCGGTTCCGGATGCGGCGGTGGCACTCGACGAACTCCGGGCCCGCCATACCGTGCAGCCGGCCGAGGGCTCCGACGAGGAACCCCGGTTCGACGCACTCGCCTACACCAACGATCTCCGGGAGCAGCTGATCGAGCTGCAGACGCTGGAACCGGGCGCACTGGAGACCCTCGCGCGGCAACGCGCCGAGGGACTGCGTGAGACCATCATCGCGGCAGGCACCGCGATCGAGAACCGGGTCCGTGTGGGCGAGCCGACGAGCGTCGACGCGGAAGACGGCGAGCGCGTGGTAATGAAGGTCAAACTCACGGCGGGGAACGTCCCGCCGCCCGCTGCCGCCCAGAGCGCCACCTCGCCCTGAGGCCCCCGTCCGAGGGTCCCGGCGGCCGCCCGTTGAGGTAAAATAGGAGCGACTTCAGATGGGGCCGTAGCTCAGCTGGGAGAGCGTCGCGTTCGCAATGCGAAGGTCGGGAGTTCGATCCTCCTCGGCTCCACCATTACCTCACACGGTGCACGAGGAGACGTGCCATGCGTTCCGGAAGCATCCTGTCGTTCGCGGCCCTGATCCTGCTCTCCGCGGCATTCCTCGGCGGCTGCGCCACCAGTAGCGGTCCCGACCTGCGCACGGACTACGACCGCGGCGTCGATTTCACGGCCTACCGGACGTTCGGGTTCGCCCCGGAACTCGGTACCGACCGGGCGGGCTATTCCTCACTGATCACCCGTCATTTCATGGACGCGGTGCGCAACGAGATGGAGGGTCTCGGCTACCGCTACGTGGAGCAGGACCCGGACCTCCTGGTGAACTTCTATACCCGGGTCCGGGAGCGTAGCGAGGTCCGTTCCCGGCCCTCGGCGACGATGGGCGTGGGCTACTACGGGTACCGGTACGGCCTGTACACGGCCTGGCCCCTGTACGCCGAGGAACTGGACACGGTCCACTATCGGATCGGTACCGCCAACATCGACGTAGTCGATGCGGAGGCCCGTCAGCTGATCTGGGAAGGCGTGGCGGAAGGGCGCCTCACCCGCGAGGCGCTCGAGAATCCGCAGGCGGCGATCGAGAACGTCGTGCGCGACCTGTTCCAGCGCTTCCCGACCCGCGCCCCGTCGCCCTGACGGCAGCTGCCGCCCGACGTTCGTCGTCCGGCGTCGTCCGGCCCGAAGCGGGCGTTCCTACAGCGATTCGCGGCCGTGGGGCGCGTCGAAGTCCAGTGCCGGGCCCACCGGCACGATGCGGGTGGGATTGATGGTGTCATGACTCGCGTAGTAGTGGCGCTTGATATGGTCGAAGTCCACCGTGGGTCGGATCTTCGGGTGCTGGTAGAGTTCGCGGGTGAATCCCCAGAGATTCGGATATTCCGTCAGACGCCGGATGTTGCACTTGAAGTGACCGTGATACACGGCGTCGAAGCGAACGAGCGTCGTGAACAGGCGGATGTCGGCTTCGGTGAGCGTGTCACCCACCAGGTAGCGTGACGCCGCCAGCCGTTCCTCCAGCCAGTCCAGGGTCTCGAACAGCGGGTAGACGGCTTCCTCGTAGGCGGCCTGGGTCGTCGCGAATCCCGACTTGTACACGCCGTTGTTCAGCGTGTGGTAGACGCGCTCGTTGACCGCATCGATCTCCTCGCGCAAGGCCTCGGGGTAATAGTCACCCGGCTCCGCGCCCAGAGAGTCGAAGGCCGAGTTCAGCATGCGGATTATCTCGGACGACTCGTTGTTGACGATCGTGTCGCGCTTGCGGTCCCACAGCACCGGCACCGTGACGCGTCCGGTGAACTCGGGATCCGCCTTCTGGTAGAGCTCGTAGAGTCGGTCGACGCCATGGATCGGATCGGCGATCACGCCCGGCCCCGGCTCGAAAGTCCAGCCGTGCTCGGCCATGTACCAGTGCACGACCGAGATCGGCAGCAGGTCCTCCAGGCCCTTCAGGGCCCGGACGATCAGTGCGCGATGAGCCCACGGGCAGGCGAGGGAGACGTACAGGTGATAGCGGTCGGCTTCCGCTGCGTAGCCGCCGTCGCCGGAAGGGCCGGGCTCGCCGTCGGCGGTCAGCCAGCTGCGGAACGCCTGTTCCTGGCGCTTGAATTTGCCGCCGGTGGATTCCGTGTCGTACCACCGGTCCTTCCATTCACCGTCTACGAGCAGCCCCATCCTCTGTTCCTCCCTATTCCGGACATGGAAAGGCGCCGGTCCGGTCAGACCGGGCCGGCGCCCGCAATCAGTCTAGTCGCTCTGTCGCGCGAGTCTAGCCGTTCAGCCGCGAACTCGCGGATTTCACGGCGGCCGCCAGCGAATGCCAGGCATTCTCGACGCCGACCTTGATGTCCTCCCACGCTTCGTCGCTGGAGCCCTTCAGTTCCTCGAGCTTGTCCAGGAACTCCTCACGCCGCGCCTTGAGCTCTTCGATCGTCTCGGAGTAGTCGACCTCGGCTTCGGCCTGCTTCTTCCTGGCCTTCGCCCTCAGCTTCTCGATCTCCGCGTCCCATTCGTCGAGCTGTGCTTCGAGCTTCTTGCGGTAGGCACTTTTCTCGGTCATGGCTGTCGCTCCTTTTCTTCGTATAACACTAAAGACATGGGCTCGTCAGACCGGGTATCAAGGGGGCGCCCGGGGCCCGGATCGAGGCACCATCCCGCGTTACCCGCGTGTTCACGCGCGGGTCACGTCGCGGTCATCCGAGGGTGGCGTCCAGGAACATCATGAGGCAGAAGCCGGCGAGCAGGGCGAAGGTGGCCACGTTCTCCACGCCGCTTCGGTGCGTCTCGGGGATGATCTCGTCGCTGATGATGAAGATCATGGCCCCGGCCGAGAAGGCGAGCGCCCAGGGCATCAGTGGGCCCGCGGCGGCCACGGCGGCGCTGCCGAACAGCCCGCCGACCGGTTCGGCGAGTCCGGTCAGGAATGCGACGACGAACGAGTGCAGGCGCGAGTAGCCCACGCCGATCAGCGAGACGGCGACCGCCAGGCCCTCCGGCACGTTCTGGATGCCTATGCCGGTGGCCAGCGATACGCCGTTCTCCACGTTGCCGCCGGCGAAGCCCACGCCCACCGCCATGCCCTCCGGGAAGTTGTGCAGTGTGATGGCGATGATGAAGAGCCAGATCCGGCCGAGTGCGGCCGTGTCCGGGCCTTCGCGTCCGGCGAAGAAATGCTCGTGGGGCACGAAGCGGTGGATACCTGCCAGCGCCGCCGCACCCAGCAGCAGGCCGAGGACGGCGACCATGACGGCACTCTCCCGGCCGCCGAACTCGAGTTCACCGTAGGCGATCGCCGGCAGGAGCAGGGAGAAGAACGAGGCCGCCAGCATGATCCCCGCGGCGAAACTCAGCAGGAGATTCTCGACCGTGTGCGAGAGCCGGCGGAACAGGAATATGCCCGCCGCGCCCACGCCGGTACAGAGTCCGGCCGCGAGGCTCGCGACGAAACCGAGCCAGATGATGTGGGTGGCATCAGGATTCATGACCTGCCTTTCGGGTGCCGCCGGCGGGCGGATGTGCTGCCTGGCCAGTCCCGCCGGTGCGTGACACTCTAGCACCATGGCCGTTACCGACGACCCGCACGCGAAACCGGTCCATGAATCGGAATTCCGCTTCTACGAGGAGCTGAACGATTTCCTGCCGCCGGCGCGGCGCCGGCAGAGTTTCCGCCATCGCTACACCGACACGCCGTCCGTTAAGGATGCCGTGGAAGCTCTCGGCGTGCCTCATACGGAAATCGACGTCATCCTGGTGGACGGGCGATCGGTCGGTTTCGGGCATCGGCTGCGAGGCGGTGAAAGGGTGGCGGTATATCCGGTCTTCGAACGCCTCGACGTTTCCCCGCTGACGCGCCTGCGCCCCCGTCCGCTGCGCGTCACCCGCTTCATCGCCGACGTCCATCTTGGCACGCTGGCCCGGTACCTTCGTCTGCTCGGGTTCGATACGGTCTGGCGTAATGATCTCCCGGACGAGGAGATCATCGAGCGCTCGCTGGCCGAGCGGCGCATCATCCTGACGCGGGACGTCGGCATACTGCGCAACGGCCGGGTGACCCACGGCTACTGGCCGCGCTCGACCGAGCCGCTGTCCCAGCTGGAGGAGGTCGTGCACGCGCTCCAGCTCGGCAACGACTTCGCGCCGTATAGCCGGTGCCTGGAATGCAACGGCGAGTGCGTGGCGATCGGCCGCCGCGAGGCGGCACGCGCGGTGCCGCTCCAGGTGTTCCTCGTCTACCGGGATTTCCGCCGCTGCAACGGCTGCGGCCGGGTCTACTGGCCGGGTTCCCACGTCGAGCGGCTCGACGACGTCATCCGGCGCGCCCGGCTCGCGGCGCCGGCGGACAAGACCTGATGCCGCGGCTCAAAGGAGATCGCGTTGCCGGGGCAGGGGCCAGGGCGGCAGCGGCGGCAGCGGCGCCATGCCCGGCTCGCGCCGCAGCCGCTCGTGGAAGTCCCGCGCGAAGGCGGGACAGTGCAGGTTGTTGGGGCAGTGGATCATCATGTAGACCCGGTCACCCTCCCGCAGGCTCGCCGCGGCCCGGTGCGACCACTCCGTCAGGTACGCCTCGTTGCCGGCGGCGTCGGGGTGCAGGACCAGACGGACGAAGGCGAGGCCGTTGTAGACGGTATCGAGCACCGGCACGTCCGGCTTCTCGTGCAGCGCCTGCTGCACCTCGGGATGCGTCCGGTCGCCATAATAGATGGGCCGGCTGTCCATCATCACGCGGCCGCAGCCGTGTTCGGCCAGCAGCGGTTCGAGCAGTTCCGGCTGCGCGAAGAAACGGGGATGGCGTACCTCGATGGCATAGCGGAACTTGTCTCCATCGTCGCCAGTTCCGCCGGTCCGGCACCGGCCGGGAACTGCACGAGGAATGGCCCGACGTGTTCGCCGAGCGGCTCGATCACCCGCAGGAAGGCGTCGAAGTCGCCGGTGGACGGGACGGGCTCGTGGGTGACGGTGCGGGGGAGCTTGAAACAGAACTCGAAGTCGCTGCCGGCGACGGTGTCGGCCCACGCCGCGACCGTCTTCTGGTCCGGGATGCGGTAGAAACTCGTGTTGCCTTCCACCGTGCCGAAGAAGCGAACGTAGTCGGCGAGGGGCGTGGGTTGCGCCTCCCAGTAACGGCCCTTCCAGCCGGGGAACGCCCACGCGGGCAGGCCGAGACGGTAGGGAAGGGACGGGCTCATTGCCGGGCGCATTCTATATCTCGGACGGGAAAGCCGGCAAAATCCTCTCTCACATCGCACCGAAATCCACACGACGCGCCTGCGCGGCGCGGGAGAACCCCATGCGCCATCGACCCCTCCAGCTCTGTCTCTTCGTGATCGCCGCAATGCTCGCGCACACGGCCGATGCGAAGGAGGAGCTCCGCGTCGACGCCTGGCAGGCGATGGCGGGCTTCATCGACCTCTACTGGGACGCCGACGGCGGTCGCCTCCTGCTGGCGATCGAGGATTTCGACGCGCCGTTCATCTATCAGTCGTCGCTGGCCCGGGGTGTGGGTTCGAACGACCTCGGTCTCGACCGCGGCCAGCTCGGCGCCACGCGCCTGGTCGAATTCCGGCGGGTCGGCCCGCGCGTGCTGCTGGTCCAGCATAATCTGTCCTATCGGGCGCTCGCCGGCGACGACGCGGAGCGTGCCGCCACCGCCGAGTCCTTTGCGACGTCGGTGATCTGGGGCTTCGACATCGCGGGACAGCATGACGGCGCCGTGTTCGTGGACGCAACCGGTTTCCTCACCCGGGATGCGCATGGTGTCGCGCAGCGCCTGACCGACCGGGGGGAGGGCAGGTATGCAGTGGATCCGGACCGCTCTGCCGTGTATCTGCCGCGCACGAAGGCGTTCCCGGACAACAGCGAGGCCGAGGCCATCGTGACCTTCGCCGGGGAGCCCGCCGGGAATATCCTGGCGACGGTGGTGCCGGACCCCGCCAGTATCACCGTCCATCTCCGTCATTCGTTCGTGCGGCTGCCGCCGGACGGTTATGAGCCGCTGCCGTATGATCCGCGCGCCGGGGTGATCGGTCTCAGCTATGACGACGGCGGATTCATCGACTTCACCTCCGCGATCGGCGATCCCCTGCAGGTGAACTACGGACGGCGGCACCGGCTCGAGAAGGCCGACCCGACGGCCCCGGTCAGCGACGCGGTCGAGCCCATCGTCTATTACGTGGATCGGGGCGCACCGGAACCGGTACGCAGCGCGCTGATCGAGGGTGCGCGGTGGTGGAACCAGGCTTTCGAAGCGGCGGGTTACCGGGACGCCTTCCGGGTGGAACTGCTGCCGGAAGGCGCGGATCCGCTGGACGTTCGTTACAACGTCATCCAGTGGGTGCATCGCTCGACCCGGGGCTGGTCCTACGGCTATTCGGTGAACGACCCGCGCACCGGAGAGATCCTGAAAGGCCACGTGACCCTCGGCTCACTGCGTGTGCGCCAGGACTACCTGCTGGCGGAGGGGCTGCTGGCGCCGTACGTGCCCGGCGCCGGCCAGCCGGCCTCGGACGATCCGATGCTCGCCATGTCCCTCGCCCGCATCCGTCAGCTCTCCGCCCACGAGGTCGGCCATACGCTGGGCATCGAGCACAACTTCGCCGCCAGCACCCAGGACAGAGCTTCCGTCATGGACTACCCGTTCCCGCTGATCCGACTGGATGATGACGGGACGATCGACCTCGGGGACGCCTACGACACCGGCATCGGGGAGTGGGACGAACGCGTGATCCTGTATGCCTATCAGGATTTCCCGGCGGGAACGGACGCGGCCGCGGCGCGGGAGCGCATCGTGAGCGAGACGACGGAGCGTTATGCCTACGTCGCCGACGGCGATGCCCGACGCGTCGGTACCGCGCATCCCGACGGTAACCTCTGGGACAATGGCGCGGATGCCATCGCCGAGCTCGAGCACCTGCTGCGCGTCCGCGACGTCGTCCTGGCGCGCTTCGGCGCGCGGAACATCCGCGCCGGGCGTCCTTATGCGACGCTGGAGGAGGTCCT
Source organism: Gammaproteobacteria bacterium (assembly GCA_037382365.1). Taxonomy (GTDB): domain Bacteria; phylum Pseudomonadota; class Gammaproteobacteria; order Steroidobacterales; family Woeseiaceae; genus Lentisalinibacter. The sequence goes on from JARRPZ010000098.1 coordinate 12,349, forward strand.
CGTGCCCATGTACCTCCTGCATCGCTATCAGATCGAGGCCGTGAGCAAGCTCGTCGGCGGGCGCTACTTCGACTACGCGCTGCGCGGCGACGGGAGACGCATCATGGCCGGGGTACCGGCGGAGCGTCAGCGGGACGCCATCGAGGCGCTGGTCGGGCTGCTGCATCCCGACCGGCTGCGGCTGCCCGATCACATCGCCGGCCTGATCCCGCCGCGCCCGCCGGGTTTCCCCGCTCACCGTGAACTCTTCCCGCGCGCGACCGGCGCCACCTTCGATCCCACGGCCCCCGCGGCCAGTGCCGTGGCCCTCACGCTCGCCGCGCTGCTGGAGCCGAGCCGGGCGGCCCGGCTGGAGCGCCAGCGGGCGGGCGACTCCGCGCTGCCGGGGTTCGCGGAACTGCTGGCGACGCTGCTCGAGGCGACCTGGTACGCAGAGCGCAGTGAGGGCCTCGATGGCCTGATCCAGCGCCGGACGAATCGCCAGACGCTGCATGCGCTGATGCGACTCGGCGCGGATCAAGACGCCGATCCGCTGGTGCGGGCGCTGGCCCTGGACGCCCTGGCGTCCCTCGACGAATGGCTGGAGGAGCAGCTCGATGACGGACCGGGTGAGCGATGGCGGGCCGGTTACGCAGACGCGCGCCGGGCCATGGATCTCTACGAAGACGATCCCGGTTACGCGGACCGATTGCCGCAGGTGCGGGTGCCGCCGGGGTCCCCGATCGGCGGCGGGCCGTTCTGAGCCGGCCCGGCGAGGCTCTGCTATCCTCCGCCGGCCGGCCGCAGCACAGACGAGGACCGACCCATGAGCGGATACATCGACCCGGAACGAGACCAGTTCGAGGCCTTCAAGGCCCTGCCCCGCGACGTGCCAATTTTGATGCTGAACTTCCTCCGCTTCCGGGACAAGGCGGACTATCCGGACGGTCGCGAGGCGACCGGCGCCGAGGCCTATGCCGCCTACGGCCGGGAGAGCGGGCCGGTCTTCAGCCGCGTGGGCGGCGAGATCCTGTGGCGGGGTCGGCCCGAGCTGATGGTGATCGGTCCGACCGACAAGCACTGGGACCTGGTGTTCGTCGCCCGCTACCCGACCGCCGGCGCGTTCCTGGAGATGGTCACGGACCCGGATTATCGCGAGGCCGTCAAACATCGTCAGGCGGCCGTTCTGGACAGCCGCCTCATCCGGGTCGCCGAGGCGCCGGAGGGCAAGGGCTTCGGCGGCTGACTCAGGCGCTCTGCGTCGCGACGATGACGCCCATGGCCAGCATGCAGGCCAGCTGGGCGAAGAAGAACGCGAAGCGCAGCGCAGCCGTGAATTCTGTCGGCGTGGCCGACACATGCAGCACGGTCTGGAGGACCCGCGCCGTGATCAGCACGAGCGCCAGTGAGTCCAGCGCGGGTCCGCTCGCCCCACTCGCGATGATGGCGACGACGATCGCCCCGTAAACGGGCAGATTCTCCACGCAGTTCATGTGCGCCCGCATCGCCCGGCGATACCAGTCGCTGCCCTGCGGCACATCCGGGTTCCATTCCGCGATGGAGGCACGCCCGGTCAGGATGTGCCCCCAGCGGTAGAGGCCGACGGTCGTGGTCAGCGTCAGGATCGTCCAGCCGGCGAAGGCCAGCAGTACCCACACGGGAATGCTCATGATCGCCTCCCTTGGTTATGGCGCAGGACACGGCCACAGTAACATTGGATTTCGCGGCGCCGTGACGGTTTGACTCGCGCGCGGCCGCGGCGTTAGGGTAGGTCTACATTCAGAAATCCGCGTATCCAGTCGCGGGAACTCTCTGCCAGTCGGCATGCCCGCGACCCGCGGGGGAGAGATTGTAAAAATGGCATACCATCTGGAAGGCGACCTCCTCGAGGTCTGCACCTGCGAGACACTGTGTCCGTGCTGGGTGGGTGACGATCCGGACGGCGGCACCTGCGACTCTTCGCTCGCCTATCACATACGCAGCGGCCAGATCGACGGCGTCGACGTCTCGGGTCTGACCTGGGTCGGCATGGTCCACATTCCGGGCAACGTCCTGGACGGCAACTGGAAAGCCATCAACTATCTGGACGAGAAAGCCACGGCGGAGCAGGAAGCCGCGCTGCGGCGTGTCTTCCACGGTGAGGCCGGCGGTCCGATGGCCGATCTGGCGCAGCTCGTCAGCGAGGTCGTCGACGTCCGACGGGCGCCGATCGTGTGCGACGTCGAGAAAGGCAAGGGCCGGTTCTCCATAGGCGACGTCGTGGAGGCGGACCTCGAGCCCTTCATCGGTCCGGACGACGAACCGACCAAACTGGTCGGCTCCATCTTCTCGACCATCCCGGGTTCGCCCGCCTACGTGGGCAAGGCGACCCGCTATCGGCAGAAGAGCGCCGAACTCGATCAGGACATCGATATCACGGGCCATAACGCGATATCGGGTCCGTTCGTCTTCGATTACCGAGAGGCCGCCTGATCCGGCGGACCCGCGTGCCCGCCTTTGGGCGGGCGCTGCGGCATGGACCCTCGGACGCACTACCGCAGCTGGCTCACGGTGTCGCTGGGCGGCACCGTGACCCTTGCCTGGGCGGTGCTCTGGTGGCTGGAGCAGACCCCGTGGGCCATGCTGTTCCACGCGCACGGTGGGGCGCATGCCCACATGAGCCACGGGGGCTACACCCTGCCGGTCACCGCGGCCGCCTTCGTCGCGGGCTGGACGCTCATGACGGTGGCCATGATGCTGCCGAGTACCTTCCCGCTGATGGAGATATTTCGCCGGCTGGTCCGCGGCCGCCGTCATCCGACGGTCCTGGTGGCAGTCCTTGCCGGCGGTTATCTGCTCGTCTGGTCCCTGCTGGGCGGTCTCGTCTTCGGTGCCCGTCAGGGCCTCGCCATGGTACCGGTATCGCTCCCCGCGTGGATGCTGCCGGCAGGACTGTTCCTGCTGGCCGGGGCATTCCAGTTCTCGGAACTGAAATACCGTTGTCTGGAGCGGTGCCGGGCTCCGCTCGGTTTCGTGGTCGCGCGCTGGCGTGGCGGCGGCGGCGATGCGCGGCGTGCGTTGCGCATCGGCGTCGATCACGGCCTCTTCTGCGCGGGCTGCTGCTGGGCCCTCATGCTCCTGATGTTCGCCGCAGCAACGGCGAACCTCCTGTGGATGTTCGTCCTCGGGCTGCTCATGGCGGTAGAGAAGAACGCGCCGTGGGGAT
>JARRPZ010000099.1:0-23870 GCA_037382365.1 Gammaproteobacteria bacterium
CTTCGATGTCGTGCTGGACGGCCAGGTCCCCCCTGCGCCGGTCACGGTCCGGGTCTGTGACGGACTAAGCTGCGCCCTCGCCGGCGCAGAGGACCTGTTCGCCGGTCTTTCCGCCACGCCGGGACCGGACGTCCGCATCGTGCGGGCGCCGTGCATGGGACGGTGCGACACGGCACCGGTGGCGACCGTCGGGCAGTGTGCTGTCGACCACGCCGACGGAGACGCCATCGTCACGGCAGTCCGGGCCGGCGACTTCCGGCCGGCGATCCCGGAGCACACGCGCCTTCCCGCCTATGTCCGGGACGCCGGTTACCGAACATTGCGCGAATGCTATGCCGGGGAGCGATCGGCTGCCGACATCGTCACGACGATGGAAGACTCCGCCCTGCGCGGTCTCGGTGGTGCCGGATTCCCGGCCGGGCGGAAGTGGGGGTTCGTCCGCTCGGAGCCGGCACCCCGTCTCATGGCGGTAAACGCCGACGAGGGGGAACCCGGCACGTTCAAGGATCGCTATCACCTGGAACGGGATCCGCATCGCTTCCTGGAGGGCATGCTGATCGCCGCCTGGGCGGTCGAAGCGGAGGCCGTCTACATCTATCTCCGCGACGAGTACCCCGCGGTGCGGGAGATACTTTGCGAGGCGATCGCCGAAGCGGTCGGGGAAGACCTGAACGGCGGCCGCCCGATCCACCTCCGCCGCGGCGCAGGCGCCTACATCTGCGGCGAGGAGTCCGCGATGCTCGAGAGCATCGAAGGCAAGCGCGGACTGCCGCGGCACAAGCCGCCATTCCCCAGTGAGGCAGGCCTGTTCGGGCGACCGACCCTCGTCCACAACGTCGAGACACTGTTCTGGGTCCGCGACATACTCGAGCGGGGCCCGGCCTGGTTCGCCGAAGGAGGCCGCAACGACCGCGAAGGGCGCCGCAGCTTCTCGGTCTCGGGACGGGTACGGGAGCCCGGCGTGAAGTTCGCTCCGGCCGGCATAACCGCCCGCCAGCTCATCGACGAGTACTGCGGGCATGGCGGAAGGACACGAACTGAAAGCCTATCTGCCGGGCGGCGCATCGGGGGGCATCTTCCCCGCGCGCATGGCGGACATCCCGCTCGATTTCGGGACGCTGGAGGAACATGGCGGTTTCGTCGGATCGGGCGCCGTCATCGTGCTGTCGCAGGCGGACAGCATCCGGGAGGCGGCGCTCAATCTCATGCGCTTCTTCGAGGACGAGAGCTGCGGCCAGTGCACGCCCTGCCGTGTCGGTACCGAGAAGGCCGTGAATCTGATGTCCGAACGGGACTGGGACCCTGACCTGCTGCACGAACTGAGCGACACGATGGCCGACGCCTCCATCTGCGGGCTCGGCCAGGCGGCCCCGAATCCACTCCTCTGCCTCATGAAGTACTTCCCGGAGGAATTGCCGTGAGCGCCAGGATCCGCTTCACGCTCGACAGCGAGCGGGTGGAGGCATCGCCCGACGAGACGATCTGGGAAGTGGCGCGTCGCCTGGGTACGGATATACCCCACCTCTGCCATACGCCGGAACCGGGCTACCGGCCCGACGGCAACTGCCGCGCCTGCATGGTGGAGATCGAGGGCGAACGCGTGCTCGCCGCATCGTGTATCCGCAAGCCCGCGCAGGACATGGTCGTGCATACCGTCACCGAGAAAGCGCAGCGCGCCCGGGAGATGGTCATGGAACTCCTGCTGGCCGATCAGCCGGCGCGCGAGCGCTCGCCCGATCCACGGTCGCGATTCTGGTCCCGGGCGGATGCGATGGGCTTTGCCCACAGCCGTTTCCCTGCCAGGGCGAAGAGCATCGAACGGGACACCAGCCACGTCGCCATGACGGTGAATCTGGATGCCTGTATCCACTGCAACCTCTGCGTCCGCGCCTGCCGCGAGGTACAGGTCAACGACGTCATCGGTATGGCGGGCCGCGGTCCCGGGACAAAGGTCGTGTTCGACTTCGACGACCCCATGGGAGATTCCACCTGCGTCGCCTGCGGCGAGTGCGTGCAGGCCTGTCCGACCGGCGCGCTCATGGAAGCCGCGCTGCTGGACCAGACCGGCGCGCGACGGGAATTCGCCGACCGCGAGGTTCGCACGCTCTGCCCTTACTGCGGCGTCGGCTGCCAGACCACCGTGCATGTCGCCAACGACCGGATCGTCGCCGTCGACGGTCGGGACGGGCCGGCGAACGAACAGCGGCTCTGCGTGAAGGGCCGTTTCGGCTTCGACTACATCGACCATCCGCACCGCCTGACCCGGCCGCTGGTCCGGCGCGAGGGGGCCCCGAAGGATGCCGCTCTACGCCTCGACCCCGCGGATCCCTCGACCCATTTCCGCGAGGCGAGCTGGGAGGAGGCGCTGGACGTGGCCGCGGCGGGCCTGAAGAAGGCGCTCGACGAGCACGGCCCCGGCGCACTCGCCGGATTCGGATCCGCGAAGGGTTCGAACGAGGAGGCCTATCTCTTCCAGAAGCTGGTGCGGACGGGTTTCCGGACCAATAACGTCGATCACTGCACCCGGCTCTGTCATGCCTCCTCCGTGGCGGCACTGATGGAGGGTATCGGTTCCGGTGCGGTCACCGCGCCGTTCACCGCGGCGGATACCGCCGACTGCATCGTCGTCATCGGCGCCCGTCCGGAGCAGAACCACCCGGTCGCGGCGACCTATCTCAAGAACGCGGCCCGGCGGGGCGCAAAGCTGATCGTCGCCGATCCCCGCGGCCAGGGGCTCGGCCGGCACGCGACCTACGATCTCCGGTTCCGGGCCGGCACGGACGTGGCGCTGTTGAACGCCATGATCCATACCATCATCGAGGAGGGACTGACCGACCAGCGCTACGTGCACGAACACACCGAGGGCTACGAGGAACTCGTCGAGCGCGTCGCATCGTTCCCGCCGGAGAAGATGGCGGACGTATGCGGCATCGACGCAGGGACGATCCGGGAGGTGGCACGGCTGTATGCGACCTCGGCCCGCTCGATCATCTTCTGGGGCATGGGGATATCCCAGTCGGTGCACGGCACGGACAATGCACGCTGCCTCATCGCACTGGCGCTCATCACCGGCCATGTGGGCCGTCCGGGGACCGGGCTGCATCCGCTGCGCGGCCAGAACAACGTGCAGGGGGCCTCCGATGCCGGGCTGATCCCGATGGTCTTCCCCGACTACCAGCCGGTCGAGGAGGCGGACGTGCGCCGGCGTTTCGAAGAATTCTGGGGGACGGCGCTCGACGCCCGGCGCGGTCTCACCGTGGTCGAGATCATGCATGCGATCCACGCCGGCGAGGTCCGGGCCATGTACATACTGGGCGAGAATCCGGCCATGTCGGACCCGGACCTGTCGCACGCACGCGCCGGGCTGGCGAGGCTGGAACACCTGGTGGTGCAGGACATCTTCCTGACCGAGACGGCGTGGCAGGCCGACGTCGTCCTGCCGGCATCGGCGCATGCGGAGAAGACCGGCACGTTCACGAATACGAATCGCCAGATCCAGCTCGCCCGCGAGGTGGTGCCCCCGCCAGGGGACGCCCGCCCGGACTGGTGGATAACGCAGGAGATCGCGCGGCGCCTGGGACTCCCCTGGGACTATGCGCACCCGCGGGACGTCTTCGAGGAGATGACGGGCATCATGCCGTCCCTCGCCAACATCACCTGGGAACGGCTCGAACGCGAAGAGGCCGTCACCTATCCCTGCGACGCACCGGACGAAGCGGGCAACGCCGTCATTTTCGGCAACGGTTTTCCGACCGGAAACGGTCGCGCCAGGATCGTGCCGGCCGATCTGCTGCCGCCGGACGAGCTGCCGGACGAGGACTATCCGATGATCCTGACCACGGGCAGGCTGCTGGAGCACTGGCATACGGGCGCGATGACACGGCGCTCCCGCAGCCTCGACGGCCTGGAGCCGGAGGCCGTCGCCTGCCTGTCGCCACAGGATCTCGACCGGATGGCGCTCGCGCCGGGCGATTTCGTCCACGTCTCGACCCGGCGCGGTGGTATCGATCTCCGTGTGCGGCCGGACGGCGACGTGGCGGAAGGCACCGTGTTCATCCCCTTCTGCTATACGGAGGCGGCGGCGAACCTCCTGACCAATCCCCGGCTCGATCCATTCGGCAAGATCCCGGAATTCAAATTCTGTGCCGCCCGCCTCGAGCCCGCTGCGGACCGCTGACCCGCGCTGTGATAATTTCAGCGCTCGGGCCGCGGCAGCCGGGCCGGCGCGGCAAAACAAACCCGGAAAGGTATGCCTATGTTCACACACGTCATGGTCGGCGCGAGCGACCTGGAGGGATCGAAGCAATTCTACGACGCCGTGCTGGGTGCACTGGGCGTCGGCGCACCGATCCGTAACAAGGAGCGCTATTTCTACCGCGCCAGAGGCGCCACTTTCGCGATCACGAAGCCGATCAACGGGGAGCCGCCGACCAGCGCCAACGGCGGCACCATCGGTTTCGCCGCAGAGTCACCGGAGCAGGTGGAGGCATTTCACGCGGCCGGGGTGGCGAACGGCGGCACGGCCATCGAGGACCCGCCGGGCGTTCGCTCCTCGGAGCTGGGTGATCTCTACCTGGCCTATCTGCGCGACCCGGACGGCAACAAGATCTGCGCCATGCACTTCGCTCGATGACGAGGAGACAGTGAGACGAAATCCATGCAATCGATGACCCTGTCGCTCGGAGTCTCCTGCGTCGTCCTGCTGGCCGGCTGCAGCGAGTCGCTATGGAATGCGGGCGACCTGGCGGAGTGGGTCAGGAACCAGGCGACCGGGCAGGGCTGCGTGCGCGACAGCATCGGACTGGAAGGGTGGTACCGGGAAGAGGCGTCCGGGAACGTCTGGCACGGCACCTGCACGGACACGACCAGCGGAGACCGCAAACAGTTCTCCGTCAACGTGGACCCGGTCTGGACGCCATCCGGCTAGCGGAAAACGCCGTCGCGCCACCGGCGCCGTTACGCGCGGGCCGCCCAACCAAGAGCGTTCATCTCGTCGCGAGCTACGGTTCCCCGACGATATAAACCTGGACATAATCGAGACAATCCGTCGGATTGACAAGGCTTTCGCCGCAGACTAAATTCGACGGTTCCTTGTCACCACAGAGATGCGCCGGACGGAGCGGATATCGTCCGTCCGCAATCGATAAGTCCGGAGTAAGAACAATCATGAGTGATCATCCTCGCTTCCTGAGGGCAGCCCCGAGTGTCACCGTCGCGGCGGCAATGATCGTCGGCGTCGTCGGTCTGTCGGCACCCGAACTGGCGTTTGCCGAGAACACCATCACCTGCGAATCGCAGAACGGCCAAACCAACCGGTGCCGCGTCGATACGCGTGGCGGCGTTGCGCTGGTTACCCAGCTCAGCAAGGCCGGATGCTACCAGGGCAACACCTGGGGCTACGACAACCGGTTCATCTGGGTATCCAACGGATGCCGGGCCGTCTTCCGCCTCGGCAGCACGGAGCACCGGAGCAGCCACGATTCGGACGCGGCAGCCGCCGCAGTGGCCGGCATCGCCCTCCTCGCTCTCGGGGCTGCGGCAGCACACAAAGCCCACGAAGACGACAGCCGCGACCGCTACGACGATTACGACTCCTATCGCTCCTATGGCAACGACCGCGATTACAACCGGCGATACGACGATTATCGCGAGCACCAACGGATCGACACCGTCAGCTGCGCCTCCGAGAACAATCGCTACCATTACTGCCGCGCCCCGGTGCGCAACGGTCACGTGCGCATCGTGCGCCAGCATTCCAATTCCTCCTGTCGCTTCCACGAAGACTGGGGCTACAACCGCAGCGGCGTCTGGGTAGAGAACGGATGCCGCGCCACTTTCGAAATCGAGCGTTACTGAGCGGCCAGGGCCACACGGAGTCAAATCATGAAACACGGAAAAACCACTGGCCTGATCGGAGGCCTCATCGTCGGCCTGACCCTCAGCGCCGGAGCTTTCGCCCAGGGCGAGAAGACTCTGGATTTCGAGATCACCGACACGAACGGTGACGCCTGCGTGACATGGGAGGAACTGCGGAACCGGAGCATGGACGTCTACGGGGCCATGGATCTCAACCATGACGGGTTTCTCACGGGCGAAGAACTGCCCGGCGTTACCGGCGACAGCGAGGCCGCCCGGGTGAGCATCGACCTCACCCGCTTCCAGGCAGCCCTGGCAAATGCCTACGCCGCCGCCGACAAGGACGACGACGGTTGCCTGGGCCGCGCCGAGTTCAGCGAAGACGACTAGAAACCGCGTCCGCAATCGACACCAGAATAATGCAGGAGATCACCCAGTGAATCTGACCAAGAGACTGATTGCCCTGGCAGGCTGCGCGATCGTGCTCGCCTCGGGCAGCGCGCTGGCCCAGCGCAGCGCCGGTGAAAATATCGACGACTCGACCATCATCTCGAAGACGAAGTTCGCTCTTATCGCCGACGAAGACGTCGGTGCGGGGGATATCAACGTCGAGGCCTACAAGGGCCGGGTTGCTCTCATCGGCTTCGTCGACTCGGAGAGCGAGCGTAAAGCGGCGATCGCCAGCGCGAAGAATATCGACGGCGTGGCGGCCATCGACGACGCGATGGTCGTCCTCAAGGTCAAGCGCAGCTTCGGCCGCGTGATCGACGACGAGACGCTGTACGGCAAGGTCAAGCTGAAGCTCGCCGATGCCGAGGGTCTCGGCGAAGCGGCGGACGTCGTGGTCATGGTGCGCGACGGCCATGTCCTGCTCGGCGGCTTCGTCGACAGCAAGGATACGATCAAGGACATCGGCAAGGCCGTGCGCGAGATCGACGACATCAAGAAGGTGCATAACCTGCTCGCTCCCAAGAAAGGCTGAGGAGACGTAACCGTGCCGCAGGCTGGCCGACTGGCCCACATGAAGGTCGAGGTGATGGGCACTGCGCGCGCGCAGTCGCCGGCCCCCGGTGCGGCGATGAACGGTCGTACGCGGAAGCTGGCGACGCTCCTGACCGCGTCGCTCGTTCTGACCGGATGCGCCGGGCTGCAACCGGTGGAACTGCCGCCGGAGTACACGCCGCCGCCAGTAGAGACGCCACTGTGGCAGGCGGTTTCCAGGATCCGCGACGACAACTGGCACATCCTCCTCGACCGCGGCCCGGAGGCGCTCGACTGGCGCCTGACCGCCATCGACAGCGCCGCCGACAGCATCGACCTCCAGACCTTTCTCTGGGAATGGGACAGCGTCGGGTCGATGGTCATGGACCACCTGATCGCAGCCGCCGACCGCGGCGTGCAGATCCGGGTACTGATCGACGACAGTTTCCTGTTCGAGGGAGAACGGGAACTCATCGCTCTGCATCCTCACCCGAACATCGAATACCGCGTATTCAATCCCTTCACCCGTCGCGGCGACAACGACGTCGTGCGACAACTGCTGAACGCCGCCGAGTTCCACCGGCTCGACCACCGCATGCACAACAAAGCGATGGTGGTCGACAACCGTGTCGCCTTCGTCGGCGGCAGAAACCTGGCGGACGAGTATTTCGGGCTGCATCCGGAAGCCAACTTCCGCGATCTCGAACTACTGGTCGGCGGACCGATCGTGGGGGACGTGAGCCGGGCGTTCGACAACTACTGGAACGACGAATGGTCCTTCCCCTCAGGCAGGCTGTCGCTCGAGTCCCTCTCCGCCCCCGATCTTGCGGAGATAAGGGCCGGGCTGCTGCCGTCGGGAACGCTGCATCGGGAGACGTCCACGGCGGCGCGGACAGAGCGATGGCTGGAGGCCGTTCGAGATGCGTTGCCCGGTGAACCGAGGCTCTACGCAGACGACCCGCCAGGGAGAGATCCGACCGCCCCGTCGAGTCAGCCGGTGCAGCTCGCGCAAGAACTGATCGCCCTGTTCGACGGCGCACAGGAAGAGATCCTGGTGATCTCGGCCTACCTGATCCCTACCTCGGGACTCGAAGATGCCGTCACGAGGGCGCTTCGGCGGGGCGTCTCGGTGAAAATGCTGACCAACTCACTCCGCTCCAATAATCATCTGATCGCCCATAGTGTCTACCGGAATCACATAGGAACATTGCTTTCCGCCGGCGCCTCGATGCACGAAGTCCGGATAGACGCGAGAGACAGGGATCTTTACATGCTGACGCCCGTCGAGGAGAAACACCTGGCCCTGCATGCAAAGGCCCTGGTCATCGACCACGACAGAGTGTTCATCGGCAGCACCAACCTCGACCCCCGATCGCTGCGCATCAACACGGAGATGGGCCTGCTGGTGGAAAGCGAGACGCTGAACGCCGCGGTCCGGCAGGCGGTGGCCCCGAACTTCCTGCGCGCCAACGCCTGGGAACTGCGCTATGGCGACGACGGACGCATACGGTGGGTAGCCGACGACTTCGTGCTCGACCAGCAACCGGCATACACATTCATGCAGCGCGTCGAAGACTGGTTCTTCTCGTACCTGCCCGTGGAGGACGAGATGTGATCACGACTGACGCCGCCGGTTAGCCGACGCGCCGGAGGCTCGTCAGTACCAGCGACCCGTCCCGAAGCTCAATCGAGCGTGGTCACCGATCGGGATGTCCACGTCCACGCCGACGCCGACATTGGACGAGCAGCCGGCCACCAGCAGGCTCGAAGCCAGCACCATGGCGAAAAACGTCTTCCGGATTGCTTCTCTCATGGCTGTCTCCCTTAATTAGACGTCTTGCTGAGGACCAGCACCGCACCGCTCGGGTCGGTGACGATGGCCAAGGTGCCGCCGCGCAGTTCCGGAGACGGGGCGGCGATGACGCTGCCTCCCAGCGACTCGGCGCGCCGCGCCGCAGCGGCAGGATCCGAGACACCGAAATGGGTCAGCCAGACCGGCTCCACCCCCTCGTTCGGACGGGCCATGATGCCGGCCCGCCGCACGCCGTCCCGGATCAGCATCGTGTATTCGCCTCCCCCACGGTTCAGGGTCTCGATCTCGTAGCCCGCGATCAGGCGATAGAAGCCGGCGGAACCGATCGGATCGCGGCTCAGCATCTCGTGCCAGACCGGCCGCCCCGGCGCGGCCCGGGTCGTCCGGTCGTCCGGATCGCCGATCGAGCTGTTTGCGAGACCGATGACGGCGCCCTGAGGATCGACTATGGCCGCGACCCGGCCGAGTGACACGTCCCGCGCGGAAGCGGCGACGTTCGCGCCGGCCCCGACAGCACGCTGGAGCGCTTCGTCCACGTCCCCCACTGACAGATAGGGCACCCAGCGGGACACGTTCCGACCGTCCGCCCGGCCCTCGGTCGCCAGGAGACCGGCCACGTAGACGCCGCCGTCGCGGGCGAGACTGTACTCGGCACCGCCCTGCCCGCGGCTCTCTTCGAAGGTCCAGCCGAACAGACCGCCGTAGAATCGGCGCGCCGCATCGATGTCCTCGGTGATGAGGTCGTTCCAGATCACCTTGCCCGAGAGCGGCCGGTCGCTGAACGACATGCCGCTGACGTCCGGCGTGCCACTGGTCGTGCAGCCCGCCGCGACGACGGCGAAGAGCACCAGGGGAATGGTTAGTCTGTTGAACCGCATGCTTGACTCCCTCAGCCCGTTCTTTCGGTAAGTGTCTCGACCCGATTCCCGACCTTGCGGATCTGGAACGCGAAGAATACCCGCAGCGCCCCGATGAGTACCGCCCAGCTCGCGATCAGGTACACGACCGTGACCGAGCCCTCGGTCGGCCGCAGCAGGATCAGGACGGCGAATATCACGGAGAGAGCACCGGTGAGATAGAGGATCCACTCCGTCGATACCTCGCGCCGTATGCGCCAGCCGAGATAGAGCGACGAGACGCCGAGCAGCAGCGCCATGAATGCCACGATGTAGACGATGGCCATCATGCTGATGGCCGGCACCCAGAGCGCGTAGCCGCCGAGCACGATACCCAGGATCCCCAGCAACAGGATCGCCACCCAGCCATCCTTGTCGCGATTCGTGACCGCCCCCCATACGTTGACGACGCCATCCACCAGCAGCCAGGCGGCGAGGAATATGCCGAGGACCAGCAGGGCGGCGCCGGGATTGAAGAAGGCGAGAACGCCGAAAGCGATCGACGCGAGGCCGCCGATCAGGAAAACCCACCAGGTGCGTCTGCAGAATTCACAGGCACCGTTCGCCAGTAGTCCGGGGAGTTGCTGTTCCGGTTGTGCCATGGTCGCTGTCTCCGTGTCAGTTCTGGTTGTTCTTCATTCGAATACGGCCAGCGGCTCGCCGTCGGCATCGCGCAGGACGAGCCGCTCGCCTTCGATCTCGTAGCCTGCGACCTGCTCCAGCGCCACCGCATAACGCTGCTCCGTATCCATGCCTTCGATGCAGGCGCGGCGTGTCATCGCGAGGGGTGACAGCACCAGTGCGCCGTCCTTCGTCTCCCAGCTCCCGGTTTTCGCCGCCCAGGTCCGCCAGGAACCAGTCCCTGTCGGCGAAGCTGCCGGCGCTGCCGGCGGCGCTCGCGTCCCGTCCACCACGGGCCGCACGTACCACCATGAGCTCATGCTCGTCGGTGCCGAAAGCCGGGTGGTGGGTATCCGTCGTGAACAGCAACCGCCCTTCGGCCGTGATCGTGGCCCGCAACGCATAGCGCATGCGCTCGTCGATCGCGGCCGGATCGTACGAGAGTTCGAAAGGGTACGGCGGGCCGCCCTCCGCCGGCATTCGAGTCTTCGCAAGGACTTCTGCGGGCGCATCAGCGCGCGAAACATCCTGCAACTCCACGGTCACTTCTGCGCCGGGCGGCAGGGCGATACGCTCTCTGTAAAGCACCGTCCCCGTGATCTTACCCATATCCTCCTCCATGGCCGCGCCTTCCGGCGCGGTGCTCTCCGAGCATCCCGCGACCATCAGAAGAAGGACGGCGGTTGCAGCAATCGATGATCTCATACTCTCCACTCGGTGCTCCGGCTCGTTATATATAGAAAAGCTGCTGCTTCTGAAAGTGTGGCGTCATCCGACGCCGGGTTCCGGTAGAATCCCGCCTCGAGCGGGCCTCTGCCCGATCAGGAGATCGGAAATGTTTCAGAATATCACACGGCCGTTTGCCGGCTTCGCGAAATTGCTGCCCGCTTTATGCGCGGCCCTGATCTGCAGCACCGCCCAGGCCGGCGGGCGCCCCGACGACAGCTACCAGGACTGGTTCGGCCACATCGGCGGCGGCCTGAACCTCGCCCAGGGCGATTTTGGCGACGTAGTGGACGACGGTCTCGCCTTCCGTGGCGGCGCCACCTGGTGGCCCGCGGACAAACCCTTCGGCGTCCAGATCGAGGCGGCATTCTCCACCTATGACATTTCCTCGTCCGCGATCCGTGACATCAACGATGCAATCGAGGCGATCGATCCCGAGCTCGGCAGCGTGTCCGGCGGCGACGTCGACGACTGGAGTTTCTCGGTGAACGCGATCTGGAGTCTCGGCGCGTCCACGTCGCAGGGCTTCTACCTCATGGCAGGTATCGGTATCGACAACGTCGAACGCAGCCTGACGGACGACGGCCTGGTCTACTATCCGCCCATCTGCGATCCCTGGTGGTGGTGGTGCACGCCGGGCGGTGTGGGCCCGGGCACCGTGGTCGTCGCGTCTGAAGACAGCACCGAATTTTCCTGGAATATCGGTCTCGGCTACAGCTTCCCGCTGGGCGGAAATTCCCTCATGTACGTCGAGGCGCGATACAAGTCGGTGCACACCGATCCCGAGACCATGCAGGTGATTCCGCTGACCGTAGGCATCCGCTGGTAAGGTGGCTCGCCGACGGCTCCCCGGTGATCCCTAGAAGAGCACCGTCACCAGTATCGTGTCGGTGTAGGACCCGGGAGGCGGTGCCTGGTCCGGGAAGACGCGTCCGTAGACGGCGTAATCGAAGAATACCGGCCGGCCTTTCACCTCACGCACACCGGACACGGTGGCCGTGGCGCCGGTGCCGTCTCCCCAGACGAGCGTGCGGGCGGGGTCCGCGTACAGGTTGTAGTTGAGTACCCCGCCCCCGGGGCTGATCATCGTCCGATTCGAAGCCTCGCCACTGAGACCCGCACCCAGGGTGACGGTGAAACTGCCCGCCTGGGCCTGGCAGCGGATGGTGACACCGCCATTCACATCCAGCGGCGCCGCCTGCAGCGGCATGTAGGTGCCGAAATTCATCGCGGCGATCTGGACGCGACAGTTGATCGCCTCCGCAGCGGGCACCACCGCGAGCCACGCCAGGATCCCCAGCGCAAGCTGCGCCCACGTCCGCGCGCCGGTCATCGCCCGGGCTCCTGCCCGTTTTCCGGCCAGGGCCGGCAGAGCTGCTCGCCCAGACGCGTCATCACGCCGGCGCCGTTGATCTCGGGCAGTTCGATCTCGCAGGCATCGTCGCCCCACGAGACGACCAGCCGGGAGGAATCGCCGACGCCCGGCAGGAACAGCAGGCCATCCAGCCCGACCGGAAAGCTCTCCGCCGAGCCTTCGACCCTGGCACGGGCGCCCTCGGGCACGGCGCTGCCATCGGGCAGGCGGGCATGCAACAGCAGGTTCTGGACGTCGCGGACATCGAAATCGACGACGACGCCGCTGCGCGCGTAGGGTACGGCTTCGGCCTCGACGCGGCGGATATCGGCCGTCAGCGGCAGGTCCGCCTGCCAGAGCGTACCGCTGTCCTCGCCATCTCTCACCTCGAAGCGATACGTCCCGTAATCGCTCTGGGCGTCGAACCCGGCATCGACATATCGTGTATCGAGAGTCCCGACGGCCAGCCGGTAACCGTAACCCGGACCATAGGGCAGGCTGCGGTTGATCTCCGCTTCCAGGCCCTCGCCCGAATCCCCGCTGCGGAACGCCCCGGCCACGCTGTGACGGTCGCCGAAGGGCATCGACACCCGCAGGCCGAACAGCAGATCGTCGTCACCGGCGTCGAGATACGAGACCCGGGCCGACAGGTTGACCGAGTTGCGGAATCCCTTCGAATAGCTCGCGCTCACGATGGTGCGGTCGTCGCGTGAACGGTAACCCTGGCGCACGAGGGACACGCCGAGCGATCCGTAACGGTAGAGATTGCGACTGGCGCTCGCGACGAGCTGGAAACCGGGCAGCGCCGTTTCCGGCAGGCCGATGATCCGGAAACCCGGCGACATGCCTCGGATGTCGACGCTGTAGTTCACTGCCCCGGAGAGTCGGCGGTAGCCGAGCCGCCAGCGCACGCCGCTGCCGACGTCGCTGGCACTCAGGCCGAGCCCGACGTTCAGCGTGCCGCCCACGGGAAGGGTGGATTGCAACGCGCCGCCGCCGCCCGCCACCCCGTCGGTCGCTTCGCCGTAGGTCTCGACCGTGAGCGAATCGCGGACGCCGTATCGCCATGTCGCGGAACCGACCATGTCACCGTAGCGAAAATTCTCGAGTCCGTAGTCTTCCCGTATCGCACCGACGCTCACGGAGTACTCGCTCAGCCCCTGCCGGAGGAGCTCCGTCGATACGTAGACGTCCTGGCTGTATACCTGTTCCCGACCCAGCGCATCGCGGGCGACCACCTGCACCTGTCCGTCCCCGTTCACCACGGGGATATCCTCGAGCACGTAGGAGCCCGGCCGGATCTCTTCCGTGCCGGTGAGCCTGCCGTTCACGTAGACATCCAGCGCGGTCGGCACGGCCGTTTCCCCGTAGAAGGTCGGCAGCGGGTAGGTCACGAGTTCGGGCCGCGTCTCGAAGTTCGTCGCGAGCTGTATGCCACCGAGCCGCAGTGCTCGCCCGTCGCTGGAACCGACGGCGATGATGTCGCCGAATCGGAAGCTCCTGAGTGCGTCCGGATCGTCCCGGGTATAGGTCAGGTCGAGTACCGTCAGGCCGGACCGTTCGGTATTCGTGCCGACGCCGTCGCGAGGCTGGTCGATACGGTACAGGGAGTTCAGGCTGACGTGTCCGAATTCTCCGAACACGACCGGCCGGAAACTGCCGATCGCGGCGGGGCGGCTGCTGCGGCTGTCGCCCAGCACGTTGAGATCGTAATCCAGGAAGGCGCCGAGGCCACTCGTCCAGGGCGCCTCCGCTGCACGGGCGAGACCGACCCGCCGGAGCGGCATCAGGGCCGGCGAAAATTCCACCCGTAGCGCCATGCGCTGCGTATCGAGTCGGGACAGCGTCCCGGCGAAATCGGTCAGGGGGTAGTAACGGCCGCCCCGCCATTCGACCGGGTCCGGCCACGGCATCGCGATGCCCCGTTGCGCGAGGATCTCCTCCCCCACGAAGAAAGTTCCCTCGTCATCGCGGAGCACCAGGGTCTCGGACGCGCTCTCACCATTGACCGTGAGATCGACGATCAGCGGCTGGAGCACCGGGTCTGCGGTCGCCGGGACGGCCCAGAGCAGCAGGAGCCAGAGAGCGCCGTTACGGCGCAGGCGGCAAGTCATGCTCCAGCGTCCCATGGGACTCCGTCACGATGGACAGCCGCCCGGCCGCGGCGCCTCCGGGAACCGGCAGTGGCAGCTCCGCGGTCTGGCCCGCGTGCACGTAGACCACCGTGGGGATCGCGACGGGTTCGGACGCACCCTCCGCCTGATGCCGCAGTTCGAGGATCTTCACATGACTATTGCCGGTGTTGCGCAATCGTACGAAGCGGTTGCCGCTGTCCCGGAACGAGCCATCGACTTCCAGTCTGCCCGTCATCGGTGCGACGGGATGGTAGAAGACGGGCAGACCGATCTGCAGCCGCATGTCGATGCCGGTGGCGGCTTCTCCGGCGGTCTGCGGCGATGCCACTTCGGTGACGAACATGCGGAAGGCCCGCTCGGTCTGCGCATCCGGCGGCGTCAGGGCACCGAGACGGATGAGTTGTTGCTCCCCGGGCTCCAGCGTGAATAGCGGCGGCACGGCGATGACATCCTCGGTCGGCGAATAGACCTCCCTGTCATCCGCCGACTGAGACCACGCCACCACTTCCACCTGGTATGACTTCGGCGTCTCTTCCCCGTTCGTGATCGTGACGACCTCGCGCGGCGACCCGGCATCCAGGTGCACGCGGATCGGGCTGACGTTGATCGAGGCAGTCGCCGGGGATGTCCCGAGCACACCGCAGGAAATCAGGAAGGCAGCGAGAATCGCTGCCTTCCGGAGAGATATCGTGTCCATAGTTGGTCTACGACCGGCCGGACGAGGTAATCACGGCAACAGGGTGATGAGGACCGTGTCGCTGTAGTCACCCACGGGTGCGGCCGACTTCTGAGCCGCGGTGATGACACCACGGATCTCCACCGTGTCCTGCGTCCCTAGACCCTGGGCTGTCGCGGTGTAGGCCGTGCCGCTGGCGGTATCGCCCCATGGCGTTGAGTCGGGCTTCTCCAGCAGGTAACCGAGCTTATCGGTGCCATTCGTATGCGTCATGAAGCGTTCGGCGAGCGTTGCGTTCGCGTCGCCTCCCAGATCGAGTTCGATCGTTACCGCAGTGCCGTCCGAACAGCGGTAGTCGAAATTCGCCGTCGTCTCCTCGTCCGCCGCGTCTGTCGGGGTCAGTGTCCCGAAATCGAGACTGATGGTGGCGGGGCTGTTGATGACGCAGACCTCGGGCACCGTCGCGGTCACGTTCAGGTCGCGGCTCTGCTGGGCCGAGGCATCCACGCTCGTCAACATCGCGAACAGCGCCGCCAGTGCCGGCAGGCCGTACTTCAGATTCCTGTGCATAGTCGTTTCCCTTGTCATTGGTTGCTGCAATGAAGCCGTCCCGACCGGTGACCCATCACCGCGGAACCGTGCGAGCGGCCACTCCGGAGCGCTGAGTTCTCCGGAGATTGCGGCGCAGCCTATCGGAATTATGTCGCGCCCGATGTGACCTGGCTCTAGTTCTGTGAAATTCGCTAAGGGACTGAATGGTCGGGAAAAGTGCAGAGTCGTCCGGCCCCCTGGCGCGCCGCGACGGCAGGGGACACCAGCCTGTGCTTAAATGGTGGCGACACCCGGGTTTCTCCCAACCACAAAAAGAACAGGAGAGCCGAGAGCGATGCGCATACTCATCGTGACGACCTGCCTGATGCTCCTGGCATCGGCAGCCGACGCAGAAAGCACGGCAAGGCTGAAAGTGACGGCCACCATTCCCCCGCCACCCTGCGAATACCCGGGACGCTGCGAGACATCCGACCGCACGGCCGGCGGGGAAGTGCGGGTCGACGGAGAGCGCATCCTCTATTCCGGCACGTTACCCGTCGTGGAGCAGAGGGACGGCGTCACGACCGTTCTGTTCTGAGGGTTCCCCGACGCCGGCGACGCGGACTGCTGCTAGACTGCGGTTCACCTGTAACGCGCGAACGACCAGGGGGAGATCATGGACCGTAGACTGTTCCTGCGTTCTTCACTCGCCACGGACAACCTCTTCCGGCTGAACGCCAACATCGCAGCGGGCTGAGGCGCGCGGTCGCCGGCCTGCGGGATACCGCTCGATCGTGGAAACACCGACGACGATCCATCTCGTCCTCGGCGTACTGCTGCTGGCCGGACTGCTGCTCGGGCTGCTCGCCTCCCGTCTCGGCCTGCCGCGGGTGGCGGCCTATGTCATCGCCGGCATCCTGTTCTCGCCCCACCTGCTCGGGGACCGGCTGGGAATCCGCGTCGGCGACTGGGCGGAGCCGCTGACCACCGCGGCACTGGGGATCATCGCCTACCTCATCGGCGGCTCCATCACCGCCGGACAGCTCCGACGCACCGGACGCGTGATACTGGGATCCACACTCGGTGAGTCCCTCGGTGCTGCGCTGGCCGTCACCGGGGCGATGCTCCTGATACTGCCGGACACGGTCGCCGGTGTGCCGGCGCTCATGCTCGCGCCGGTATTCGGCGCCATCGCCGCCCCTACCGCACCGGCGGCGACGATCGCGGTACTGCATCAGTATCGCGCAAGCGGCCCGCTCAGTTCGACGCTCCTGGGCGTCGTGGCACTCGACGACGCGATGGGCGTCATCCTGTTCGCCATCGCCACGGCACTGACGACGACCGCGTCTTTCGCCGGAGGGCTTTCCGGCGCACTCGTCGATATCGTCGGTTCGGTCCTTCTCGGGCTCGTCATGGGCTTCGGCGCGAGCCGGCTTACCCGCCAGCTGATCCGCGCCCTCCGGCTGCCTCTGGTGGCATCCGCCGTCTTCCTGACGATCGGGCTCGCCGCGCGCTTCGACCTCTCCCCTCTGCTCTCGGCGATGGCCCTCGGATTCTCGGCCCGCGCATCGCTCGGCGCCGCGGGCGACCGGCTGTTCGCGCCCGTGGAATATCTGGAGGAACTCGTCTTTCTGATCTTCTTCACGGTGGCCGGGGCGATGTTCGACCCGACGGTGCTCGCGGAGTATCTCGGCCTGGTCGCCGTCTACTATCTGGCTCGCGTCGCCGGCAAGGTGGCGGGCGCCGCCGGCGGAGGACTCGCGAGCGGCGCCGAGCCCGTCGTGCGTCGCTGGCTGGGACTCGCACTGATCCCGCAGGCCGGTGTGGCCGTCGGCCTGGCGCTGGCCATCGGGCAATACCCGAACTTCCGGCCGGTGAGCGAAGTCGTAGTCAATGTGATACTGGGCAGCACGCTTCTGGCCGAGGTGACCGGTCCGATCGCCGTACGGATCGCGCTCGGTCGCGCCGGCGAACTCGGCGAGGAACGAGAGAGGACACGGGACCGATGAAAATATCGGAGTGGATCGCGCAGCACCAGGACGCCATTGTCACGGTCCCGCCGGAGGCTTCTCTCCGGGAGGTCATGGAACGACTGCTGCAGGAGAATTGCCTGCGCGACGTCTACGTCGCCGGCCACGATGGCCGCCTGCTCGGGCACATCTCCCGCCGCCGCATCGTCGTGCACTTCCTTGCAGAACATCGTCCTGCGCACACACGGCGTCAGCTCATGGAACGGGTGGCGGGCGGTACGGCAGCGGACTTCATGAACAGCATCATCGCCTCGGCATCACCTGACGAGGAACTGGAGGACGTACTTCACCGGCAACTGGAGATGGAAATCGAGGACATGCCGGTCATCGATGCGGACGGCCGGGCGCTGGGAGCCGTCAATCTCACGCGCGTACTCCAGGCTTACATGCAGGAGAGTGTGGCGCCCTCCTGAGCCTGTCGGACGATCTCAGGGTTCGGCGAGCAACTCTTCGAGGGAGGGGTGCCCGCCTGCCTCGCTCAGACTCTTCTCGCAGTGATCCGCCTGGGCGGTGACCCGATCGGCCAGCCCTTCCAGCAGGAATGACAGCCCGCCGGTCGCGAAAGCGGCACCGCCGCTCAGCAGGATGCCTTTCGGATTCAGGCCAACGCCCGGATCCGCGAGCGTACCGCTGAGGCTCACGAACGGCGTCACGAACATGTCGGCACTGATCCCGACGCCGGAGCGCGGCTTCGTGTTGAATTCGATGTTCAGCCGCTCGGTATTCAGGTCCACGGTACCGCCGCCGACGATCGTCAGCTTCTCCGTCTGCACCAGGAAACCGTCGATCTCGCCCTCCCCGTCGTCGAACTCCATCGACATCACCGTGCATTCGAGAGTCGAGTACGGTTCTTTCTCGGCGAACGGGTTCAGCGCGCTGAAGAGCTGGGCGATCAGGTCCACCGACAGGGTACTCATCAGCGTGTTGTCCAGCCGTCCCGGTCCCTGGGTAAGGAGCGCCGTGCCGTCCACGCTGGCGGCCAGTTCACGGGGAGACGCCCCGGAAGCCGCCATACGAAATGTCAGGCCGGCCGTGGCACGGAGTTCGGCACGCTGGCCGTCGGTCGTCAGACGCAGGTGACTGGCCGCCTGCCCGGCGTGTTGCCCGATGAGATTAGCGGTCAGGTTCAGGTCGCCGTCCTTCAGCGTCAGACGCACTTTCACATCCTTCACCGCCTGCGGCTCGTCGATCAGCTGCGCGATACCGACGTCGATGTCCGCCTCGTAGCGCTCTAGGGCCTCCAGGGGCAGCGGGTCCTCGCCGAACACGTAGGGACTCTCGCCATCGCTGTCCGCCTCGGCATTCTCCGCGGACGCCTCCGCTCCCGCATCGGGGGTCTCCGTATCGCTGCCGAACGGCGTCAGATCGAGCCGGTCGGATTCGAGTCGGGCCTGCACCCGCAGCGGCTCTCCGAAAGCGACGGTCGCCGTACCCGCGACGTCGCTGTCGCCGAACTTCAGATCCAGCGAAGTGAGCTCCACGCTCTCCGTCGAGAAATCGATCGCGGAACGGAAATCGAACGCCAGCTGCGGCAGATCGGGCGACAACTCCGTCAGGCTCGGGCCGTGGAGGCGCAGCTTCACATCGGATGCGCCGGGCGCCTCGCGGAGGCTGCCGTCGAAGCTCGCCTCCGCAGAACCGGCACTGGCGGTGACCCCCTCCATGCGCAGCACCCCATCATCGAACACCAGTGTCCCTTCCGCCTCGAGCGTCTGTGCGGGCAGGCCTTCCACTTCGAGGATCTTCCCGAGCCGGTCCAGCGTGGCGAGACTCGCGTCGAAACGCATCCGGTTGCCGCTGCTGCTGGACTCCAGCTGCGCCTCGAGACCTGCGACGCCCAGGGAGCCCGAGATCCCGGCGACGCCGGCGTCGCTAGTCACCGTCGCCGCCAGCTCGAGCGGCCCCTCGAGAGGCATGTCCACCTCGAAGGCGCGCAACAGTTGCTCGACGGCAGGGGAGGACGCGGTCGCCTCGAAGCGGGATCCGTCCAGGGCAAGGGGCGCCTCGCTCCGGCCACTCACCTGGAATCGGAGTTCGCCGATATTGCCCGAGAACTCGTTAGTGACCGCGCCGCCGGAACTCAGCGCGGCATAGGGACCGGCCGAGCCGGTCAGCCCGAGCGGCAGGCCGAACAGTTCACCGCTCCCTTCGAGTCGGAGATCACCGTTCTCGGCCTGACCGATTTCCAGTTCTGCGACCCGCACATGCCGGTCTTCGGCGTCCGCTCGCCGCAGGGTCAGATCCACGTTGCGGACGAGCCCGGACTCGATGATCAGCGGCAGGCCGCCGGCATCTTCGTCCGGCTCCGGTTCCTCTTCCTCGTCCGGCGGTACCGGCAGATTGCTGCGGCCCTCGGCGTCCGTCTCGAGCACGATCCCGACATCCTCTATCCTCAGCTCGCGCACTTCTATCGGTCCGAAGAGCAGCGACCAGAGATCGACCACCACCTCGGCGCGACCGAGCGTCAGGAACGCGGGTGCCGATCCCCAGTCGGCATTCGCGATGCTGAGATCCGTCAGTGAGACCGAGGGCGTCGGCAGGGGCCGCAGGTCGAATTCGCCGCCGAGCCGGACCTCGCGGCCCAGGCTCTCGGTGAGCGCCGTCTCGATATGCGGTCGGAATCTCGAGAAATCTCCGAACGTGAGGTACAGCAACGCCGCGCCGACGAGGACGACGATCACGATGGCTATGCCGATGACTATGCGCCGAAATGTCATATCTCTCTCACCGAGCGTGGGAACAGCTATCGTCGGCGGTGCGCAGGGCGCGGTGGCAGTCGGGCCCCGCAACGCCGCACTTCATCCCACCGTGCGACCCATTATAGGCGCCCGACGGAGGCGCCGGGCAATGCGGCCCCATGATCGGCAGAGCCATTTCGGGACAAGAAAACGCCGCTGGTCAGAGACTGACCAGCGGCGTTTCCCGATCTCGATGTCGGTAAGCGGTCAGGGCTTCGCAGCGACTGCGTTGTGCACCTTCGTCACGCCCTCGACGCCTTTCGCCGCAGTGCCGACGGCCCTGACGGTGTCCTTGTTGTCGACGAATCCGCCGAGCAGGACCTCACCGTTCCGGACCTTGACGACGACCGCCACGGCTTCACTCATGCCCTCGACCTGGGCAAGCTCGAGCCACACCTTGCCGTAGATCGTCTGATCATCCACCGTGCGACCGAAGCTGCGGTGGCCGGGCATGACGATCAGCGCGTCATAGACCGCCTTCGTGCCTTCCACCTGCTTCGCCCGGGCAATCGCCGCGTCCTTCTCCTCCTGGGACTGGACGAAACCGATCAGCTGGACGACGCCTTTGTACGCCTCGACGTTGATGTCGCCGGCGGGCGCGACTTCATCGTCGATCAGCTGCAGCTTCACGTTGGTGGCGACCGTGGTGTCGTCCATCGCTTCGCCGGCGCTACGGTCGGCGTGAGCACCTGACGCCATCAGCAGCGCCGCGCAGGCGATCCACGTCGAAAAAATCTTTCTATTCATTAATGTTTCCTCTCTCCATCCAGTATCAGCTTGCGAGGTGTTATCGAATTAGCAACCGACGATCCCTCGCTGCCCGTCGGCTTTCCGGCCGGCATTTTACGCGAAATCGGCGCCGATCTCCTATCGGGGCGGGGGCGCCGACAGTCGGCACCGGGATTCCGGCGGGCTGCCATGGGTCACATTCGGGCCGGGGACTCCTCTGCTATGATCCGCCGCGGATCCGCCCCGCCCGGGGCGCCGGTGTGCTCACAGACAGGGACCGACCATGCGCAGATTCCTCAGTGCTCTCATCCTCCTCGCCACCCTGACCGCGGTCCAGCCGGCGGCGTTCGGCGCCGCCTCGGTCGAGACCTACCGCACCTGGATCCAGGAGATGAAGGCGGCCGAACGCGGACCGTTCTCGCGCCTGCGCTGGTTCTGCGAGGACGGTACCGTCCTGCCGCCCCAGCCTTACGCCTGCAGCGAACACGGCGGCGGTCACCAGCACGGCGAGTGGAGCGAACGCACGGAGGAACTGCGTGCGAACGGATACTACATCGCCAACATCCTGGCCGGCCTCGACGGCGCAGAGTGGGTCGGCGCAGCAGACTTCCGGGATCGCTACGGCCAGCTGATCGTGGAGCGGTTCCTGATCGGCGCGGACAACGGCTGGATCCTGCGCCGCGCCTTGTTCTACCGGGGCGCGATACAGGCCGAGGACGAGCACGAAGGCGCGCGCGAATTACTGGTCACAATGGCCGAGGATCCCTACTGGAGCGGTCCCGGCTTCTCCGCCTGGCGCACCGGGGCCAAACTGCTGCCCCACGGCCAGGGCAGTGCCTCGATAGACCGGGTCCGCCAGTCGTCGGCCAGCCTGGCCGATCGTGACCCGGGTTTCCGTGAGCTGCGGGCCAAGATCCACGGAGCGCCGGATGCGGGCGACGCGGAGCGGGTACGGGCCTACGCGGCCAAGCTGGAGCCGGGAGAACGGCAGCCCTACGAAGCGCTCGCCGCAGAGATCGACGCGGTCTACGCCGCGGCATCGCTGTCGGAGATCCTGGGCGACTTCCTCGAACGCGGGCCCCCGACGCCGTTCGCGGAGCCCGTCCGGGAAGCGCAGCAGGCAGCCTCCGGCGCGACCGCACCGATGGACCGGTTACAAGTGAGTGCGCAGCTCCTGGCCGACCTCCGATCCGCGATGAGTGACGTCCGGGATGCCGGCTGGCGGCTGGCCGCCCTGGATCTGAGCCTGCCCGTGGAAAACGAATTCTTCCGGGCAGCCACGGATCTGCGCAAGCAGCTGGACGGCTTGTCCCGCGCCGATCATGCCGCGGCGCTCGAGGCGGCCGGGAACGCCGCCTACGGGGCCGGACTGATCAACGATCGGCTGCGCGGCGAGCTCCTCCGCTCGCTGGCGAAACTGGACGCCGGCACTATCCCGCTGGCCGATTACCGGGCGGTGATCTCCTATCTCGGGCGAGCGCCGGGCTGGGGCACCCAGGCGCTGCGCATGAATTTCTTCGGCGCCATGCAGAAGCTCGCCGAGATCGAACCGATCGCCATGCGCTTCATACAGGACCAGCTGAGAGCCAGTTCCCTGCTGCTCTATGCGGACGTGCTGGATGCCCTGTCCCGCGATGCGGGTCAGCTGGCCGGTGTGCGCCACCAGATATTCGGCGAGGATGCGGGAGCGGCATTCACTGCGCTCAATCCGGGGCTCGCCCGGGGCGTCCTGCACGTGGCGACGGACCTGGCCGACGTCGAGTCCTTCCGGCCCGACGGTATCTACGTGCTCCCGGAGACGGTTTCCGACCTGCCGCCGGTCAGCGGCATCCTCACGGCCGGCGAGGGCAACCCCCTCTCCCACGTCCAGCTGCTGGCACGCAATCTCGGTATCCCGAATGCGACCATCGGCGAGAACTGGCTGCCGACCCTGAAAGAAAACGAAGGCCGGTCGGTGGTGCTCGCGGTGAGCCGCTCGGGGCTGGTGAGACTGGCCGCCGACGGACCCGAATGGGATGCGCGGCTCGGCGGCGACGACAGTGACGCCGGGGGGGCGATGATCCGGCCCGATCTGGAGAAGCTCGACCTCGAGGTGCAGCGCTTCCTGCCGCTGGACGAGCTCGCGGCGGCCGACTCCGGTCGCACCGTCGGACCGAAAGCCGCCAAACTCGGCGAACTTCGGCGCCATTACCCGGAAGCGGTTTCCAACGGCCTCGCCATTCCTTTCGGCATCTTCCGGGAGGTCGCACTGGAACGACCGCACCCGGACGGCGGCACGATCTTCGAATGGATGCAGCGTTCCTACCGGGAGCTCGGCCCGATCGACACGTCCGACGAGGAACAGGCACGGCGCTACGAAGCATTCCGTGCCGAACTGTATGACCTGATCCTGAACACCCCGCTGGACGACGGCTTCCGGAAACGCCTGGAGTCTGCACTGACGGGCGTATTCGGTGCCGGGAAGGTCCCGGGCCTCTTCGTACGCTCCGACACCAATGTCGAGGACCTCGCCGGGTTCACCGGTGCGGGCCTGAACCTCACGCTGCCGAACGTCGTCGGCATGGACGATCTGCTCGCCGGCATCCGGAAAGTCTGGGCCTCGCCGTTCACGGCCCGGGCCTTCGCGTGGCGTCAGTCCCACATGGCGGAGCCGGAACACGTCTACACCTCCATCCTGCTGCTGGAATCGGTAGGCTCTGACAAGTCCGGCGTGCTGGTCACCCAGGACATCGACAGCGGCGATCGCGGCGTGCTGTCCGTGGCGGTGAACGAGGGTCTGGGCGG
>JARRPZ010000100.1:0-17141 GCA_037382365.1 Gammaproteobacteria bacterium
CGGCATAAAACCGGATTTCATCACGGTGGACGGCGGGGAGGGCGGCACGGCCGCGGCGCCGCTCGAGTTCTCGAATTCCGTCGGCATGCCGGCCCGGGACGCCTGGATACTCGCTCATACCGCGCTGGTCGGTGCAAATCTCAGGGACGACATCCGTCTGTTCGTGAGTGGCAAGATACTGACTGGTTTCCACATGATCCGGGCGCTGGCGCTGGGCGCGGATGCCTGTAATTCGGCCCGTGGCATGATGTTCGCCCTCGGCTGCATCCAGTCTCTGCGCTGCAATACCAACCATTGCCCGACCGGCATCACCACCCAGAAACCGTCACTGGAGTACGGACTGCACGTGCAGGAGAAGAGCCGACGGGTGGCGCGCTGGCATCGGCAGACCCTCAAGGGGATGCTCGAACTGCTGGGCGCGATGGGTTTCACCGACCCCCGTGATCTGCGTCCCGAGCACATCTTCCGCCGCGTGGACGATCTGCGCGTGCGCAACCTCAGCGAGCTGTACGATTTCCTGGAGCCGGGACAGCTGCTGGAAGATCGCGAACTGCCCCGCGGCATGCGGGACGAATGGCGCGCGGCACGTGCGGATCGCTGGAGTCTGGAACCCGAGGCAGGCCAGCATGGCGGCGGCCGGATCCGCGGATAGCGGAGCGCCGCCGACCGGTTGCCGGCATTGCACATAAGGAGGCTTCCGCATGGCGCTGTGGTATCTTCCCGCGGTTCCGACTGAACCACGGCCACGATTCATGCCGAATTCCATTCACAGCACCCGGTTTGCGATAATTCTTTTTTCACTGATCGCCTGTGCGGCCCTGTCGCCGCGATCGGGATTTGCGACGGAGACTGCCATGCCGATCGGTGACGATACCGAGCTCGACGAACTGATCGCCGGACCCGAGGAGACGCATCCGGGCCAGTCCGGATTCCGCCTGCTGGACTCCGGTCTCGATGCATTTGCGGTGCGGGGGCGCTCGGCGGTCCTCGCCGGACGCTCCCTCGACGTGCAGACCTACATCTGGCACGCGGATGCGTCCGGGCGCTTCCTCGCGCACCGTCTGCTGGAGGCGGCGGACCGCGGAGTGCAGGTCCGCATACTCGTCGACGATTTCGACGCCCGCGCGAAGAACGACAAGTTCGCGGCCCTCGATGCACACGAGAATATCGAAGTGCGCATATTCAATCCGTTCAAGAGCCGCCGCGGCTTCTTCGGCAAGGTGTTCGAACTGGTCGGCGACTTCGGCCGGCTGAACCATCGCATGCACAACAAGTCCTGGATCGCGGACAATCGCATCGCGGTGGCCGGTGGCCGCAATCTCGGCGACGAGTATTTCAATGCGAGCGGCAACATCAATTTCGTCGATCTCGACTTCGCGATGATCGGCCCGATCGTCCGGGACGTCTCCGCTGCATTCGACGAGTACTGGAATTCGCCGGCCGTCCATCCCGTCGCCGATCTGGAGTCGATGGATGTGGAGCCCGCGGCACTCGAACAGCTCCGCTCGAATCTGGCGGCCCACGCGCAGGAAGCGAGTGATAGCGAATACGCCAGGCGCCTGGCGAACGACGAGTCCGTACAGGCGCTGGCGTCCGGTGACTGGCCCATGGAGTGGACGGCGGAATACGAATTCGTCGCGGACGATCCGCTCAAGGCCACGCTGGGCGAGCCCGGTCCCGAACGCTCGCGGGTGCTGGGCGCGCTGACGCCGCTGATCGAAGGCGCCGAGCGAAACGCGAAGCTGATATCACCCTATTTCGTGCCCGGCGAGAACGGTACGGCCATCCTGACCCGCGTCGCCGACGACCGGGATGTCGAAATCCTCACGAATTCACTGGCTGCCACCGACGTGGCGGCAGTCCACGGCGGATACGCACGTAATCGGGAGGATCTGCTCGAGGCCGGTGTCGTGCTCTACGAGATGAAGCCGCAGCCGGGCGAGGGTGGGGGCAGCGGTTTCCTCGGATCCCAGGGAACGAGTCTGCATACCAAGGCCCTTACCGTCGACGGTGACACCCTCTTCGTCGGCAGTTACAACCTGGATCCCCGCTCGACGTCTCTGAACTGCGAACAGGGCATCCTGGTGAAGAACGATGTGCTGGCAGGACAGCTGGAGGCCATCTTCGACCGCCAGCGGGACGGGGCGCGGGCGTGGCGTGTCACGCTGCAGGACGGGGACCTCAGTTGGTCCGATGGCACGAAGACGCTGGACAGCGAGCCCGACGCCACCATGGGACGGCGATTCCAGGCCTGGATCGCACGGCTACTGAGACTCGACGCCCAGTTGTGAGGACGCGGCGGCGGGCGGACTGACCGGGCGCCGGCGTCCCCCGGCCGGCGCCTTTCGTACCGTCGATTACTTCGGGTACAGCAGGGTAAAGCCGAATCGCAGCCCGAAACCTTCCGGGCCGTTGGGCGTGCTGTCCATGTAGTAACGGACGCCCCCGAAGAACTGCACCATCTGGCTGCCGAGCTTCGTCACCTTGGCCGCCGACACGGTGAGGGGCAGGTTCCACTCCCGGTTCTCCCAGTCGCGCGTCGCCTCGATCGTCGTCGTGAAACTCCAGCCGCCCGGTGTGGCGTAGGTAGCGAACGGCTGCAGGAAGGTGGCATTGATGTCGGGCCGATCATCGTCGCCGGCCACGGACCAGATGTGATTGGCGAGGCCGCCGAACGTCCAGGGTCCCTGCTGCTTCAGTGCCACGGCGGTCGGTCCGAGGCCCCACTGGTCGGCGCCGAGCAGATCGTCCGTCGCGGTCGGCAGCAGGAAGACCGGTCCGGCGCCCCAGATCCATCCGCTCTCGGTCGCTTCCTTGGGTGAGAAGAAGGCGCTCTGGACCACGTCCCCCAGACCGAACTGACTGCCCGAGTCGGGGAAGATGTCCCACTGGTCGATGACCGGCACGATCGTCCGGCTGATGAGGTTCCAGTCCTCGTTCAGGGAGATCGGGACGACCGGCTGGACGTTTACAACTGGAAGGGCACCGAAATAAGCGATGCAATCGGGTTCGCCAGCTGCTTGGCCAGCTCCTCCGCGCTCTGTGCATGGGCGTGGCCGGCCGTCATGAGCAGGCTCATTGCGCACAGCATTGGGGTCGTCTTCTTCATTCTGGAATCTCCTGTTGTCGGTTCGGCCGGTGGTGCTCAGGCCTCACCGAATTGTGGCAGGGCGTCGGATATCAGCTCGTCCACCCCGAAAATCTTCGCCATCAGGGCAACGCGCATCCACATGCCGTTGCGCTCCTGCCGCCAGTACATCGCCCGCGGATCCCGGTCCACCTCCACCTGTATCTCGGGACCGCGCGGCAGCGGATGCATGATCACCGCGTCATCTTTCAGCAGACCGAGTTCCCGGTCGCCGATGGTGAACGGTGCGAGGTTTACGCCGGAAGACTCGTCGGCGACGTCGTGCTCGGATTGCATCCGTGTGACGTAGATCGCGTCGAGCTCCGGCAGCGTCTCGTGCAACCGGCGCGTCTCGCGGAATTCCACCCCGTGCTGGTCCAGGAATTCCTTGATGTCCGGTTCCATCTCGAACGCGGGCGGAGCGATGAATACCAGCTTCACGCCCTCGTAGAAGCGCATGAGCCGACTGAGCGAGCGCACCGTCCGTCCGCGTTTCAGATCCCCCATCATGCCGATGGTCTTGCCGTCGATGCCGCCGGACGGCTCGAAGCTCCGATCCAGGGTGTAGATGTCGAGCAGCGCCTGGGTCGGATGCTGGTCCTTGCCGCTGCCGGCGTTGATGATCGGCACCGGCCTCGGGATCGAGTCCATCAGTGCCGCGGCCCTCGCCGCATAGCCGGGTTCGGGCGTGCGCATGATGATGAGGTCCACGTATGAGCTGAAGGTGCGGATGCTGTCTTCGAAGGTCTCGCCTTTCACCTCGGAGGAGACCTCCGGATGGCGGATCTCGCTCGTGCGGATGCCCAGTACGTGGCAGGCGTTGTTCATGGAAAGAAAGGTACGGGTGGAGGGCTGCGTGAAATACAGCATCGCGCGACGGGTCGGCAGCAGTTGCTGCAGGAAGCGCGCGCCATCCGCCGGTTTGGCGACGGTGCGAACCGCTGTGGTGAGGTCGCAGAGTTCGTCCAGCATCGGCCGGTCGAAGATGTCCGTATCGACAATGTGAAACATGGGTAGCTCCGTCGCGCGGTCGGGATTATCGGGGAATTGCCGGGCACTGTCGACGGCGCCGCCCTTGCGGCCGTCCACTCTTATTTCGGTCGGTGGGATGGAATACACTCGCGGAGCCGAGTCCGTCCATCGTGTCCGGGGAGCCACCGGAATATTGGTTGCCATCAGAAGAAGAACAGCGACCCTGCTGGCGGGCGCGGTATTCGCCGGCGGCTGCATCACCGTCGGCCCGGACTACGAACCGCCCGAGATCGTCGTCGCCGATCAATGGCACCAGGCGCTCGTCGCCAATCTGAGCAGCGAGGAGACCACGGCGCGCTGGTGGCTGGAACTCGAGGATCCGCTGCTTACCGGACTCGTCGAACGGGCGCAGCGCGGCAGTCTCGGCCTCGAGGCTGCCGTTGCCCGCGTCGAGGAGGCGCGCCGGCTGCTCGACGTCGTCGCAGGTAATCGCGTCCCCGATGTCAATCTCACGGGCGGCGTGCGCCGGTCCCGGTCGACACTGGCGGTCCTGCCGGGCATCGATCCGGTGGACGACTTCAGCGAGCTCAGCGTCGGCGCGAGCTGGGAACTGGATTTCTGGGGACGGGTCCGGCGCAGCGTGGAATCCGCCCAGGCCACCTACGAGGCGTCGGTCGAGGCATACCGGGACGTGCTGGTCATACTGAACGCCGAAGTGGCGGGCGGTTACGTGTTCCTGCGCACGCTGCAGGAGCGCCTGCGGCTGGCGGAGGAGAATGTCGAGCGTCAGCGGGAGACCCTGCGTCTCGTGGAAGCGCGCAACCGCGCCGAGCTGGCGCCGGAACTGGAGGTGCAGCAGGCGCGCCTGAACCTGGCGACGACGGAGGCGGCGATCCCGGCATTGAAGACCGCGGTACAGCAGACGATCAACAACCTGAGCACACTCGTCGGCGAGCAGCCGGGAGCGCTCGCCGCGGAACTCGTGTTGCCGCGGCCGATCCCCCGGCCGCCCGAATCACTTGCCGCGGGCATCCCGGCGGATGCGATACGCAATCGGCCGGATGTGCGCCGGGCGGAAAGGGCCCTGGCGGCGCAGACCGCGAGGATCGGCGTCGCGACCAGCGCCCTCTATCCGAACTTCTCCCTGGAGGGCGCCTTCGGTTACAGCGCAGTGGGCCGCGCTCTGCTCGACGATGACAACGAAACCTGGTCCATCGGACCGGTATTCCTCTGGAACCTGTTCGATGGCGGTCGGGTCCGGGGCAGCATCGCCGTCGAGGAGGCACGCACGCGGCAGGCCCTCGCGGCTTACGAAGCCAGTGTCCTCGAGGCGCTGAGGGATACCGAGAATTCCCTCGTGGCCGTCGCGAACGAGCTGGAACGGCTGGCCGCACTCAGGCGCTCCGTGGATGCGGCAAGCCGTTCGGCCGAACTCGTCCGCACGCTTTATCGCAGCGGTCTCACGGACTTCCAGAACGTTCTCGACACGGAACGGGCCCTGTTCAATCAGCAGGACCTCGCCGCTCGCAGCCAGGGCGAGGTGGTGCAGAATGTCATCTCCGTCTATCGTGCGATCGGCGGCGGCTGGTCCGCCGCGACACCCGTGCCCGGCACAGAGGATGCGCCATGAACAGACCGGCCGTCGTGCTCGCGCTGCTGCTGCCGCTGCTCGGCGGCTGCGACGGCGCCGTCGAAGCGCCGTCGGAAGAGGTCGTCCGGCCAGTGAAGATCTATACCTTCGGCGGGCAGGGCGACGACCTCATGGTGGAATACGCCGGCACCGTCGCCGCGGCGCAGCGTTCCGACATGGGGTTCGAGGTACCCGGCCGGGTGGTCGAATTCCGGGTCACGGCGGGTGACAGGGTGAGCGAAGGTCAGGTATTGGCGCGGCTCGACCCGGCGGACTACCAGGCGCAGCTCGACAAGGCCATCGCCGACCGCAACGCGGCGGAAGCGGACTTCCGCCGGTTCGAACAGGCCTACCGCGAGAATGCGGTTACCCGTCAGGACCTCGATCTGGCGAGCCGCAACCTGGAAGTGGCGAATGCCGCGCTGCGCAGCGCCCGCAAGGCGGTCGCCGACACGAAGCTGCAGGCGCCGTTCGACGGCGTGGTCGCGAGAAAGCTGGTCAACGACTTCGCGAACGTGCAGGCGAAGCAGGCCGTGCTCGTGTTGCAGGACGAGTCTTCTCTCGAGATGGAAGTCGATATCCCCGAGCAGGACTGGGCGCGGGCGAAGCCGGGCATCGAGACCGAAGGCCGCGCGCAGCGGCTGCATCCGCGGGTCGTGATTTCCGCGATCCCGGGTCGGGAATTCCCCGCCTACCTGAAGGAGCTTAATACGACCGCCGATCCGGTCACCCGGACCTATCAGGTGACCCTCGGTTTCGACAATCCGGACGACGTCAACGTGCGGCCGGGGATGACCGGCAGGGTCGTACTCTCGGTGCCGCCGGAGCTCGATCTGGGCTCTCCCCGCGGGGGTGCGGTGATACCGGCCGTGGCCGTCCGTAGCGACGAGACCGGTGAGGCCTTCGTTTGGCGGCTCGACGAAGACATGCGGGTACACCGGCAGCCGGTCGCGGTGGGCGAGATCACGGGGGAACGCATCCGGCTGCTGGACGGTCTCGAGGCCGGCGACCGGATCGCGGCGTCTGGTGTGCACAATCTCCGGGAAGGCATGCAAGTCCGGGCCTACGAACCCTGAGGCGGCGCGCGTGAGCAGACTCACCGCCTACTGCATCGATCATCCCACCACTACGCTGGTGCTGACGGTGCTCCTGATCGTCGGGGGTATCGTGAGTTACATGGGCATGGGTCGGCTGGAGGATCCGGCTTTCACTATCAAGGATGCGCTGATCATGACGTCGTATCCGGGCGCCTCGGCAGCGGAAGTGGAAGAGGAGGTCACCAACGAGATCGAGATCGCGCTGCAGAAGCTCGCACAGCTGGACGAGATAAAGTCGCGTTCCTCGCGGGACCTGTCCATCGTCACGGCGAGGATCAAGGACAACTACGACAAGGACACACTGCCCCAGGTCTGGGACGAACTGCGGCGCAAGGTGGGTGATGCCGCCCGCGGCCTCCCGCCCGGCGCGGGCACCCCGGTCGTAAACGATGATTTCGGCGATGTGTACGGCGTCTTCTTCGCCGTCTACGGTGCCGAGTACACGTATGCCGAGTTGTGGGAAGTGGTGAAATTCCTGCGCCGGGAGCTGCTCCTGGTCGAGGACGTGGCGAAGATCGAGGTGTTCGGCCGCCAGCCGGAGGCGATCTACGTCGAGATCGACCGGGAACGGATGTCTCAGCTCGGTGTCCCGCCCGCAGCGGTGATACAGCGGTTGCAGGACAAGAACGTCGTGGCCGACGCGGGCCGCGTGGAAGTCGGTCCCGAGTTCATCGCCATCTCGCCCTATGGCCTTTTCGACTCGGTGGAGGACTTCGAGACGCTGCTGATCCAGGGCGAGCCGGGAGGGGCCCAGATCTACCTGGGCGACATCGCGGAGATACGTCGCGGCTACCTGGAGCCCTCGTCGACATTACTGCGTTACGACGGACAGGCCGCCATCGGGCTCGGCATCTCGACGGTCGCCGACGGCAATGTGGTGGAGATGGGCGAAGCGCTGGCGGAGCGGCTCGGCGAA
Organism: Gammaproteobacteria bacterium; assembly: GCA_037382365.1. Lineage (GTDB taxonomy): Bacteria > Pseudomonadota > Gammaproteobacteria > Steroidobacterales > Woeseiaceae > Lentisalinibacter. The sequence continues at coordinate 7,743 of JARRPZ010000100.1, forward strand.
CTCCGCAGCGACATCCCGCTGGGGATCGAATTCGGTGCGATCGCGGTGCAGTCGGCAGCCGTGGAGGCGGCGATCTCCGGATTCCTGTCGAGCCTCGCCCAGGCGGTGGCCATCGTGATCATCGTGCTGCTGTTCTTCATGGGGCTGCGCAGCGGCCTCCTCATCGGCGCCGTGCTGTTCATCACCATCGCGGGCAGTTTCGTCGTGATGAGCGCGCAGGATGTCACGCTCGAACGCATCTCGCTGGGTGCCCTGATCATCGCCCTCGGCATGCTCGTCGACAATGCGATCGTGGTCGTGGACGGCATGCTGGTGAGGATGCAGCGGGGAGAGGACGGAAGGGATGCGGCCCTCGCGGTCGTGAATCAGACGGCGATACCCCTGCTCGGCGCGACCGTGATCGCCGTCCTCGCATTCGCCGCCATCGGCACCTCCGACGACAGCACCGGCGAGTACACGCGTTCCATGTTCACGGTGATACTGATCTCGCTGCTACTCAGCTGGATCACCGCGGTCACGATCACGCCGTTGCTCTGCATACTGTTCCTGAAGCCGAAAGGGGCGGGAGAAGAGGTCGACCCCTACGATTCCGGATTCTACCGTCGTTTCCGGGGCTTCCTGGCTGCGTGTATCCGGTTCCGCGTCCTCACGCTGGCCGCCGTCGTCGGCCTGTTCCTGGTCTCGGTCGTCGGATTCGGCAGGATCGAGCAGAGTTTCTTCCCGAATTCGACCCGACCCCAGTTCATGGTCGATTACTGGCTGCCCCAGGGGACCCACATCGAGCAGACGAGCCGTGATCTGGCCGAGATCGAGGAATACGTGCTCGGCCTGGACGGCGTGACCCATGTGACCACGGTCGTCGGACAGGGTGCCCTGCGATTCCTCCTGACCTATTCGCCGGAGAAGCAGAATCCGGCCTACGGGCAGTTGCTGGTGGACGTCGCCGATTACCGGGATATCGACGGGCTCGCCGACCGGATACAGCGGCATCTGGATGCGAACTATCCGGATGCCGTGCCGCAGGTACGAAAATTCATCCTCGGGCCCGGTGAACCCGGCAAGATCCAGGCGAAGTTCATGGGGCCGGAACCGGACGTACTGCGTCGTCTCGCGAACGAAGCGGAGTCGATCATGCATGCCGAGCCGAATGCGTTCGGCATCCGCAACGACTGGCGGGATCGGGTGAAGGTGATCCGTCCGGTGCTGGCGGAGGAGCAGGCGAATCTGAACGGCATCGGCTATCGGGACGTGGCAAACGTCCTGCTGCAGGCGTTCGAAGGGGCCCGGGTCGGTGTGTTTCGCGAGGGCGACGAACTGATCCCGATCGTCCTGAGGGCACCGGAACCCCAGCGTTCGGATGCGGCCAGCATGCAGAATCTGCAGATCTGGAGCCCCGCGGCCCGGCGCATGATCCCGCTGCGCCAGGTAGTCTCCCGTTTCGAGACGACATTCGAGGACGACATCATCCGGCGCCAGGACCGGACACGGGCAATCACCGTGCTGGCGGACCCGCGTGTGGGCGAGGCGGCACCGCTGCTCGACGAGCTGAGACCGCCCGTCGAGGCCATCGAACTGCCTCCCGGCTACCGCCTGGAATGGTGGGGCGAATACAAGTCGAGTGGCGAGGCCCGTGCCTCGCTGGCCAGCAGCGTGCCGCTGTTTCTCCTGCTGATGGTGCTGATCACCCTGTTACTGTTCGATGCCTTCAAGCAGGTGGCGATCATCTGGCTGGTCGTACCGCTGGCGCTCATCGGCGTGACCGCGGGCCTGCTGGTGACCGGCCAGCCGTTCGGTTTCATGGCGACCCTCGGCTTCCTGAGCCTGAGCGGCATGCTGATCAAGAACGCCATCGTCCTCATCGACCAGATCGATCTCGAGATCGGGGAAGGCAAGGACCGCTGGAATGCCATCCTGGATTCCGCCGTCAGCCGCCTGCGCCCTGTCGCCATGGCGGCCGCGACCACGATACTCGGCATGGCACCATTGTTCCCGGATGCCTTCTTCGTGTCGATGGCGGTCACCATCGCGGCAGGTCTGGGATTCGCCACGCTGCTGACGATGATCGTCGTGCCGGTCCTCTACGCCACTTTCGATCGGGTCAGAGCACCGGCGACGGAGGTGGCACCGTGATTCGGCTGTCGTCGGTTTCGGGCAGCGCCGCGCAGCAGGCGGCCGATGCCGGGCGCAGTACTACCGGGAGTGTGTGATGGGAATAATGGATGTCATCAGGGAGAAGACCGGCTGGTCGGATGCGGGAGGGCTCCTGCCGCGCGGCCGTGAAGCGGAGGAGACGGTCGCGGCGCTCATGGTACTGGTCGCGGCGAGCGACGGCGGGATCTCGCCGGAGGAGAACCTGCGTATGGTGCAGCTCCTGCAGCAACGGCTCGGGCTGTCCTCGGTGGATGCACTGGATCTCGTCACCGATATCGCCGGGCGCGTGGATCCGGACACGGATGCGAAGCGGCTGACCGGCGAGCTGAACCGGGAACTCTCCCCGAAGGCGAAACAGCAGCTCATGCTGATGATCCTGGAGGTGATCGCCGCCGACGACGAGAAGGATGCCGGCGAGCTGCGTCTGCTGAACGAACTCGTGGACGGGCTGGGCATCACCGGGGAGTCCATGGACGAAGTGTACGAACGCTACTTCGCCTCGCGCAGAAATCCCCGTTCCTGAACGAACGGTCGCGCGTCTGGACCCTGCCGGACGCCTGTGGCTATAGTAGCGACCACCGGACGGTGGCATGTCTGTCCCCGGATCGGATTCCCGCGCCGGGGCGAGTATCCTCGTGCGAGCAACCTGAAGGTCGATTGCCCCTATGCCCGGATCACCTGCCTCGGCAGCGAAGTCGCCCCTCCTACTGATCGCCACGTTCCTGATGCTGGGCGGCTGTGCCAGCCAGGAGACGCAGCCCGGCATCACGCCGGACCCGCTCGAGAAGATCAACCGGGCGACCTATCAGTTCAACGATGTGGTGGACAGCGCCGTCCTGAAACCGATCGCGAAGGGGTACAAGAAGGTGACGCCGGCGCTCGTGCGTCGCGGCGTCGGTAACTTCTTCAACAACCTGCAGACGCCGCGGATCGCACTGAACAACCTGCTGCAGGGCAAGCCGGGCGCGGCGCTGTCCGACATGGGTCGGCTGGTCGTGAACTCGACGGTGGGTCTCGGCGGCCTGATCGACGTCGCCTCCGACCTCGGTCTCGAGGAGCACGAGGAGGATCTGGGCCAGACTTTCGCCGTCTGGGGCATCCCGCAGGGGCCCTACCTCGTCCTGCCGTTCCTCGGCCCTTCGTCGCCCAGGGATGCCTTCGGACAACTCGGTGCCCTCGGCCTGAGCGGCATCCGCTACATAGACAACACGTCCGTCAGGGACAAGCTGTGGATTCTCGGGTTCATCGACGTCCGGGCGCGGCTGCTGGCGGTCGAGTCGCAGATCGAGGCCTCCAACGACCCCTACCTGTTCGTCCGCGAGTCCTATCTCCAGCGTCGGGAATACCTGATCTACGACGGCAACCCGCCGATGGACGACTTCTTCGAGGACGAATTCCTCGACGAGGAGTAGCGTTCCCGGAGAGGATCAGCTCCAGAAGCTCGCGATACGTTCGATGGTCCAGAAGGCCGCGACCGAGCCGATGCCATAGGCGGTGGCCGGCGCGAGCCAGTCGCCGGCATGCAGTGACGAACGGGCTGCGATCCACCGCAACGCGACGATGGCGCCGACGAATACGAGCTGGCCGGCCTCGACGCCGACGTTGAATGTGAAGAGCGCCAGCGGGATCGCGTTGTCGGGAAGGCCGACTTCGGACAGGGCACCCGCGAAACCGAAACCGTGCAGCAGGCCGAAACTGAAGGCGACGACCCAGGGCGCTCGCTCGGTGAGGCCCGGATGCCCACGGCGAGCGTGGATGAACTCGGCGGCGACGAACATGATGCTGAGGGCGATGATGGCCTCCACCGGCGGCCCGGGTACGTGTACCCAGCCGAGTGTCGCGGCGACCAGGGTGATGCTGTGGGCCACGGTGAATGCCGTCACGGTGGCGATCAGCCGGCGCATGTTCTTCACGATCAGGAGCAGCGCCAGCACGAACAGCAGATGGTCGATGCCACCGAGGATGTGTTCGACGCCGATCACGAAGTAGGACCAGGCGACGGCGGCCATGCCTTTCGGCGCTTCTATGAGGAACTCGGGCTCGTCCAGGGACAGGCGCGATACCTGGCTGCTGCCGTCCTGGCGTTCCAGCCTGGCGATGACCTCGGTGACGCCGACCGCCCGGCCTTCGATACGGATCGTCTTGCCGGTCAGGCCGCCCGGATGACGGATCTCCCAGCGCTCCACGTGTGCACCCGGGACGATGGTGAGGCGGGGCTCGCTGACGGTCTCGGTGCCGGGCGGCATTTCCACGGACAGCGCCAGCCGCCGGTCCGTGCCCTGCGCCGGCACCTTCCAGAGGACGGCGTAACGATCGGTGGCGAGTTCTCGTCCCCTGCTGTCTCTTGCGCCAGCGAGATGTCGTCCGAGATCCGCACCGTGTAGCGATCACGCAGCGCCTCGTAGAACGCTTCGTTGGCACGCTTCGTGCGCTCCGCGAGGAGATCGCGCGCCAGCGCGGCACGCACTTCCTCGAGTTCGGGCATGCGCGCCGGCTCCTTCGAGGAGACCCGCAGGAGGTGCAGCCCGTAGCCGGACGGAATCGGTCCGCTCCATTCGCCGACCGGCACATCGGCAATAGCCGTAGCGAACCGCTCACCGAAATTACGGGCGATCTCGCTGATGGCGACGTCCGACATCGAAGTCGGCAGGAGCGTCGGATCGCCGTCCGCGGCGTCCGCGTCCCTGCGCAGTGCGCGGAGCGATTCCTCCAGCAATTCCTCGAGTCCGGCGCCGTGGCGCTGGGGATCGAAGTAGACCTGGCGGAAAGAATAACGGGGCTCGATGCGGTAGGTGTCCGGTTTCTCGTCCAGCCACGCCTGCAGTTCCGCATCCGTGAACTCGTCGTTCACCAGTGCATCCGACATGAATTGCATCTTCTGCACCACCCGGCGGCGCATGACGGGGTCTCCCTGGTCCAGGCCGAGCGCCATGCCCTCCCGGTACAGCACTTCCTGCCGGATCCAGTCCTCGACGAGGCCCGACAGTTCGTCCTCGGAGGGCGGGCGCTGCCAGACCCGTTCGAATTGCATGCGGAGCTGCGCGATCCGGGACGAATCGACGACGATCTCGTTCGGCGCATCGAAACCGTCCCGGTTCAGCCAGCCGAACAGGACGAAAAGTCCTGCGCCGAGGAGCAGGAAATGGAGCAGAGGTTCACGGAGCCAGGCTTTCAGTTTCATAATTGCCGTTTCATATCGAGAGATTGCTGATCGATCGAATCGCCGGATACCCTTGGCATCAGCCCGAGCCGTGCAGTATATCGAATGCGGCTTGTCATGGGACCGGAGAGCACGCCCGTCGGTTCCGCACCAGTGGCCGCTCGATTCGCTTCTGCCTCAAATGATCATGCTAGACTTTTGAAGCCGGCCCAAAAATGGCGGTCTCGCAGCCGCACCAACAATAATTGAACCGGAAGAACTCAGGCCAGAGAACCCAGGAGGGAGAGATGATCCATCGGAGTAGTGTGGGGCTCATTTGTCTGCTTGCGCTGTCCGTATCGGTGTACGCCGAGGACAAGCCGAATATCCTCGTAATCTGGGGAGACGACATCGGCTGGTCGAATCTGGGCGCCTACGCGCACGGCGTCATGGCGTATCCGACGCCGAATATCGACAGCATCGCCGCCGAGGGCGCGATGTTCACCGATCACTACGCGCAACCGTCGTGCACGGCGGGCAGGGCCGCCTTCATCACGGGCCAGTATCCGATCCGTTCCGGCATGACCACTGTCGGGCAGCCGGGTGACTCCCTCGGCCTCCAGCCCGAATCGCCGACGCTGGCGGAGGTGCTGAAGGCCCAGGGCTACCGCAACGGCCACTTCGGCAAAAACCACCTGGGTGACCGGAACGAGCACCTGCCTACCGCCCACGGATTCGACGAGTTTTTCGGTAACCTCTACCACCTGAACACCCAGGAGGAGGCCGAACAGCGCGACTACCAGAATTTCGCCAGGGAATATTCGGGTTCCCTCGAAGAATATGAGGAGAAGTTCGGGACCCGTGGCGTCATCCACTCGTTTGCCACCGACAAGATGGACAAGACCGAGCACCCGCGTTTCGGTGTGGTCGGCCGGCAGGTGATCACGGATACGGGGCCGCTGACGCAGGAGCGGATGAAGAACTTCGATCGGGAAGAGGTGATACCCCTCGCTCTGAAGTTCATGCGGGAGTCGGTCGAGGCCGACAAGCCCTTCTTCGTATGGCTGAACACCAGCCGCATGCATCTGTATACGCGTGTCGACGACGACTGGCTTATGAAGGTCGAGAAGTACACCAGCGAGGTGGATTATTACGGCGCCGGCATGATGCAGCACGACCGCGACGTCGGCGTCGTACTCGACGCTCTCGAGCAGATGGGTATCAAGGACAACACCATCGTGCTCTACTCGACGGACAACGGACCGGAGCACTCCTCCTGGCCGCACGGTGGCACGACGCCGTTCCGGGGCGAGAAGATGACGACCTACGAGGGCGGCGTGCGCGTGCCGATGATGGTGCGCTGGCCAGGAAAGATCCCGGCGGGCACGGCGCTGAACGGCATCCAGGGCCACCAGGACCTGTTCACGACCCTCGCGGCAGCGGCGGGAGTCGACAACGTCGCCGAGTGGGTCATGGAGGAGATGGACCAGTACATCGACGGCGTGAACAACCTGCCCTACTGGATGGGGAAGGCAGACAGGTCCGCCCGTGACCACATCTTCCACTACTACGAGAGCAAGCTGACCGCCGTTCGCATGGGGCCGTGGAAGTTCCATTTCTCCACGAAGGAAGACTATTACGCGAATCTCGTGCCTCGTACCGTACCGCTCGTGTTCAACCTGCGCATGGATCCGTACGAGAGTTACGACAGCCCGGACGCCTACGGCCACCTGATGCAGAAGGTATCCTGGCTCATAGCGCCCATGGGCGAACTGATGGGGCAGCACCTGAAATCGCTGGCCGAATACCCGCCGGTGCAGGGCGGCAAGTCGTTCGACATGTCGAACGTCGTCGAAGAGTTCGTGAACAAGGCGCGGCAGTAGGGATTGCGAACCGCACGGTAAACGGTTAGACGAACGTAAACGGGCAATCGTGGCGGCCGACCTTCGCTCGTGCAGCGGGGGCCGGCCGCTCGCCCTTATGTCCTGACGGCTGCGCCGTTTTGGCCAGTCTGCTATCGTCCACTGGCGGCGATCTGCGGAGGCCCCATGAACCCGAGATATCTTCTTTTGTCGATCTGTGCCGTGCTGCTGGCGGGCTGCGGCGGCACGCCCGCGAATCAGGTTCTCCTGATGCCCGCCCCGGACGTCTACGAGGAGGGCAACATCGACCCGTTCGTGGACAACGACCCCATCAGCGCGGGCGGCGAGCCCCGTATGCTGTACGCGACCGACAGGCAGCCCGCCGGCCCCGACGACAAGTTCGATTACTACAGCGATGCGCGTGCCAACGCATTGCGGGTCGGTGAGGCGCGGATCAAGCTGGGTCTCGACGAGACCATTACCTGGGAAGAGGCGCGGCGCATTTCGCTCCTGAAGAATCGCACCGAGGACTATCCGCTGGAGGTCGCCGAGGTCGTCGAATACGGGCCGCTGGCCCGCACGGTGCGTCCGCTGGACGACAACATCGAGCCCCGGCCCGAACCCGGGGATCGCTTCGCCCGGGAGATCGACGAGCGGCTCGCCCGCTCGGCCAACAAGGACGTCTTCATCTACGTCCACGGCTACAAGGTCACGTTCGAGAACCCGATCCTGGTCGCGTCCGAACTCTGGCACTTTCTGGGCTATCAGGGTGCCTTCATCGCCTACTCCTGGCCCTCCACGACGCGCCGGGTCGCCTATATGTCGGACCTTGACGATGCCGCCAATTCGGCCCGCAGCCTCCGCGGCCTGATACTGCATATCGCCGAGAACACGAATGCCGAGCGCATCCATGTGCTCGGCTACAGTGCCGGGACGCGCGTCGTCAGCCGCATGCTGGCGGATCTCGGCATGTACGGGTTCCTGATGGACAAGGACGAGATCGAACGCCGGGTGCGGCTGGGCAACGTGATCCTGGTCGGCAGCGACGTCGACCGGGGTATCCTCGGCGGCTACCTGGTGGATGGCGCCCTGCGCATCCCGGATGCGCTTACCATCTATCAGTCGGCGCAGGACAAGGCCCTCGGCATGTCCCGGCTCGTCTTCGGCAAGAGCCGGTCCGGCGAGGCGTTCGACCCGTCGGTGACCGTCGGGCCGAACGCACGGCGTTTCTTCGAGGAACATCCGGAACTCAGGATTATCGACGTCACCAACGCGGAGGGTGGCACGGCCGGGAACGGTCACGGCTACTTCCGTTCCAGTCCCTGGGTGAGCAGCGATGTCCTGATGACCCTGCTCTACGACCTGCCGCCGGAGGAACGGGGCCTGGAGCGGCGCGACGAGGGCGGCATCCCGACCTGGGTGTTCCCGCCAGACTATATCGAGCGTCTGCGCGTGGCACTGGCCAAGGCCAATCCGGCGCTCGCCGGGTCCGCAGACGCGTCGGCGCCCTGACCGGCACCAGGGCCGGCGCTGACCGCCGGTCACGGGCTCAGGCGCGGCGCAGGGCGCGCAGCCAGACCGGCGTAACGAGGGTGCCTGCGCTCACGAGCCCGATGCCCACCCACACGGGTGCGCTCTGCAGGAGCAACAGGCCGATCCCGGTCAGCCAGGCATAGACGCTGAATGCGCAGGCCGCCAGGGCCACCAGGTCATCTCGCAGGGCATCGGCGCCGGCACCGGGGTCCTCGCCCGCGGCGGTCGCGGTACGCTGCCACCAGCCCGGCGGCCGCACCCGCCGGTAGAAGGCCACCAGCTTCTCGGGACGAGTTGCCGGCGCGAGGAAGGCGGTCGCCACCACGACCACGAGAGACGTGCCGGACATGACGCCGAGCCGTATCCACTCTTCGTCGGTGGCGTAGATCAGCAACGGCGCGATGACGAGAGAGGTGACGATCGCCCCGATCTCGCTCCACAGGTTGACGCGCTCCCACAGCCATCGCAGTACCAGCACGGCGCCGGTACCGGCGCCGAACAGGAGCGATATCTGCCATGCGGTTCGGATGGATCCGATGTTCGTCATGATCGCGAGGGCGATGCCGACTATCACGAGCGTGGACAGCCGGGCGACGAGCACGAGTTCGCGAGGGCCGGCTTCACGTCGCTGCAGGCGTTCCACCCAGATGCCCTTGTAGAGATCGTTGCTCCAGTAACTCGCGCCCCAGTTGAGATGGGTATCCAGGGTGGAGG
>JARRPZ010000101.1:0-11914 GCA_037382365.1 Gammaproteobacteria bacterium
GACGTCACGGTGCATGCCGACGGCTCGGTCGAAGTGAGCGACGACGGCCGCGGCATGCCCGTGGATATCCACCCGAAGGAGAAGATGCCGGGCGTCGAGCTGATCCTCACCCGCCTGCACGCCGGCGGTAAATTTTCGAACAAGCAGTATCAGTTTTCCGGCGGGCTGCATGGTGTCGGCGTTTCGGTGGTGAACGCCCTGTCGAAGCACCTGGAAGTCTGGATCCGCCGGGACGGGAAGGAATACAACATCTCGTTCGCCGGCGGGAACAAGCGCGGTGACCTCGAGATCGTGGGCAGTGTCGGCCGGAGGAACACCGGCACGACGATCCGGTTCTGGCCCGATCCCCGGTATTTCGACTCGCCGAAGGTCTCTCTCTCCAGGCTGCGCCACGTACTGAAGGCGAAGGCGGTCCTCTGCCCCGGCCTCACGGTTCGACTGACCGTCGAGAAGACGAAAGAGACCGAGGAGTGGTGCTACGAGGACGGCCTGGGACAATACCTCGCCGAGGCGGCGGGTGACGCCGGGCACGTGCCGGAACAGCCTTTCGCCGGGAGCATGGCGGGCAATCAGGAAGCCGTCGACTGGGCGCTGTTCTGGCAGACCGGCGAAGGCAGCGGCGTCGGCGAGTCCTACGTGAACCTGATCCCGACATTGCAGGGCGGCACCCACGTCAACGGTCTGCGTACCGGCCTGACGGAGGCGGTACGTGAATTCTGCGAGTTTCGGAACATCCTGCCGCGGGGCGTGCGCCTCGCGCCGGAGGATGTCTGGGACGGGCTCGATTACGTGCTCTCGGTCAAGCTGGAAGACCCCCAGTTCTCCGGCCAGACCAAGGAGCGACTGTCCTCCCGGCAGTCGGCGGCGTTCGTCTCTGGTGTGGTGAAGGACAGCTTCGCACTGTGGTTGAATCAGCATCCCGAGGCCGGCGAGACGATCGCCCAGCTGGCCATCGGCAAGGCCCAGCGTCGCCTCAAGGCGGCCAAGAAGGTCGTGCGCAAGCGCGTGGTGTCGGGTCCCGCACTGCCGGGCAAGCTCGCCGACTGCACGAGTCAGCAGCCGGAGCTGTGCGAGCTGTTCCTGGTGGAGGGCGACTCGGCCGGCGGCTCCGCCAAGCAGGCGCGGAACCGGGAGTTTCAGGCGGTGATGCCGCTGCGCGGCAAGATACTGAATACCTGGGAGGTGGATACGGCCGAGATCCTGGGCTCCCAGGAGGTCCATGACATCAGCGTGGCGCTGGGCGTGGACCCCGCCAGCGGCGACACCGGCAGCCTCCGTTACCATAAGGTCTGCATCCTCGCCGACGCCGATTCCGACGGCCAGCACATCGCGACGTTGTTGTGCGCCTTGTTCCTGCGTCACTTCCCGGCGCTCGTCGCCGAGGGCCACGTCTATGTCGCCATGCCGCCCCTCTATCGCATCGATGTCGGCAAGGAGGTCTACTACGCGCTCGACGAGGGGGAGCGGCGGGGCATCATGGACTCTCTTGCTGCGGAGAAGCGCCGTGGCAAGATCTCCGTGACGCGATTCAAGGGGCTCGGTGAGATGAGTCCGGCGCAGTTGCGCGAGACCACCATGAACCCGGACACGCGACGCCTCGTGCAGCTCACGGTGGAGAGCCGGGAGACCACCGGGCAACTGATGGACATGCTTCTCGCCAAGAAGCGGGCGGCCGACCGGCGCCGCTGGCTGGAGCAGAAGGGCAATCTGGCGGAAGTCTGACGGTCGCCGCGACCGCGTCCCCGCCCATCCGGACTATCGATACCATGCAGAACACGCTGAATCTCGAGGGCGTCGAAAGCCAGCCGCTGAAGGAGTTCACGGAGAAGGCCTACCTGGACTACTCGATGTACGTGATCCTCGACCGGGCGCTGCCTCGTATCGGCGACGGTCTGAAGCCGGTACAGCGCCGGATCATCTACTCCATGAGCGAGCTCGGTCTCTCCGCCGCGTCCAAGCACAAGAAGTCGGCCCGCACCGTGGGCGACGTGCTCGGCAAGTTCCACCCCCACGGGGACAGCGCCTGCTACGAGGCCATGGTGCTGATGGCCCAGTCCTTCTCCTACCGTTACCCGACCATCGACGGGCAGGGTAACTGGGGTTCGACGGACGACCCGAAATCCTTCGCGGCCATGCGCTACACGGAGGCACGGCTGACGCCGTACGCTGGTCTGCTGCTCTCCGAGCTGGCCCAGGGAACCGTCGACTGGGAACCCAACTTCGACGGTTCTCTGGACGAGCCGATGGTACTGCCCGCCCGGCTGCCGAATCTCCTGCTGAACGGCACCACCGGTATCGCGGTCGGTATGTCCACCGACGTGCCGCCGCACAATCTGGGCGAGGTGGCAGGCGCCCTGATCCATCTGCTGGACAAGCCGAGGGCCGGAATCGCGGAGCTGACGGAATACATACCCGGCCCGGACTTTCCGACCGGCGGCGAACTGGTCTCGTCGGCTGCCGATATCGAACAGATCTACACCACCGGCGGCGGCACGCTGCGGCTGCGGGCTGCCTGGCGGGAGGAGGGCGAGCACATCATCGTCACCTCTCTCCCGTACCAGATCTCCGGCGCCAAAGTGCTCGAGCAGATCGCCCAGCAGATGCGGGCGAAGAAACTGCCGATGGTCGAGGTCTCGTCATCACCCGGAAGTCGAAGCGCGTGGACAGTGCGGCGCTGATGTCCCATCTCTTCGCCACGACGTCGCTCGAGCGCACTTTGCGGGTGAATCTGAACGTCATCGCCCTGGACGGCCGGCCGCGGGTGTTCGACCTGAAGTCGCTGCTGACCGAATGGCTGGAATTTCGCAAAGCGACCGTCACGCGACGGCTCGAGTTCCGGCTCAACAAAGTGACCGAGCGACTCCATATCCTCGACGGCCTGCTGATCGCCTACCTCAATATCGACGAGGTGATCGCGATCATCCGCGAGGAGGACGAGCCCAAGTCGGTGTTGATGGAGCGCTTCGCCCTGACCGACGCGCAGGCGGAGGCCATCCTGAATCTCCGTCTCCGCAACCTCGCCAGGCTGGAGGAGATGAAGCTGCGAGGAGAGCAGGACGAGCTGGCCGCCGAACGGGCGGACATCGAGAAGATCCTCGGCAGCAAGGCGCGACTGAAGACACTGCTGAAGAAAGAGATACGCGACGACGCGAAACGTTACGGCGACGAGCGTCGAACCCGTATCGTCGAGCGGGACGCTGCCCGGGCGCTGGACGAGACCGAACTGGTCGCCAGCGAGCCGGTCACCGTCGTGCTCTCGGAACACGGCTGGGCGCGCGCGGCGAAGGGGCACGAGATCGACCCGATGACACTGAATTACAAGTCCGGAGACGGTTTCCGGGCGTCGGCCCGCGGCAGGAGCAACCAGACGGCCGTGTTCATCGACTCGACCGGTCGCGTCTACAATGTGTTGGCGCATCAGCTGCCGTCGGCGCGCGGGCAGGGCGAGCCGCTGTCCGGTCGCTTCAATCCGCCCGACGGTGCGACATTCCGGGGCGTGATGCTCGGCGATAACGACGACCGCTGGGTGCTGGCCAGCGACGCGGGCTACGGCTTCGTCGTGACCCTCGGTGAGTTGTCGACGCGTGCCCGCGCCGGCAAGGCGGTGCTCAGGGTGCCGAAGGGCGGCCATGCGATCGTGCCTGCGCCCACCGAGTGGCTGGAAGGCGAGATGCTGGCGGCGGTATCGAGTTCGGGCCACCTGCTCCTGTTCGACCTCGACGATCTGCCGGAACTCACGAAGGGCAAGGGCAACAAGATCATCGGGATCCCGACGAAGAAGTTCCAGAGCGGCGACGAACGACTCGTCGCGGTGGCCGCCGTGGCGCCCGGCGCGAGTCTGGTCGTGCATTGCGGCGACCGGCATATGACGCTGAAGCCGGGCGACCTGGAACGATACGTCGGCGAACGCGGTCGCCGCGGCGCATTGCTGTCGCGGAATTATCGCAAGGTGGACCGGCTCAGCGTCGCGTGAGGCAGGCTCAGGCGCTGCGCTGTGTCGCCGTGGCCACGAGCGGCTCCTCGAGGGTGTCCTCCGCGTCGTCTCCGTCGGCGTGCGCCGAGATCTCCCGGTCGAGTTCCAGCGCGGCGTCCGCCAGCTGTTTCTCCAGCCGCTGGGTCGCCGTGAATTCGTGTTCGTAGTCCTCTTCGAGCATCTGCAGGTCCATCGCGGTGGCGAGTCCCGTGTCTTCCGGCGCCTCCTGCCCGTCGGCGCTCCACTCGTCGGCACTCGTGCCGGCCGCCAGTTCGGCGCCCGTATCCACTTCCACGATCATGCTCTCCTCGAAGCGCTCCTCCGCCGTCGCCTCGGTCGGTCCCCGCGCCGCCGGCAGCGGCCCCGAACTGTCTTCCCCGTCGCCCAGCGACAGATGGCTGGCCACCGGTTCTTCGGCAGTGGCGTCGACGGGTGCGTCATCGTCGGCGTCGAAGTCCAGATCCAGGTCCAGGGATTTCAGACGCGACTGATCGATATCGGCCCAGTTCTCCTCCGTGACGAGGAGATCCGACTCCTCCTCGATCAGCGCAGGTCCATTGTCGACGAGAGGCTCGTTCGGCTCGTCGGCGATCCCGGCGAAGAATCCCATCGCCTCGGCATCGGGGTGCAAGTCGGGGGTGGTGCCCGTGTCGGCCGCCGCAGGTGACGCCGAGCGGCGGAACAGACCCCGGATGCTGGAGCGGAACATGGCGAGACCGAACAGGAGACCCAGTGCGACTCCCAGCGCGGCCCCCGACGCAGTGCCGGCGGACCACGTGCCGGCCCCCGTGTCCTGGGTACCTGAGCCACTGCCTGCCGACTGCGGGACTACCGTCTGCGCGATGGGCGTTCCCGGGGCGGTTCTCTGCTCGATCGCCTCTTCGCCCTCGAAGGGGCTGCTGGTCACCGGGTCTGCCGAAGCTCCGCTCGCTTTCGCAGCGGACTCGATGGAATGCGAGGCGAAATCCCATGCGATCACGGGTACGCTGCCCGATCCCTCCCGCCCGGTATCCGTCGGTTGCGGATCTGGGACCGACGGGATGCCGGCTGGCTCTGCCCCGAGTCGGCCCTCCGGCTTCCGGTTCGTGGCAGCCTGCGCAGGAGTGACTCTCCCGTCGGTGATCGTCAGGGTGGCGCCGGCGAGCAGCCGATCCATGTCGCCGTCGACGAACGCCCCGGGGTTCGCGGCAAACAGTCGCTGCGCCGTCGCCCGGACGCCGGTCGTGCGGCCGGCGACCCGGGTTGCGATACTGTAGAGCGTGTCTCCCGCACGGACCCGATAGGTGGTGCCCGGCACGAGGCTTTCCTGCCGGGCCGACGCCCTTGGGGCTGCTCCTGCCCGGACGTCGTCCCCGGACGCCACTCCACGATTCCCGGGGCTCCCCGGTGAGGACGACGCTTCCCGTCCGTCGCCCCCTGCCTCTTCCGGTCCTGCACCCGCCGGGTGTCTCGCTGCGACCCGCACGGGCACCGGGCGCGACGGGTGCAATTCTGCGGGATCGACGATGATCGCGTAGGCGCGGACGAGGAATGGTGTCGCCGGGCAGTCCACCTTCAAGTGCATGGCCAGCAGAGGGTCCCGGATCGCGTGGCTACCGCGGATCACCAGTCGACCATTCGCTGCGGAGATGACGCGGGCGCCCGTCATGACCGGCAGGCCGGCGGCCTCACCGCGGACGAGGCTGACGCAGTCTGCGCCCAGACGCTCGTTACCCCCGGTCAGGTATGGCACCACGACTTCGAGCGGCTGCCCGAGGTGGGAACGGACCTCCGGTTCACCGAGCTCCAGAGCGCGCGCCGGAGCGCTCGCCATGAGGGCAAAGACAGAACTGGTCAGCACGGTGGCGCGGGCCACGCCGCGGCGCGGGCGTGCCACCCCGGCAGGCATCGGTTGCGGCGGTCTCTTCATCGGCGTGGTCCTCGCGACGAGCGATACGGTGATCCGTTCGGCGATCCGTTAGGCGATCCGTTCGATGAGTCGGTGGGATGGTCCGTACCCGCTGCTCCATCCAACGATCGGCCGGCCCCAGGCGGCATGTGCACGGCCAGGATGGTCGAGCTTCGACGGAACCGGCGCCCCGCGCCATGATGCCGGTCAAATTTTGGACGATGCCGCGTGCGGAAGAGGCGTTCGGGGCCGCAGGACTGTGAACCGGTTCACAGGGAGATTCGCCGTCAGGCCGTCTCCTGGAGCACGACCTCGGGTTCGTGCACGTAGTGGCCCTGCATGTAGGAGATGCCGAGCTGCCAGAGTACGGCCATCGTATTGGCGTCCTCGACCCGTTCCGCGATGGTGCAGCTGCCGACCGCCGTGCAGCGTTCCACGAGGGTGCGCACCTCGCGCTGCAGGCCCTCGTCGCGGGCGAGGGACTGGACGAGGGAGCCGTCGATCTTGACGTAATCCGGCCTCAGCTTCTCGACCGTATTCAGGGAGCGGCCGCTGACCCCGACGTGTTCCAGCGCGAAGCCGGCGCCGAAGGTGTGCAGCGCCCGCGTGAGCATCGAGAACTGGTGGAGGTAGCGGATGGCGTCTTGCTCACTCAGCTGGAAACAGAACTGCTTCGGGTCGGCCCCGAACGACCGGAACTGTTCCTGCAGCCAGACGGGCAGACTCTCGTCGACGATCGAATGACGGGAGAGTCGGACGAACAGCCGGCCGGCATCGCCGGACGCGGCGAGCTGGCACGAAGCCCCGATCACCCAGCGGTCAATCACCTGCAGCAGATTGTTACGCTCGGCGATCGGCAGAAACTCGGAGGGGAGTATCTTGTTGCCCTGTTCGTCCACCATGCGGATCAGGATGTCGAACATGCCCTGCTGCTGTCCGTCGAGGCTCGCGATGGGCAGTTGCAGCAGGCGGAAACGGTTCTCCATGAGTGCGGACCTCAGATACCGTACCCAGGTGGCATCGTTGCGTCGCGTCAGCGTATCGGTGTCCGCTGTCTCGTTCATGAATACGGTCGCGCCCCCGTCGTCGCGCGCGTGGGCATGGGCGTCCGCCGCGCCGGCGACGAGCGACGAGGCGTCGCGGATCATTCCGGTGGCCGGGCAGAGGCCGATCGTGCAGGTGAGCCGAACCGCCCCCTGGCCTGCCAGGAAGCGATGCGCCTTCACTTTCTCGAGCAGGCGGCGCGCCCAGCGTTCGGCATCCCGTTCCGAGCCGCGTTTCAGCAGCGCGAGGAAGGTCGTGCCCTCGAAGCGGCCGGCGATCTCGTCATCGCCCAGCTCTTGCCTGATCATGGTGGCGAATTCTTTCAGGACGTCCTCGGAGTGGAAAATGCCCACTTCGGAATGGATGTCTCCGAAACGGTCGGGTTTCACCCAGGCAAGCACCCGGACGCCGCTGTCTGCGCGCTCGGAGAGGCGCGCTTCGAGCACCTCCAGGAAGTGCGGGCGGCAGAGCAAGCCCGTACCGGGATCCGTCGTCGGCAAGGCCCGGCTGTCTGTCGGAGCCGCCGGGTTCTGCACCTCCTCCGGCGCCGCCGGCGCGATGGAGATGCGCACGGCCGGCTCGCCTTCGTAGTCCGTCTTCTCCAGTTCGAGCTGCACCGCGATCTCGGTACCGCCGGCGGTCAGCGCCCGAGCGTCGAGCGCGTCGTCTCCCCACTTGTCCCTTGCCACCGCGACGAGCGCGCCCTTCAGCGGGCCGTGGGAGTCGGCGGCGAAACTGTCCATGAACGGCATGCCGACCAGTGCGTCGGCATCCGCACCGCCGAACAGGCTCAGCCAGGCGGAATTGACATGCAGGATGATGCCGTCGTGCACGTAGGCGATCGCATGCACCGACTGATCGATGTAGGCGCGGAGCTGACGCCGGTATTCACCGGCCGTCGTCAGCGCGACGTCGAGCGCGTGTTCCGCGCGGTGAGCGCGCAGTTCGCGCTCGATCACGGCCAGGAAACGATCGCGGCGTCGGCACGACACGATGTCCTGCGCGCCAAACCGCAGCGCGGCATCCATCGCCTCTTCGTCGATCGTCTCTGCCAGCAGTATCAGGGGGGTGCCGGCCGCATGCTGATCGCGTAACCGTGCAACGGTCTTGATATCCGCGATCCTGCCCTCCAGGACCAGGAGCACGAGTTCGGTATCGCTCCCCAGGGCGGCAGCGGGATCCGAGAGGTCCCGTACCCAGTCGCAGTGGGCCATGTGACCTGCGTCACGCAGCATGCTGTTCACCCGATGGACTTCTTCCTCCGTCGGACTGAGCACGGCGATTCGTACGCGGGTTTTCTGATTCAAGCTGCGGGCTCCCCTTCAGCTGCGGCACTCGGGCCGCGCCTGCAGGCCATCTCTCTCGGCCACTCGTCGGCGATACTAACCCAGCGTTACGCGACGTTGTTCGCGACGTCGCAAAAACGTGACACACGTCATAATCCGTGCCGCGACGGCAAGCCGGGACGGACCGGTTCTGGTCCCTCCGGACGGCTCGACCGCGCCTTACGCGGCGTGCCGCGCTCGCGGTATCATGCGGGCATCGAATCATCAGCACGGTACGCCCATGGCGAGTTACAACACCAACGAGTTCCGCTCCGGCCTGAAGATCCTCCTCGACGGGGACCCCTGCACGATCGTCGAGAACGAGTTCGTCAAGCCCGGCAAGGGGCAGGCATTCAACCGGGTGAAGATCCGCAACCTCAAGAACGGCAGGGTGGTGGACAAGACCTTCAAGTCGGGCGACAGCGTCGAGGCGGCCGACGTGATGGAGACCGCTATGCAGTATCTGTACTCGGACGGCGAGTTCTGGCACTTCATGGTGCCCGATACGTTCGAGCAGTATGCGGCCGACGAACATGCCGTCGCCGACGCGCGCCAGTGGCTCAAGGAGCAGGACATGTGTAACGTAACGCTCTGGAACAATGCGCCTCTCGCCGTCGCGCCGCCGAACTTCGTGGAATTGACGATCACGGAGACCGATCCCGGGATCCGGGGTGATACCGCCCAGGGTGGGGTCAAACCCGCCAAGCTCGAGACGGGCGCCACCGTGCGCGTGCCCCTGTTCCTCGAGCAGGGCGACGTGATCCGCGTGGACACCCGCTCCGGCGAGTACGTCTCCCGGGCGAAGGACTGATCGCCGCGAACGACTCCCCTACAGCGGCGCCGCCGTCTCTCCCAGGCTCTCCGTCAGGAGACTCGCCGCCCGCTCGATCAACTCGACGTCGACCGTTTCGAAGCGCCCGGTGTGGGGGCTGTCCACATCGAGTACGCCCCAGACCCGGTCTGCGATGATCAGCGGCACGACGACCTCGGATCGCGAATCCGGATCGCAGGCGATATGGCCCTCGAAGGCGTGTACGTCCGGCACACACAGCGTCTGTCGCCGTTGCGCTGCGGTGCCGCAGACGCCCTGGCCCAGCCGGATCCGCACGCAGGCGGGTTTGCCCTGGAAAGGCCCGAGTACCAGCTCGTCGCCGCGCAGCACGTAGAGCCCCAGCCAGTTGATCCGCGGCAGGTGCTGGTAGAGTGCCGCCACGAAATTGGCGCAGATCGCCAGCGCATCCGTCTCGCCGGCCAGTAACGCTCTGATTGCCGCCATCGTTCCTTCGACGTCCCTCGTTCGATCCGTGTCGCTCTGCATGCGCTCAGTCAACTCCTCGTGTTCCTCGCTGAGGACCGGGAAACACTGTACCCGGCCGATGTCGTCGATGCCCGTCGCGGCCATGACGACGCGGTCGAAACCGACTGCGACGCCGGCGGTCGGCGGCAGGCCGTGCTCCAGGGCGGCGAGCAGCCTCTCGTCGGCCCGCATATCGGGCGCCCGCCGCCGGCGGCGGGCCGCCCGGTCCGCCTCGAAGCGCGCGCGTTGCTCCGCTGCATCGCGCAACTCCACGAATCCGTTGGCGAGTTCGTGTCCGTCGAGGAAGACCTCGAACCGCAGCGCGACCCGGGGATCGTCCGGATCCAGAGCCGCCAGCACCGCCTGTGACGCCGGGTAATGCGTGAGAGCGACGAGTTCGCGCTCGCCGCCGACGGCGTTCGCCACACGGGCCGCCATCAGGAAGTCCAGGCAACCGTCCCGGTCTCCCGTGCGGGCGTAATCGCCCGCGCCGGCCTCGGCGGCCGCCTCGCGCACGGCCGCTTCCCCGGCGCTGATCGGATCGATGCCCGTCGTCTCCCGGAATGTATCGACATACCGACGGGTCCGGGTATCGAGGCCTCCCAGGGAAGGCTCGAGCAACGTGCGCAGAAACGACAGCGTGTCGGTGACCATGGCGTCCAGATCGAACCCGTGTCGATACCATTCCACCATCATGAATTCAGGCTGGTGGCGGCGCCCGTTTTCACCGTCACGGAATACGTGACAGATCTGGTAAATGTCGGGGGCGCCGGCCGCCAGCAGTCGCTTCATCGGATACTCGGGTGAGGTGTGCAGATACCAGTCGCGGCCGGGTGCGGCGCCGAGATGCGCCCGCACGCTCTCGATATTCACATCGGTGATGCCGTACGCGGTGAGGGCCGGCGTATCGACCTCGGTGACATTGCGTTCGGCGAACCAGTCCCGGGCGAGGGCGAGCAGGGCGGCGCGACGGGCGAGCACGGGCCAGGCGGCCGTCGGCCGCCAGTCTCCTGCCCTCATGCCTCGCGCGGCAGCCGGCGGCCGACCACCTGGCCCGTGCGCAGCTTCGTGCCCGGCACCAGTCCGGTCGCCAGTTCCGCCGCGCCCCTTGGCAACAGCACGATCACCGTCGATCCCATGTTGAACCAGCCCATCTCGTCGCCGCGCCGGAATACCGGCCGGTCAGGCTGCTCGCGCCAGTCGTCGCGTACCGGATACCGGCGCCCTGCCCGGTACTCGGACTGCCAGACGGTGCCGATGGTGCCGACATTCAGTGCGCCGACGAGTACCAGCGCGAGCGGGCCGTCCTCGTTTTCGAAGGTGCAGACCAGGCGTTCGTTGCGCGTGAACAGTCGCGGAACCCCGGCGGCCGTCGTCCCGTTCACGCTGAACAGACGGCCCGGGACGTGGGCAGTGCGGACCAGGCTCCCGTCGACGGGCATGTGCACACGGTGGTAGTCGTACGGAGCGAGGTAGACCGTCAGGAAGACGCCGTCGGCGAACGGCGCGGCGAGCGCTTTATCGCCGCCCAGGAGTTCCGCGGCGTCGTAGTGCCATCCTTTGACCTGGAGGAGGCGCCCGCCGTCGAGCCGGCCCGACTGGCTGATGACCCCGTCGCAGGGGGACGCGATCGCCTCCGCGAGTTCCGGCTGTGGTCTCAGGCCGGGTTTCAGCCGCCGCGTGAAAAAATCGTTGAAGTGCTGGTAACCGTCGGGCACCGGGCGTTCGGCTTCGGAGACGTCGACGCCGAACTGCCAGCAGAACCAGCGGATCGTGCCATTGACGATCGGCCGGACGCGGATGCGGGTGAGCCGGTAGACGATCCCCGTCAGCAGATGATGAGGCAACAGATACTGGACGAGGACGAACAGCCGATCCGCGATGCCGAGAGAACTGGCGGCCACGGATCAGTCTTCACCGCCCCGGCGCACGGGTGCCTCGACGCTCAGCGACGTACCGTCGTCGAAGCGCAGCGCCAGTGTGACGGTATCGCCTTCCCGGGGCAGTGAGTCGGCGAACAGCATCAGGTGCCGTCCGCCGGGTGACAACGCTACCTCGCTCCCGGCCGGCACCGGGATGGCATCCACCCGGCGCATGCGCATCACGCCGTTCTGCATGCGGGTCTCGTGGATTTCCACCCGGGCCATGCCCGCGGCCTCGACGCCGGTGAGGCGGTACTCGCGATCGCTCCCGTTCTCGAGCACCAGATAACCGGCCGTGGCCGCGGCGCCCGGCGGCACGGCACGGATCCAGGCATCACGGGCGACGGGACCGGCGGGCGGACTGCAGGCCGCCAGCCACAGCGCGGCAGCGGCGAGGGCGGCGGCGACGGGTCGGCGATGCGGACTCATCCGTTGCCACCGTCGCGTGCCGGCACGGCCCTGCCC
>JARRPZ010000101.1:11922-12512 GCA_037382365.1 Gammaproteobacteria bacterium
GCCCTGGAGGATCGCCGCGATGTCATGCGCCATGGGTTCGACGCGGTGGGGTGTGCCGAACACCGCACGCACCCGGGCGTCCGGGTCGATGAGCAGCACCGAGGCGCTGTGATCGACCGTAAACGCGGTGCGCTCCTCGTTCCATACCCGGGCGCTGATGATGCCGAGTTCGCGGGTGAGCTCGTCGATGGCTTCCCGTGGTCCCGTCACCCCGACGAACGCCGGATCGAAATAACGGACGTAATCGGCCAGCGTCCCGGGGTCGTCCCTTTCCGGGTCCACGCTGGTGAATATCACCCGCGGCACCGGATCACCCTCGCGCTCGAGGCGTCGCTTTACCGCCGCCAGCGTTTCCAGAGTGGTCGGACAGATATCGGGACAGTGGGTGAAGCCGAAGAACATCAACGACCAGTCACCGGCGAGATCCGCGCGCGTCATCCCGGTCGCATCATCACGGATCAGCTCGAATTCCGGCAGAGGTCGTGCCGGGATGAGGAGCGTGGCGCTCTCGACCTCGACGTCCCTGGGCAGGACCAGGCCGCCGAGGACTGCGCCGGCCACCAGGGCGGCGGCCGCGGAAGCGATGAGTG
>JARRPZ010000102.1:0-13197 GCA_037382365.1 Gammaproteobacteria bacterium
GATGGCGGTGGAGCTGATTGCGCCGATCGCGATGGAGGACGGGCTGCGGTTCGCGATCCGTGAAGGCGGTCGCACGGTTGGCGCCGGCGTGGTCTCGAAGATCATCGAGTAAACGGATCCGGTCCGCAGACACGGAATCTGAGATACGGACAGATATTGCAGGCCAGTAGCTCAACTGGCAGAGCAGCGGTCTCCAAAACCGCAGGTTGGGGGTTCGAGTCCCTCCTGGCCTGCCATCGGTCCCTGATCCAACGGAAAGACATGAACGCAAAGACGGAAACCCCGGAACCGACAGCGCTGGATACGGTGAAGCTGATCGCCGCCGCCGCAATACTGGTGGCCGGCATATTCGGCTATTACTGGTATGCCGATCTGGCGTTGCCGCTGCGCGTGCTCATGGTGTTGGCGGCCACCGGCATCGGTATCGCGGTCGGCATGACGAGTACCCAGGGCAATGCCCTGTGGCGGTTCATCCAGGGTTCCCGCATCGAAATCCGCAAGGTGGTCTGGCCGACGAAGCAGGAAACCACCCAGACGACGATCGCGGTGTTCGTCTTCACGATCATCCTCGGTCTGTTCTTCTGGGGGCTGGACTCGATCCTGCTCCTGATTACGCGTTACCTGACCGGGCACGCCGGCTAGGCGTTCGGACGGCAATCTCAGGGGATACTGCATTGGCCAAGCGCTGGTACATCGTTCACGCCTACTCGAACTTCGAGCACAAGGTGAAGAGCTCGCTCGAGGAGCGGATCAAGCTCGCCGGACTGGAGGACAGGTTCGGAGAGATCCTGGTGCCGACCGAGGAAGTGGTGGAGATGCGTGAAGGGCAGAAGCGGCGCAGTGAGCGCAAGTTCTTCCCCGGCTACGTGCTGGTCAACATGGAGATGGATGACGAGACCTGGCATCTCGTGAAGGACGTGCCGAAGGTGCTCGGTTTTATCGGCGGTTCGAGTGACCGCCCGGCGCCGATCAGCGACACGGAGGCCGATGCCATCCTGCAGCGGGTGAAGGAAGGCGTCGACAAGCCCCGGCCGAAGGTGCTCTTCGAGCCCGGCGAGGTCGTGCGCGTTACGGACGGGCCGTTCAATGACTTCAACGGCGTGGTGGAGCAGGTGAATTACGACAAGAGCCGGCTGCGTGTTGCCGTCCAGATCCTGGGACGCTCGACGCCGGTGGAACTGGATTTCGGGCAGGTCGAGAAGGTCTGATCCGGATTCTCGCGGCCGCCGACGCGGCTGCAGGTGACTGACGACGGGGAGCCGCAAGGCGTCCGCACCCGTGAGGTAGATCGAAATGGCAAAGAAAGTATCGGGTTACATCAAGCTGCAGGTGCCTGCAGGGCAGGCCAATCCCAGCCCGCCGGTCGGCCCGGCACTGGGTCAGCATGGCGTGAACATCATGGAGTTCTGCAAGGCGTTCAATGCCGAGACCCAGAGCATCGAGCCGGGATTACCCGTCCCCGTGGTGATAACGGTCTACAGCGACCGCAGCTTCACGTTCATCACCAAGACGCCGCCGGCTGCCGTACTGCTGCGCAAAGCGGCAGGCGTCGCGAAGGGCAGCGGCACCCCGAATACGGAGAAGGTGGGCAAGGTCACCCGGGCGCAGCTCGAGGAGATCGCGAATACGAAGGACCCGGATCTGACGGCTGCCGACCTGGACGCCGCGGTACGGACCATCGCGGGAACGGCCCGGAGCATGGGTCTGGAAGTCGAGGGGGTCTGACCATGGCGAAGATCGGCAAGAGAAAAATGGCGATCCGGGAGAAAGTGGACCCGGCCAAGCTCTATCCTCTGGACGAGGCACTCGGGCTTCTGAAGGAACTTTCGACGGCGAAATTCACCGAAAGTATTGATGTCTCGGTGAACCTCGGCGTCGATCCGCGCAAATCGGACCAGGTGGTGCGCGGCTCCACGGTGCTGCCGAACGGTACCGGCAAGACGGTCCGCGTTGCGGTATTCGCTCAGGGCGACAATGCCGAGAAGGCGCAGGCGGCCGGCGCCGACATCGTGGGATTCGAAGATCTCGCCGAAACCATCAAGGGCGGTGAGTTGAACTTCGACGTTGCGATCGCCACGCCGGACGCCATGCGGGTCGTGGGGCAGCTCGGTCAGATACTCGGTCCGCGCGGGCTCATGCCGAACCCGAAGGTCGGTACGGTCACCGCGGACGTCGAGACGGCAGTCACCAATGCCAAGGCGGGACAGGTTCGGTACCGCACGGACAAAGCGGGCATCATCCACTGCCCGATCGGTAAATCGGATTTCGAGGTGCCGGCGCTGAGGGAAAACCTGCAGGCGCTGCTGTCCGATCTGAGGAAAGCGAAACCGGCCGCGTCGAAAGGATCCTACGTGAAGAAACTGACCGTTTCTTCCACGATGGGTCCGGGTATCACGGTCGATCAGTCCTCGCTGGAGGCCTGATAGAGAGATGTCGCGGCCCGTTCGCGGGCCGCAGCATGCCGGGTCCAGCGGCCCGGCGGATCGTCGAAGACCGCAGGCGTCCCTGCCCCCGGGCCGGGACTTAATCGTAGAAAGCCTGCGTAGATGGTGCACCCTGAGTCAGTAATGCGAGAGGCTGCTGGCGACGGTCACCGTTCGACAAAACGGGTGGACGGAGAGGGATTGCCGTCCGAGTCAGACCGACAGCCAGGAGGAACTCTATGGCACTGAGACTGGAAGAGAAGAAAGCAGTCGTCGCCGAGGTGGGTGCTGTCGCGGGTGAAGCCATCTCCGCCGTTGCGGCGGAGTATCGGGGTCTCACCGTCAGTGAAATGACGGCACTCAGAAGCGAGGCCCGGAACGCCGGTGTGTATATGCGTGTGATCAAGAACACGCTGGCACGCCGGGCGGTAGCCGGGACGGAGTTCGAGTGCATGAGTGAGACCCTGAAAGGGCCGATCCTGCTTGCATTCTCGACAGAAGATCCGGGCGCCGCAGCGAGGGTCATCAAGGGCTTCGCCAAGGAGCACAATGCACTGAAAGCAGTGTCTCTCTCCACGGGCGGGCAACTGTTCCCGGGAGCGGACCTGGACCGGCTCGCCAGCCTGCCCACGATGGACGAGGCACGGGCCATGTTGCTCGGCGTGCTGCAGGCTCCGGCATCGAAGCTCGTGCGAACGCTGGCAGAGCCGTCTGCCATGCTGGCCCGCACGTTCGGCGCCTACAGCCGGCAAGCTGCGTAAGCATCCGTACACGATTTACCGGATAGAAACTGATTCAGGAAAAGACGAGGAATTCGAAAATGGCAATGTCAAACGAAGATCTGCTTAAGGAACTGAGCGCGAAGCCCATCATGGAAGTGGTGGAACTGGTGAAGATGCTGGAAGAGGAGTGGGGCGTTTCCGCTGCCGCTCCGGTAGCGATGGCGGCTGCTCCGGCGGCCGGCGGCGAGGCGGCCGCGGCCGAGGAGAAGGACGAGTTCGACGTATTCATGTCCAGCTTCGGCAGCAACAAGGTGTCCGTGATCAAGGCTGTTCGCGCGATCACCGGACTCGGCCTGAAGGAAGCCAAGGATATGGTGGAAGGGGCGCCGACCACCGTGAAGGAAGGTGCTTCCAAGGACGACGCCGAGGAGATCAAGAAGCAGCTGGAAGAGGCCGGCGCCAGCGTCGAGCTCAAGTAACCGGGCGGTTTTTGCTCACAGCGAAAGATTTGAGGGTACTCAACTGACCATGCGCGGGCCCTGCCCGTGCGACCGGGAACCGGCAGGCGGCGTCATCGCCGCCGGCCGGTTTCCTGCGCCTGCAAGATTCATATGTCCGTACAGAGGTAATCTCTAATGGCTTACTCCTTCACAGAGAAGAAGCGTATTCGCAAGGATTTCGGGAAGCGCCCGAGTATTCTTGATGTGCCCTACCTTCTTTCGATACAGCTCGATTCCTACCGCAAGTTCCTCCAGACCGACAAGGACGAGGGCGAGCGCGAGGATATCGGGCTGCACGCGGCGTTCCAGACCGTATTCCCGATCGTCAGCTATTCGGGCAATGCCGCACTGGAGTACGTCAGCTACCGGCTCGGGGACCCGGTCTTCGACGTCAAGGAGTGTCAGTTGCGCGGACTGACCTACGCGGCTCCGCTGCGGGTCAAGGTACGCCTGGTCATCTACGACAAGGAAGCCTCGGGTACGCCGAAGCCGGTCAAGGACATCCGTGAGCAGGAGGTGTACCTCGGCGAACTGCCCCTGATGACGGAGAACGGTACATTCGTCATAAACGGCACCGAGCGCGTCATCGTCTCGCAGCTGCACCGCTCACCGGGCGTGTTCTTCGACCATGACAAGGGCAAGACCCATTCGTCGGGCAAGCTCCTGTTCTCGGCGCGCATCATCCCGTATAGGGGCTCCTGGCTCGACTTCGAGTTCGATCCGAAGGATGCACTGTTCGCGCGCATCGACCGGCGTCGCAAGCTCCCGGTGACCATCATCCTGCGGGCGCTGGGCCTGTCGAACGAGGAGATGCTCGACACGTTCTTCGACACGAACGATTTCTACCTCTCCGACAAGGAGATCCGCATGGGCCTCGTGCCCCAGCGGCTGCGTGGCGAGACCGCGACCTTCGACATCAAGGCCGGTCGCAAGGTCATCGTCGAGGAAGGTCGCCGCATCACGGCGAAGCATGTCCGTGACCTGGAGAAGGCCAAGACGGACAGTCTCGTGGTGCCCGCCGAATACCTGGAGGAGAAGACACTCGCCCATGACGTGGTGGATACCGAGACCGGCGAATTGCTGGCCGCGGCCAACGACGAGATCACCGATGAGATGGTTCAACTCTTCATCGAGAAGGGTATCGAGCATATCCGCACCCTGTACGTGAACGATCTGGATCGGGGGCCGTACATCTCCAATACGCTGCGCATCGACCCCTCCACCACGAAGCTGGAAGCGCTGGTGGAGATCTACCGCATGATGCGCCCGGGCGAGCCGCCCACGAAGGAGGCCGCAGAGAACCTGTTCAACAATCTGTTCTTCAACCCGGAGCGATACGACCTCTCCGCCGTGGGACGGATGAAGTTCAATCGTCGGGTGGGCCGTGACGAGATCACGGGATCCGGCATCCTCTCCAACGAGGACATCATTGACGTCCTGAAGACCCTGATCGAGATCCGCAACGGTTACGGTACGGTCGACGACATCGACCACCTCGGCAACCGCCGCGTGCGCAGCGTCGGCGAGATGGCGGAGAATGCTTTCCGCATCGGACTCGTCCGCGTCGAGCGGGCAGTGAAGGAGCGGCTGACCCAGGCCGAGACGGAAGGGCTCATGCCCCAGGAGATGATCAACGCGAAGCCGGTGGCCGCCGCGGTGAAGGAATTCTTCGGCTCGAGCCAGCTGTCCCAGTTCATGGATCAGAACAACCCGCTTTCGGAGGTCACCCACAAGCGGCGCGTCTCGGCGCTCGGCCCGGGCGGTCTGACGCGCGAGCGGGCCGGCTTCGAGGTACGCGACGTACACCCGACCCATTACGGTCGGGTCTGCCCGATCGAGACGCCGGAAGGTCCGAACATCGGTCTGATCAATTCCTTGTCCGTCTACGCGCGGACGAACGAATACGGCTTCCTGGAGACGCCTTACCGCAAGGTCGAGAGTGGCCGGGTGACCGATACGATCGAGTATCTGTCGGCCATCGAGGAAAGTCAGTACGTGGTGGCGCAGGCGAACGCGGAACTGGACGCGAAGGGCCGCTTCACGGATGAACTGGTGTCCGTGCGTCACCGCAACGAGTTCACCCTGGCGGATCCGAGCACGATCGACTACATGGACATCTCGCCGAAGCAGATCGTCTCCGTGGCGGCATCCCTGATCCCGTTCCTGGAGCATGATGACGCCAACCGGGCGCTGATGGGCTCCAACATGCAGCGCCAGGCCGTACCGACGCTACGTTCCGAGGCGCCGCTCGTCGGTACGGGCATGGAGCGTGCCGTTGCCATCGACTCGGGCGTGACGGTGGTCGCCGACCGCGGGGGCGTCGTCGATTCCGTCGACGCCTCGCGCATCGTCGTGCGGGTGAATGATGAGGAGACCGAGGCGGGCGAGGCCGGTGTCGACATCTACAACCTCACGAAATACACGCGATCGAACCAGAATACATGTATCAACCAGCGTCCCCTGGTGAATGCCGGCGACGTGATCGCCGCGGGTGACGTACTGGCGGACGGTCCGTCGACGAACCTGGGCGAGCTGGCCCTCGGGCAGAACCTGCTCGTGGCATTCATGCCGTGGAACGGCTACAACTTCGAGGATTCGATCCTTATCTCCGAACGGGTGGTACACGAGGACCGCTTCACGACCATCCACATCGAGGAGCTGACCTGTGTCGCCCGCGATACCAAGCTCGGCCCGGAGGATGTCACCGCCGATATCCCGAACGTGGGCGACTCGGCGCTGGCCAACCTGGACGAATCGGGTATCGCTTTCATCGGCGCCGAGGTGAGCGCCGGCGACATCCTGGTCGGCAAGGTGACGCCGAAGGGCGAGACCCAGCTCACGCCGGAGGAGAAACTCCTGCGTGCCATCTTCGGAGAGAAGGCCTCCGACGTGAAGGACACCTCGCTGCGTGTGCCCCCGGGCATGGACGGCACGGTGATCGATGTCCGGGTGTTCACGCGGGACGGGGTCGAGAAGGACGCACGCGCGCTGTCCATCGAGAAGATGGAGATGGAGAGTGTGCGCAAGGACCTGGACGACCAGCTCCGCATACTCGAGGACGACATCTTCGAGCGTGTCGCACGGATGCTCCTCGGCAAGGTAGCCGAAGGCGGCCCGGGCAAGCTGTCCGCGGGCAGCAAGATCACGAAGGCCTATCTGGACGAGACGCCGCGTGAGAAGTGGTTCGAGATCCGCCTGAAGAATGACGACGCGAACGAGCAGCTGGAGCGCACCTCCGAGCGGCTCAAGTCGCAGCGCGAGGACTTCGACCGCCGGTACGAAGAGAAGAAGCAGAAGATCACGGCCGGCGACGATCTCGCCCCCGGCGTCCTGAAGATGGTGAAGGTCTATCTGGCGGTGAAGCGCCGCGTGCAGCCCGGCGACAAGATGGCCGGCCGTCACGGTAACAAGGGCGTGATCTCCACGATCGTCCCGGTCGAGGACATGCCTTACACCGAGGATGGCACCCCGGTCGACATCGTCCTCAACCCCCTCGGTGTGCCCTCGCGCATGAACGTGGGTCAGGTGCTGGAGACCCATCTCGGCTGGGCCGCGAAGGGTCTCGGCAAGAAGATCGGCGACATGCTCCGCGCCCAGGAGGCCACTGCGAAAATCAGGGGCTTCCTCGAAGAGCTCTACAACAAGAGCGGCGGCAAGAAGGAGCAGATCGACGAGTTGACGGACGAGGAGGTCATCGAGCTCGCCGGCAACCTGGTGAACGGCGTGCCCATGGCGACACCGGTGTTCGACGGTGCCGACGAGCCCGAGATCAAGGGGCTGCTCGAACTGGCGGATCTGCCGACCAGCGGGCAGGCCACGCTGATCGACGGACGCACCGGTGATCAGTTCCTGCGACCGATCACCGTCGGCTACATGTACATGCTGAAGCTCAACCACCTCGTGGACGACAAGATGCACGCCCGTTCGACCGGACCGTACAGCCTGGTCACCCAGCAGCCGCTGGGCGGCAAGGCCCAGTTCGGCGGCCAGCGCTTCGGCGAGATGGAGGTCTGGGCGCTGGAAGCCTACGGCGCCGCCTACACGCTGCAGGAGATGCTGACCGTCAAGTCGGACGACGTGCAGGGCAGGACGAAGATGTACAAGAACATCGTCGATGGTACGCACCAGATGCAGGCCGGCATGCCGGAGTCGTTCAACGTGCTGGTCAAGGAAATCCGCTCGCTCGGTATCAACATCGAGCTGGAGGCCGAATGATATGAAAGACCTACTGAAGCTCTTCAAGACACAGGTGCCGACCGAGGACTTCGACGCCATCCGTATCGGACTCGCGTCGCCGGACATGATCCGGTCGTGGTCCTACGGCGAGGTGAAGAAGCCCGAGACCATCAACTACCGGACATTCAAGCCGGAGCGCGACGGTCTGTTCTGCGCCAAGATCTTCGGTCCCATCAAGGACTACGAGTGCCTCTGCGGCAAGTACAAGCGGCTGAAGCACCGCGGCGTCGTGTGCGAGAAGTGCGGCGTCGAGGTGACCCAGACCAAGGTGCGCCGTGAGCGCATGGCCCACATCGAGCTCGCGAGCCCGGTCGCCCACATCTGGTTCCTGAAGTCGCTGCCCTCGCGTATCGGCCTCATGCTCGACATGACCCTGCGCGAGATCGAGCGCGTGCTCTATTTCGAGGCCTTCGTGGTCATCGATCCGGGCATGACGCCGCTCGAGCGCTGCCAGCTTCTCTCCGACGAGGGCTATCTGGAAGCCATCGAGCAGTACGGCGACGAGTTCGACGCCCGGATGGGTGCCGAGGCCGTGCACGAGATGCTGCAGACGATGGATCTCCGCAGCGAGGTCATGAAGGTGCGCGAGGAGATCGACGGCACCAACTCCGAGACCAAGATCAAGCGTCTGTCCAAGCGGCTGAAGCTGCTGGAGTCGTTCCTCGAATCGGGCAACCGACCCGAGTGGATGGTGCTGACCGTACTGCCCGTACTGCCGCCGGACCTGCGTCCCCTGGTGCCGCTGGATGGCGGCCGGTTCGCGACCTCCGATCTGAACGATCTCTACCGCCGGGTCATCAACCGTAACAATCGTCTGCGCCGGCTGCTGGAGCTGAATGCGCCGGACATCATCGTGCGCAACGAGAAGCGGATGCTGCAGGAGTCGGTCGACGCCTTGCTGGACAACGGTCGTCGCGGACGGGCCATTACCGGTACGAACAAGCGGCCCCTGAAGTCACTGGCCGACATGATCAAGGGCAAGCAGGGTCGCTTCCGCCAGAACCTGCTCGGCAAACGCGTGGACTATTCCGGCCGTTCGGTCATCGTGGTCGGTCCGACCCTGAAGCTGCATCAGTGCGGACTGCCGAAGAAGATGGCGCTCGAGCTGTTCAAGCCGTTCATATTCTCGAAGCTGCAGTTGCGCGGCGAGGCCGCGACCATCAAGGCCGCCAAGCGTCTCGTGGAGCGCGAGGGCCCCGAGGTCTGGGATATCCTCGAGCAGGTCATCCGGGAGCATCCGGTCATGCTGAACCGCGCCCCGACCCTGCATCGTCTGGGTATCCAGGCTTTCGAGCCGGTGCTGATCGAGGGTAAGGCGATCCAGCTTCATCCGCTGGTGTGCACCGCATTCAATGCGGACTTCGACGGCGACCAGATGGCCGTGCACGTGCCTGATGATGTCCTCGAACAACATCCTCTCGCCGGCGAATGGCGACCCGATCATCGTGCCGTCCCAGGACGTCGTGCTCGGCCTCTACTACATGACCCGCGAGCGGGTGAATGCGCGGGGCGAAGGCATCTATTTCTCCGACGTCAAGGAAGTGCACCGGGCCTACGAGGCCGGTGTGGCAGACCTGCAGGCGAGCGTGAAGGTGCGAGTCACGGAGACGGTGTTCGACGAGGATGGCGAGATGGTGACGCAGGTCCGACTGGTCGACACGACGGTCGGGCGGGCGCTGCTCTCCGAGATCCTGCCGAAGGGCCTGTCCTTCGACCTGGTCAACCGGGATATGAACAAGAAGGCCATCTCGGGTGTCATCAACACCTGTTACCGCAACGTGGGTCTCAAGGAGACCGTCGTCTTCGCTGACCAGCTCATGTATACGGGCTTCCGCTACGCGACGCGTGCCGGCGTATCGATCGGCGTCAACGACATGGTCGTGCCGGAAGTGAAGCAGGAGATCCTCGGTCGCGCCGAGGCCGAAGTGAAGGAGATCCAGGAGCAGTACTCGAGCGGTCTGGTAACGGACGGCGAGCGTTACAACAAGGTCGTCGACATCTGGTCCCACACGAATGATCAGGTGGCGAAGGCCATGATGGAAAAGCTCGGCACGGATGAGGTCGAGGCTGCCGACGGCAAGATCGTGGAGCAGGAGTCCTTCAACTCGATCTACATGATGGCAGACTCCGGCGCCCGTGGTTCGGCCGCGCAGATCCGGCAGCTCGCCGGCATGCGGGGCCTCATGGCCAAGCCGGACGGCTCGATCATCGAGACGCCCATTACGGCGAACTTCCGCGAGGGTCTGGACGTACTCCAGTACTTCATCTCGACCCATGGCGCGCGCAAGGGTCTCGCCGACACGGCTTTGAAGACGGCCAACTCGGGCTATCTGACGCGCCGTCTCGTGGACGTCGCCCAGGATCTGGTCGTGACCGAGGATGATTGTGGTACCCGCAACGGCATCGACATGATCCCGATCGTGGAAGGCGGCGACGTCGTGGAGCCGCTGCGCGAGCGGGTGCTGGGTCGTGTGGTGGCGGAACCGGTCATGATTCCGGGTACCGACAAGGTGGCGCTCGATGCCGGCACGCTGCTGGACGAGACGAGCGTGCAGCAGCTGGAGGACCTCTCCATCGATCATGTGAAGGTGCGTTCCCCGATCACCTGTGAGACTCGTTACGGCGTGTGCTCCCAGTGCTACGGTCGCGACCTGGCGCGCGGTCACCGCATCAACATCGGCGAGGCGGTCGGCGTGATCGCCGCCCAGTCGATCGGTGAACCGGGCACCCAGCTGACGATGCGTACGTTCCACATCGGTGGTGCCGCCTCCCGTTCCGCGGCTGTCAACAGCGTCGAGATCAAGACCAAAGGCGTCGTGCGACTCAGTAATATCAAGACGGTGCATCACGAGAAGGGCCATCTCGTAGCGGTGTCCCGCTCGGGCGAACTCTCGGTCATGAATGAGTACGGCCGCGAGCGCGAACGCTACAAGGTCCCGTACGGCGCGATCATCTCCGTGCACGATGGCGACGAGGTGTCCCCGGGCCAGGTCGTGGCGACGTGGGATCCTCATACCCACCCCGTGGTGAGCGAAGTCGCCGGTACGATCAAGTTCGACGATTTCGTGGACGGCGTCACCGTCACCGAGCAGGTGGACGAAATGACCGGTCTGACCAGTACGGTCGTGGCCGATCCGAAGCAGCGTGGCGGCGCCGGCCGGGATCTCCGGCCGGTGGCCAAGCTCGTGGACGAGAATGGCGACGAGGTCAACTTCGCGAACACCGATATCCCGGCCGTCTACGCGCTGCCGGCCGGGGCCATCCTGAACATGCGGGACGGCGACACCGTGAGCGTAGGCGACGTTATCGCGCGAATCCCGCAGGAGTCTTCGAAGACCCGCGACATCACCGGCGGTCTGCCGCGGGTCGCGGACCTCTTCGAGGCCCGGAAGCCGAAGGAGGCCGCGATCCTGGCCGAGCATACGGGTACCGTGAGCTTCGGTAAGGAGACGAAGGGCAAGCGTCGCCTCATCATCACCGACGAGGAGGGCGAGAGCCACGAGGAGCTGATTCCGAAGTGGCGTCACCTGAATGTCTTCGAGGGCGAGCAGATCGAGCGTGGTGAGGTGATCGCCGACGGCGAGCCGAACCCCCACGATATCCTGCGCCTGCAGGGCGTCGAGCCGCTGGCGGATTACCTCGTGCGCGAGATCCAGGATGTCTACCGGTTGCAGGGCGTGAAGATCAACGACAAGCACATCGAGGTGATCATCCGCCAGATGCTGCGCAAGGTGGTCATCGCCGACCCGGGCGATACGACCTACCTGCGGGGCGAGCAGATCGACTTCGCCCGGGCGCTGGAAGCCATTGAACAGATGGAAGCCCAGGGCAAGGAACCGCTCACCTACGACCCGCTCCTGCTCGGCATCACCAAGGCCTCGCTGGCGACAGAGTCGTTCATCTCCGCGGCCTCCTTCCAGGAGACCACCCGCGTCCTCACGGAGGCGGCCGTGCGCGGGCTGAAGGACGACCTCCGGGGGCTGAAGGAGAATGTGATCGTGGGACGCCTGATTCCGGCCGGTACCGGTTTCGCACATCATGCGGAGCGCCGGCGCACCCGGGAGCAGGAGCTGGCCCAACAGCTGCAGGAACTCGAGAGCAGCGCCGCCGAGGCCGCGGAGTCCGAAGGTCAGGAAGCTGAGGAAACCGGGGCCGAGGCGGAAGAGGCCGCCGCGGACGAGTAGCGTGTCGCATGCCGTGGCGGGTACGGGGCCGGTTCCCCGAGCCCGCCACGGCTTGACACCCCCGGCCGGCACTCAATAAAATGCTCGGCCTTGTCTTGGAGGCCGGCCCGATGCCGGCCTTATACAATTCTGGAGTCGGCGTGCTGACGGCGAGAGGCAATGCCAGTCGGCGCTCCGGTTTCACGGCGAGGGGAGTCCCCAGAAGCGAGGCGTATGCACGCGTGTGTATACGACCACGCCGAAGAAGCCGAACTCGGCCATGCGCAAGGTGGCCCGTGTGCGCCTCACTAACGGCTACGAGGTGACCAGCTACATCGGTGGCGAAGGCCATAATCTGCAGGAGCATTCCGTCGTGCTGATCCGGGGCGGCCGCGTGAAGGACCTGCCCGGCGTGCGCTACCACACGGTGCGCGGCACGCTCGACTGCGCCGGCGTCAATGATCGCCGTCAGGGACGTTCCAAGTACGGCGCCAAGCGCCCGAAGTCCTGACCGACCCCGTATCGAGCCCCGGACCACCCGCAATCAACCTAACCGGTTTCGAACCGTTGACCGAGACGAAAGATGTCCAGACGTAGCCAGGCACCGAAGCGCGAGATCCTCCCCGACCCCAAGTACGGGAGCGAACTGCTCGCCAAGTTCATGAACATGGTGATGATCGACGGCAAGAAATCCGTCGCCGAGCGCATCCTGTACGGGGCGCTGGATCGCATCACCGAGCGTAGCGGACAGGCCGGTGACGGCTCTCTGGAGGTGCTGGAGACGGCACTGGAGAACGTCAAACCGGTCGTCGAGGTCAAGTCCCGGCGAGTCGGCGGCGCTACCTACCAGGTGCCGGTCGAGGTACGACCGCAGCGCCGGCAGACGCTGGCTATGCGCTGGGTCATCGATGCTGCGCACAAGCGCAGCGAGAAGTCCATGGCATATCGCCTGGCTCACGAGTTGATGGACGCCGCGGAGAATCGCGGCGCCGCTGTCAAGAAGAAGGAAGATACGCACCGGATGGCGGAGGCCAACAAGGCCTTCTCGCATTACCGCTGGTGATCGGCCCCTGGCGGCACTGAGTCGACTCCTTTTCTTCGAGGAATTTCCCGTGGCACGTAAGACACCTATCGAGCGCTATCGCAACATCGG
>JARRPZ010000103.1:0-14346 GCA_037382365.1 Gammaproteobacteria bacterium
TGGCGCCTCGCCGACCAGGCGCTCCGCCGCAGCATGCCGGACCGGCTGACGGCCCTGAACTCACGGCTTGCCGGCAACGTGCGGGCCCTGAACACCGTCAGCCCGCTGGCGACGCTGGAACGCGGCTACGCCATCGTGACCGAGGCGGAGTCCGACCGCCTGCTGCGCGATGCCGCCCAAGTCGAAGCGGGAGCGCGGATCGAGGCGCGGCTCGCCCGGGGCTCGCTGACCGCCACCGTGGACAGCGTCGACGCGGACGAGAAGGTCGTGACGGACGGAGGCGACGAGTGACGAGAGCGCTACTCGCTGTGCTCCTGTCGATGGCCGTCGGCTGGGCGAGCGCCGGGACGACGCTGCCGGAAGGCCCCTGGCCCGGTGGTGTCGCCCTGGTGCCCCTGCCCGACACGGACGGCGCGCCGACGGAGGTGCGCCTCGGCGAGAGACGCGTGATGGTCCGGCGCCTTGACGACGGCTGGGTCGCCGTCGCCGGCATCCCGCTGGACCAGGCGCCCGGCGTGGCATCTCTGACGGTGAAGATGGCCGGGGGCGAGGTCGTCGCGGTCCCGTTCGAGGTCGTGACGGCAGAATACGCCACGCAGCACCTCGAGGTGCCGAACCGGCGCCATGTCGACCCGGATCCGGCGGACCTCGAGCGTATCCGGCGCGAACGCCGGATCATCGACGGCGCCCTCGGCCGCTATCGGCCGAGCCCGTCGCCCCCGCTCCGGTTCGAGGCGCCGGTCGCCGGTCGTCGCAGTTCCAGCTTCGGCCTGCGGCGCTTCTTCAACGGACAGCCGCGCTCCCCGCACAAGGGCATGGATATCGCTGCGGACCGGGGCACGAGCATCGCAACGCCCCTGGCCGGCCACGTGGCGGCTACGGGCGACTATTTCTTCAACGGCAACACGGTGATCGTGGACCACGGCCAGGGCCTGATCACGATGTACTGTCATCTGCAGGCCATCGACGTTGCGGAGGGCACGGAGGTCGCAGCCGGCGATCGACTCGGGAGCGTCGGCGCGACCGGTCGGGTCACGGGACCGCACCTGCACTGGGGCGTATATCTGAACGGTACCGCCGTCGATCCGGCGCTGTTCCTGCCGCCGCGCTCGCAGGAGGCGCTGCCGGAAAGCCCGTAGGAGGGCCCTCTTACAACCGCTCCGGCATCGGGCATCGGGATCAGCTGCAGGTCTCGAAGAAGCGGCAGATCACGGGGCGGAACGAGTCCATGTCTACCAGGAACGAATCGTGGCCCTGCAGCGAATGCAGACGCACGAACTCGACGTCCCGGCCGGGGCGACGCAGCCCCTCCGCGAGTTCCTCCTGCTGACGGATGGGGAAGAGGAAATCCGTCTCCACGCCGATCACCAGCGCGCGTTCCACGTCGATGCGCGAGAACGCCACCTTGCGCGATCCACCGTGGTCGCCGAGGTCGAACAGATCGCTGGCCCGGGACAGGTAGAGGTAGCAGTTGGCGTCGAACTGCCCGGTGAACTTGCGGGCGTGATTTTCCAGATAGGACTCGACCGAGAAGTCGATGCAGAACGGATCGCCCACCGGGTGTTCCTCGGAGACCCTCTCGCGCCCGAATCGCTGCTCCCACTCCCTGGCCGAGCGATAGGTGATCATGCCGAGCTTGCGCGCCAGCTGCATGCCGGTGATCGGGCCCTCGCCCAGTTCGTAGTTGCCACCGTTCCAGGCCGGATCCTTGCGGATCATCTCCCGCTGCAGCGAGCGCAGCGCGATCGAGAACGGCAGTGCACGATCACACGAAGAGATCGAGACGAGGTGCCGGACCGCCCCCGGGTACTGCAGGCAGTAGCCGAGCGCGGTCATCCCGCCCATGCTGCAGCCGATGACGGTGTGCAGCCGCTCGATGCCGAGGTGCCGGACCACGGCGTGGCCGCCGCGCGCCACGTCCTCCAGGCTCAGCACCGGAAAATCCAGTCGATAGGGTTCGCCCGTCTGCGGGTCGATGGATGCCGCGCCGGTCGATCCGAAACAGCTGCCCAGCGAATTCACGCAGATCACGAAATAGCGTTCCGTATCGACGGGCCGGTCGGGGCCGACCATCTCTTCCCACCAACCGGGTGCCGGGTCCTCCCGTGACGAGGTGGCATGGGCGGACGGCGACAGACCGGTGAAGATGAGCACGGCATTATCGCGCGCCGGCGACAGCGACCCCCAGGTCTCGTAGGCGATCCGGGGCTCCAGCAGCACACCCCCGCGCCGCATCGCGAATTCGCCCTCGATGCTGACGAATCTCCGTGCACCCGGGCGAGCGTCCTGCTTTACCGCATCCATAGACAACTCATTGTGCGTCCTGCCCGCTTCGTATGCCAGGCACTCACCGTTTAACGTGCTTCATCAACCGCTTGCGACGCCGCTGCTGACGCGGCGTCAGCGTGTTGCGTCGGCCCTTGTAGGGATTCTCGCCGGTGCGGAACGACAGCCGGATCGGGGTGCCGTCCAGACCGAAGGTCCGGCGGAAATGATTGACGAGGTAGCGCTGATAGCTGCCCGGCAGTCGCTCCGTCTGGTTCCCGTGGATCACGATAACGGGCGGATTCCGACCACCCTGATGTGCGTAACGCAGGCGGATCCGTCGTCCGCGGACGAGCGGTGGCGGGTGCGCCTCCACGGCGGACTGCAGCGCCCGCGTGAGGTCCGGTGTCGGCAGGTCGCGCCAGGCGGCCGCGTGCACCGCGTCGACACTCTGCATCAGATCGCCGACGCCCGTACCGTGCAGTGCCGAGATGAAATACCGCGGCGCGAATTCCATGAATGGCAGCTTGCGGTCGAGTTCGTCCCGCACCCGGCGGCGCTGTTCCGGCGAGAGGCCGTCCCATTTGTTGATGGCGATGACGATCGCCCGGCCCCGCTCGACGGCGAGACCCATGAGGGAGACATCCTGTTCGGTGATGCCTTCCCGCGCATCCACCACGGCGATCACGACGGCGGCCTCCTCCATCGCCTGCAGCGCTTTGACGATGCTGAACTTCTCGATGGATTCGTGCACCTTCGCTCGACGGCGCACGCCCGCCGTATCCACGAGTGTGTAGTCGCGCCCGTCCCGACTGAACGGGACGCGCACGCTGTCGCGCGTGGTGCCCGGCTTGTCGAAAGCGACGAGCCGCTCCTCGCCGAGCAACCGGTTGATCAGGGTGGACTTGCCGACGTTGGGTCGCCCGATGAC
Organism: Gammaproteobacteria bacterium; assembly: GCA_037382365.1. GTDB lineage: Bacteria > Pseudomonadota > Gammaproteobacteria > Steroidobacterales > Woeseiaceae > Lentisalinibacter. The sequence goes on from JARRPZ010000103.1 coordinate 3,197, forward strand.
GGCCACCGTTACTCGCGATGCGCCTTCTTCCTCCGGCTCCGTCGTCGCCGTTTCGAAATCCGACAGCAGCTCGTCCATCATGGGTGCGACCCGGTCGCCGTGGCTCGCCGATATGACGACGGGGTAGCCCAGTCCGAGAGCATGGAACTCGCTCGCCGCGATGTCCGTATCGAGTCCCTCGGCCTTGTTGATGACCAGTGTTACCGGCACGTCGCGACGGCGCACCAGCCCGGCCACATGCTCGTCGGCGGCGGTCAGTCCCTCGCGCGCATCCACCAGGAAGATCACCCGGTCCGCTTCCTCCAGCGCCTTCAGTGTCTGCTGCTCCATCAACTCGTCGACGCCGTCTCGCGCACCGGCCAGGCCGCCGGTATCGATGACGATGTAGGGGAGCGGCCCGACCTTGCCGAAGCCGTACTGGCGGTCCCGGGTCAGGCCGGGAAAATCGGCGACCAGCGCATCGCGCGAGCGGGTCAGGCGATTGAACAGTGTGGACTTGCCGACATTCGGGCGTCCTACGAGGGCGATGACCGGCAACATGGCGCTGATCCGACGTCCCAGGCGTCAACCGGGCCCGGGGACGATCTCACTCCTCGCCGGCGCCCGGCAGCGCGTAGCCGACCAGCCTGCCGCTCTCGGTCTGTGCGTAGACGCGCCCGTCCTGGACGTAGAGGTCACCACTGATGCGCGAGTTGTCGACACGCTCCCGGGCCTGCAGGTCGCCCGTGCGGGCATCGAGCCAGTGCAGGTAACCGTCGAAGTCACCGACCACGACGGAGCCGTCGACGGTCGCAGGCGTGGAGAGTCCGCGGCGCAGGAGCAGGTCCTGTCGCCAGTACTCCGTGCCGTTCGCACGTGACAGGGCGACCAGCTCACTGCTGTCGGTGACCACATAGACACTCGTGAAGTCCACCGCGATGCCGGTATAGCTGGAGAGCTCGCGGGACCAGAGCGCCGATCCCGATTCGAGCGCCAGGGCGGCGACCCGTCCCTGATAACCGGTGACGTAGATATCCTGGCCGATCGCCGCGATCTCGCCGTCGATATCCACGAGCCGCGTCAGCGTCTGCTCCCAGATGACTTCGCCGTCGAGCAGAGTCGCAGCGAGCAGCCGGCCGTTGTCGAAGCCGCATACCACCGCGTCGGCGACCAGCGCGGGCGCCGCCGTGCCTCGCAGCGACAGAGCCGGGACGCTCTGCTCGATCTGCCACAGCTGCGCACCGTCGTTACCGGCCAGCGCCAGCAAGCGGCCATCTGCCGTTCGCAGGATCACCCGGTCGCCGCCGACGGCGGGCCGCGCGAGCACTTCCCCGGCGATACGTTTCCGCCACAGTTCGCCGCCCGATCCGGCATCCAGGACGATCACGTCACCGTCGCTGCTCGCGACCACGACACGCCCGTCGCCAACGCCGGGTCCGGCGGACAGTTGGAGCTCCAGTCGTACCTCCCAGAGCTGCCGGGCGTTCTCGCCGTCAAACGCATGCACGCGACCGTCGCGGCTGGCCGCGAATACCCGGGTGCCGTCGCCGGCCGGCGCCAGCGCCAGCCGCAGGTCCTCGGCATCGTCGCCCAGTTTCACACTCAGCACGCGCCGGATGTCCAGTGTCGGGTCGAATTCGACCAGTTCCGCGGGCGGCGCGACGGCCTCGTCTCCGCCGCCGAACAGCCCACAGCCCGTCAGCGTCAGTGCTGCCAGCGGCAGTAGTCGGGCGAGCCTCGGTCTCACGGGGTCTCGCCCTCCGGCGCCGCCGCGGCGGCCTCCGCCATCGGTTCCGGCGCTCCGAGCTCGTCGATCTTCATGCGCACGAGGCGCACGTCGATGAGCGGCGGTTGTCCCGGCGAAGCCAGCGCCGCCGTCCACGCCTCACGGGCGGCTTGCGGGCGGCCCAGCGCGAGTTCGGCATCGCCACGCAGCTCGAGGAATCGCGGCCGGAATGCCCCCGGATCACCGACGCCGAGTACCTGCAGCGCCTCTTCCGGCTTGTCCTGATACAGCAGCACCCTGGCCAGTCGGTGTCGGGCGATGAGACTGAGCGGCGGCTCGGCACCTTCCGCGAGTGCCCGTAGCTCGGCGGCGGCCTCGTCACTCTTACCCTGCTCCACGTAGAGCTTCGCCATCGCCAGTCGCGCCTGCTCCGCGTAAGGCGTGGACGCGTAGTCCTGCGCAAGCGCCTCCGCCGCGGCGCGCGCGTCGTACTCACTGTTCTTGGCGACCGCCTCGATCAGTCGTTCGAAGACCATGGAGGCGGCCTCGGACTGGCCTCGCTCGTGGGCCTGCCACTGATTCCAGCCGAACAGTCCGCCGGCACCGAGCACGATGCCGGCAATGATGAATTTGCCGTTCTCCTGCCACCACGTCCGTATGGCTTCGACGGTTTCCTTTTCAGATAAATCGTTCAATGTCACTCGCCTTCTGTGTTCTGCCCGTCGCGAGGGCCCGACATTCTAACCCGTGCGGTCCCCTTTGCCTGCAAGCCGACCAGCAAGCAGGGCCGGTAGTTCCGCGAACGGGACGCTTTCCTGTACTTCGTCCGTCCGCAGGGGCTTCAGTCCCGCCTCGGCGGACGCCATCTCGCTCTCGCCCAGAATGATCGCGTAACGCGCACCGCTGCGATCCGCGCGCTTCAGCTGGGACTTGAAACTGCCGCCGCCGCCATTCACCTCGATCGACCGGCCGGGCAGCGCGTCACGCAGCGACTCGGCCATCGCGAACGCGGCCACGTTGGCCTCTTCGCCCACCGCCACCACGTACACCGCCGGCGCCTCATCGGGGGTCTCGCCGCCTTCGGCTTCGTACAAGGCCACCAGGCGTTCCATGCCCAGCGCCCAGCCGATCGCCGGCGTCGGCGACCCGCCGAGATGCGCCACCAGGCCATCGTAACGGCCGCCGGAACACACCGCGCCCTGTGAACCCAGCGCGTCCGTGACCCACTCGAAGACGGTGCGGCTGTAGTAGTCGAGACCCCGGACGAGCCGTGGATTAACGGTGAACTCGACCCCGCCCGCCGCGACGATGCGCTGCAATTCCGCGAAATGGGCGGCGGATTCGTCGTCCAGCGACTCGGTGATGTCCGGCGCCTCGTCGACGACGGCCTGCATCTCGGGGTTCTTGCTGTCGAGTATGCGCAGCGGATTCGTCTCCAGACGGCGCAGGCTGTCGGCATCGAGACGATCCCGGTGGGAATCGAAATAGTCCACCAACACGCGGCGATAGCGCTGCCGGGATTCCGGGGTACCGAGAGAGTTGATCTGCAGCGAGATGCGCTCGATACCGAGCCGGCGCCACAACCGCGCCGACATCAGGATCATCTCGGCATCGATGTCCGGCCCCGGATAACCGATTGCCTCCACATCGATCTGGTGGAACTGACGATAGCGACCCTTCTGCGGGCGCTCGTAACGGAACATCGGACCCGCCGTCCACAGGCGATGCCGCTGGTTGTGCAGCAGCCCGTTGCTGATGGCCGCCCGCACCACGCCGGCCGTGGCCTCCGGTCGCAGCGTGAGACTCTCGCCGTTGCGATCTTCGAAGGTGTACATCTCCTTCTCTACGATGTCCGTCACCTCGCCGATCGAGCGGCGGAAGAGCTCCGTGTACTCCAGCAGGGGCAGACGCATCTGGCGATACCCGTAGGACTCCAGTACGTCACGGACGACGTCTTCCAGGAACTGCCACTGCCCGGCCGCCGGCGGCAGGACATCGTTCATGCCGCGGATGGGGCGGATCTTCGTGCTCATGACTGCCCCGCCGACGCCGGGGAGCCTGCCGCGCGGCGCGGCCGAAGGCGGCTCACTGCGCACCTACCGTCAGGGTCGCCTTACGCCCCCGTCTCTGATCGGGGCGGATGGGGTACGGTTCGCCATCCAACTCGACACTCGCCGCGTCCGCGTTACCGAGGACCAGCGAGACGGGGGGCGTCGCCGTGAACCGTCGCGTCTGACCCGCGCTCGCGATGCCCGCATAGAGGCGGCGATCGGCGCCGTCCGTGATCTCCACCCAGCATTCACCGGTGAACCGGAGCACCAGCGAAACGGATGCTTCGGAGGCCTCGGCGATGGGCTCTGGCTCGGCGGCCGGCGGCGCATCGACGATGGGAGCCGGCTCCTCCTCTCCGGGCAGGCCGAGGTCCATGGCGTCCGCGGCGGGAGGCAGTGACGCCGTCGTTCTTTCCGACGCATCCGGACCGCCGTCGTGAGCCTCCGGGCTGTCGCTCCCGGCGTCCGCAGAACGATCGACCGGGCGTAACACGGATCCGTTGAACGCCATCCAGCCGAGGACCAGGACCGTGACCAGCAGACCGACCGTGGCCACCGCCCGGAAGGACGGCGCGACACCGCGGCCGCCGGTCCGCGTGTTGAGGACCACGGGCGGTTCCGTCGCCCCCGTCAGCCGATCGTAATCGGCGAGAATTTCCGGCTCGGGGACGCCAACCAGCCGGGCGTAGCGGCGCAGATAGCCCTTCGTGAATACCGGTGCACCCAGGACGTCGAAGTGATTCGCTTCCAGCGCCTCCAGCTTGTCCCGATCCAGATGCAGCTCACCGGCGATGTCCGTGAGGGAAAAGTTCCGGGCCTTCCGCGCCGCCTTCAGTCTGGCGCCGGCTTCCGGTTCCTGAGGCTCTTCTGCCGCCGTGCCGCCAATGACCTGCTCATCCGCCATCGGACCCCTCGATCAGCGTCAGGGCCTCGACCGATGACGGGAATCGCTCCCGCAAATCCGCCGCGTAACGCGCAGCAGCCGCCGTGTCGCCGAGCGCACGCTCGGCCCGCAGGCCGACCCAGAGGATCTCGGGCGACGGCGGATGCTGATCCAGGTAGCGCTGGACGAATGCGCGGGCGCGCAGCGCGTTGCCGCGTTCGAGACTGAGCGCCGCCATCTGCAGGAGCGCTTCGTTGTAGCCGGGGTTCCTCTGCAGTGCCCGCCGGAAGTAGCCCTCCGCGGCGACCGGGTCGGGCTTCTGCAACAGACACACACCGGCGTTCGTCAGCGCTGCCGCCGGGGTGCCGTAGCGGCCGTTGGCTGCCGCACGGCTGAAGTATTCCACGGCATCGTCATACCGTCGCCGCTGACAGAGAAACACGGCATAGGTGTTCTGCACGCTGGCGTCGTCGGGGGCGAGTCGCACGGCACTCCGGTACTGATCGTCGGCCAGTTCGGTGTCGCCCTGTTTGTCGTAGACGAGCGCCAGTGCGGACCGCGCGGCGGCGAGATCCGGGTCCTGAGAGACCGCCCGTTCGAGGCGTTCGCGGGCCAGCTCCAGGTTTCCCTGCCGCATGTACTCCGCCCCGAGTTCGTAATTGATGCGCGCCGCCTCAGCAGGCGAACCCTTGCTGTCGGGCCGGCCCGAATGGGACGTCACGCAACCGGCCAGGATCAGTGCCAGCATCGGCACCAGCACGGCCCTCATCGGCCCCGTGCTCCGCTGCTCGCCGCGCGGCGCAGCGGCTTGGCCCCGAGCCGGCTCAGCACACGGTCGTTCACCTGGCCGGCCAGCTGGCCGCACGCGGCGTCGATGTCGTCGCCCCGCGTGCGGCGCACGGTGGCGACGATCCCCCGTCCCCGCAGCCGATCGCGGAATGCATCGATTACCTCTGCCGGTGAGCGCCGGAACTCGGTACCCGGGAAAGCGTTGAAGGGGATCAGATTCACCTTCGCCGGTCGTCCCCTGAGGAGCCTGGCAAGATCGTCCGCCTGCGCGGGCGCATCGTTGACGCCGTCGAGCATCACGTACTCGAAGGTGATGTGCCGGTTACTGCGTGCGGCCGCATAGTCCCAGCACGCATCCAGCAGTTCGGCGATCGGGTGGACCTTGTTGATCGGGACGATGCGGTTACGGAGGTCATCGTCGGCGGCATGCAGCGAGACCGCCAGTGAGACGTTGCAGTCCCCGGCCAGCCTGCGGATCTGCGGCACCAGTCCCGAGGTACTCACCGTGACGCGGCGGCGGGACAGCCCGTAAGCGAAGTCGTCGATCAGCAGCCGCAGTACCGCAACCACGTTCCGGTAATTCGCCAGCGGTTCACCCATACCCATGAAGACCACGTTCGTAACCGCGGGATCCCCGTTGGGACGCGGCGGCAATTCCTGCCGGGCCAGCCACACCTGGCCGATGATCTCCGCGGCGCTCAGGTTCCGGTTGAACCCCTCCCTTGCCGTCGCGCAGAAGGCGCAGTCCAGCGCACAGCCCACCTGGGAGGAAATGCAGAGGGTGCCGCGATCCGGCTCCGGTATGAACACGGTCTCCACCGCCTGCCCGCTGCCGGCCGCCGTCAGCCACTTGACCGTGCCGTCCGTGGATTCGTGACGGGACAGCACCCGCGGGAGCGAGACCGACGCGGTCAGGCCGAGCGCACCGCGCAGGGATTTCGCCAGATCGGTCATGTCGGCGAATTCGGTGATACCTCGCCGATGCAGCCACTGCAGGAGCTGGCGCGCGCGGAACGGCTTCTCGCCGAGGCCGGCGAAAAAGCCTTCCAGCTCGGCTCGGGACAGTCCGAGCAATTCCTGTCTGTCGGCGGCGTCGGGCACGGTCAGGATCTCTTCAGCCGCGGGTGCGTTTGCAGACGCCGTCGGGGAAGAAGAATCCGATCTCCTGTGCCGCGGTCTCGGCGGCATCCGAGCCGTGCACGATATTCTCCTCGATGCTTTCTGCGAAATCCGCACGGATGGTCCCCGGATCGGCCTTGGCCGGATCCGTGGCGCCCATCAGCTCACGGTTACGCGCGATGGCGTCTTCGCCTTCCAGCACCTGCACCATGACGGGCCCGGAAGTCATGTAAGTGACCAGATCGGGGAAAAACGGCCGTTCCTTGTGCACCGCATAGAAACCCTCTGCCTGTTCGCGGGAGAGCTGCAGCATGCGGGCCGCCACGATCCGCAGGTCGGCATTCTCGAAACGTCGATAAATCTCGCCGATGATGTTCTTCTGCACGCCATCGGGCTTGATGATGGAGAGCGTCTGCTCGCGCGCCATGGTCATTCCTTCATGCTGGTGATCTGTCGTTCTCGCGATCGACAAGACGGGTTACGAAAAGCTCCCGACCCGGATACGGGTCGAGAGCATAAACCCTTAATTTTACTCGGACTTGGCGGCGTGGGCAACGGGTCAGACGTTGAAGCTTTCGCCGCAGCCGCATTCACCCTTCACGTTCGGGTTGCGGAACTTGAATGCTTCGTTCAGTCCCTGCTTGACGAAGTCGACTTCCGTGCCGTCGATGTAGGACAGACTCTCGGCATCGACGACGATGGTCACCCCATGATCCTCGAAGACATGGTCGTTATCCGCGACTTCGTCCGCATAATCGATGACATAGGCGAATCCGGAGCACCCGGTCTTCTTCACGCCGAGACGCAGCCCCATGCCCTTGCCCCGCGCGCCGATGTGGTTCAGCACCCGGTTTGCCGCCGATTGTGTCAGTGATATAGCCATATCGAATCGCTCACCTGAAATGTCCGTTCAGTCCTCCGCCCGCTCCAGATTCGCCCGCAGCGCGGCGATCGCATCTTCTACGACCAGCAGACTGCCCGTTTTCTCCGCAGGCGCCGAGAGGACACCCGTCAGCGACGCGGCATCGAACTCTGCGAGCCGGCGCAACGGCCGATGTTCGGCCTCCCGGCACGCCCATTCGCAGGCCGCGATGACCCAGGGGCAACCCAGCGCGCCGTAGCGCATCGCACTTATTCTACCGTCCGCCATCGTCGCACTGAATACGACCTCGACGACACCGCTACGGCCCCTGGCGTAACCGCAGGCGCCGCCCGGTACGGTTCCCGAATGCCGTGCCTCACGAAACAGGGTGAGGACTTCGGGGCCGTAATTCAAGCGACCCGCCCGTCCAGGGGCGCCGCGATGCGCCGCAGATGGCCGACCGCATCGCCGAAGATCTCCACGGCCCGCTCCACTTCTTCGGCCGTCGTGTACCGCCCGAGACTGAATCGCACCGAGGACGCGGCCAGTCGATCGTCCCGCCCCAGCGCCCGCAGCACATAGGAAGGCTCGCCGGAGGTCGTATTACAGGCCGAGCCGGAGGCGACGGCGAGCGGCGAGAGAGCCGCGAACAGGCTCTCGCCTTCGACCCCGGACACGGTCACGCTGACGATGCCCGGGATGCGGGGCGCCCCGGCGCCGTTTATCAGGACCCCCGGCACGCCCTGCAGACCGGCCTCCAGGCGCGCCCGCAGCGCCGCGAGACGCTCCCGCTCGGCGCTCAGCGCCGCACCGGCAATCGCGGCGGCCTCACCGAGGCCGACGATCTGGTGCACCGGCAACGTGCCGGGGCGCAATCCGCGCTCCTGCCCTCCCCCGGCCAGCAGCGGCTCGACCTGGACACCGGGGCGATCCGCTATGTACAGGGCGCCCACCCCCTTCGGTCCATAGAATTTGTGCGCCGTGAGCGCCAGCAGATCCACCGGCAGCCGCGCGAGATCCATCGGGAGTTTGCCGACGGCCTGCGCTGCATCCACGTGGAACAGGACGCCGCGCTCCCGGCACGCCCTGCCGATCGCCTCGATGTCGTTTACGACGCCGATCTCGTTGTTGACCCACATGATCGAGACCAGCAGCGTGTCGTCACGGAGCGCCGCCGATACCGCCGCCGGGTCGATACGGCCCGCCGGGTCGGGCTCGACGCGCGTCACCTCGTAACCCTCCCGCTCCAGGCGAGCGACGGCGTCCAGGACGGCTTTGTGTTCGATACGGCTGGTCACGAGGTGGCGTCCGCGATCGCGAAAATAGCGGGCCGCACCGAGGATGGCGAGATTGTCGGCTTCGGTGGCACCGGACGTGAACACGATCTCCCGGGGTGCGGCGCCGACGAGCGAGGCGACCTGTTCACGCGCGGCCACGACGGCCGCGGCGGCTCGGCGGCCCGGCTCGTGCATGAGCGATGCCGGATTGCCGTAGATGCCGTCGCGGCCGAGACAGCGCATCATCGCCGCGACGACGGCATCGTCCACCGGCGTCGTCGCCGCGTAATCGAGATAGATCGTGTCGACTTCAGCCGGCATCCCGGTCCCTCCGCACCGGTTCCAAAGACGCGAGTATGCCGCGCAGGATATTGACCTCGTTCATGTCCGGCTCCGCCCGGGCGAACAGCCGGCGCAGGCGCTTCATGAGATGCCGCGGATTGTCCGGATCCAGGAATCCGGCGGCGAGCAGCAGTTCCTCGAGATGGCGATAGAAGTTCTCCATCTCGCCGCTGGTCGCCGGCCGCACATCGCGGACGGGCGGCTGGCGCGTCGCGGCGTGCTGCACCAGCACTTCGTAGGTCACCACCTGGACGGCCATCGCGAGATTCAGGGAGCTGAAGTCCGGCGACGTGGGGATGTAGACGAGGGCCTGACAGCGGGCGAGATCCTCGTTACTCAGGCCCGACTTCTCCGGTCCGAATACCAGCGCGACGGCACCGCTGCCGGAGAGCGCGACGGCCTTCTCCGCGGCCTCCCGCGCACTGAGTTCCGGCCAGGAGAGGCTGCGCTGGCGTGCGCTGGCGCCGGCCACCCAGATGCAGTCGGCCACGGCCTCTTCCAGGCTCGCTACCACCCGCGCTCGCTGCAGCACGTCCTCTGCGCCGGAGGCCCGCGCCGTGGCCTCCTCGTGCGGGAAGCTCCGTGGCGCAACCAGCACGAGATCCGCGAGTCCCATGTTCTTCATCGCCCGGGCGGTGGCGCCGATGTTACCCGGGTGGGTGGTGCCCACCAGTACGATGCGTATGCTCATCTGCCCTCTGTCTCCTGACGGGTCTGCTATTCTACCGCCCGCATTCACTCACCCGTCATCCGGTACGATCTGCGCATGCATCCACTCGCAAACATCGCCGCGCGGGCGGCCAGACGCGGCGGCGACATGCTGTTGCGGCAGCTGAACCAGCTCGACCGCATCAAGGTCGAGACCAAGGGCCGCAACGATTTCGTGAGCGAAGCGGACCGGCAGGCCGAAGCGGTCATCGTCGACACGATCCTGCAGAATCATCCGGAGACGGCACCACGAATTTCCTGCATGCCTTCCCGGTCTTCTGTGTCTCGGTCGGCGTTCAGGTCCGTGGTCGCCTGGAGCACGGCGTCATCTACGACCCCCTGCGTCAGGAGATGTTCACCGCCTCCCGCGGTGAGGGAGCCCAGCTCGATGGTCGCCGCATTCGGGTGGCCGACCGCAGGCACCTGGCAGACGCGCTGATCGGCACCGGATTCCCGTACCGGCAGCAAGCCGGTGGTCTCGAGCCGTACCTGGCGTTGCTCGCCGACGTGATCCGCAATACCTCGGGCGTGCGCCGGCCCGGCGCGGCCGCACTGGATCTGGCTTACGTCGCCGCCGGCCGCCTGGACGGATTCTGGGAAACCGGACTGAAGCCATGGGACCTGGCGGCCGGCGCGTTGATGATCCGGGAAGCCGGCGGCATCGTGAGCGGACTGGACGGCGGGGAGGATTTCATGCGATCCGGACACGTGCTGGCGGGCAGTCCGCGTATCTATGCCGGGCTGGCCCGGCTGGTCGCCCCGCACCTCGGCCCGATCCTCGGCGGCGAATAGTAGCCGCGGCGGGGTTTCACCGCTGCCGGCCTCAGGGCAGCTCGTCGACCGCGTCCGGGACTTTCTCCGGCGGCAGCAGATCCTGAGCACTGACGCCAAGCTCCAGCGCGGTCGTGCTCGCCGTGTAGATGGACGAGTAGGTGCCGACGATGATGCCGACGATCAGCGCGATGGAGAACGGGCCGATCGCCTCTCCGCCCAGAAAGAGCAGGGCGAACAGCACCAGCAGCGTGGTGAGACCGGTGATGATGGTCCGGCCCAGCATCTGGTTGAACGAGATGTTCATGACCTCGATCGGCTCGACGCCACGCAGCTTCAGAAAATTCTCGCGGATACGGTCGAAGACCACGACGGTATCGTTCAGCGAATAGCCGATGACCGCCAGTATCGCCGCCAGCACCGACAGGTCGAACGGCAACTGGAACAGCGAGAAGAATCCGAGGGTAATGATCACGTCGTGCACCAGGGCCGCCACGGCGCCTGCCGCGAAGCGCCACTGGAAACGGAACATCACGTAGGCGAAGATCATGATCAGGGTGAAGATCATGGCCAGCCCGCCCTTCTCCGTCAGCTCGCGACCGACCTGGGGGCCGACGAAATCCACCCGCCGCAATTCGACGTT
>JARRPZ010000104.1:0-9049 GCA_037382365.1 Gammaproteobacteria bacterium
TGGCCGACCGTCAGCCGATCGCGCGGGAGATTCGCGACAGGGCCTCTCGCAGAGTCTCCATCCCACAGGCGAAGGACAGGCGAAAGTGGTCCGGAGTGCCGAAAGCGGAGCCCGGCACCACGGCCACGCCGGCTTCGTTCAGTAACAGCTGACACAGTTCGGTGTCGTCGGCGAGACCGAGACGCCGGATCGTATCGCGGGCATCCGCAAAAGCGTAGAACGCACCCTCACCCGGGCGGCAGCGAATGCCCTCCATCGCGTCCAATGCCCGGACCACGAAATCGTGCCGTTCCCGGAACGCCCGCACCATGGTCGCGATGCAGGTCTGGTCGCCGGTGAGGGCGGCCAGTGCAGCGTGCTGGGAGATCGTGCAGGCATTCGAGGTGCTCTGGCTCTGTAGCTTCTTCATCGCGTCGATCAGGACCGCGGGGCCGGCGGCATAACCGATCCGCCATCCGGTCATGGCATAGGCTTTGGAGACGCCGTTGATCGTCACCGTGCGGTCGAAAAGGGCCGGGCAGGCCGCGGCGAATGAAGTGAACGCCTCCGGAGCCCACCAGATATGTTCGTAGATCTCGTCCGTGGCAACCACGACGTCCGGATGTTCGGCAAGTACCTCTCCGAGAGCGGCGAGTTGAGCGGCGGTGTAGGCGGCGCCGCTGGGATTGCCGGGGCTGTTCAGGAATAGCAGCCGGGTACGCGGCGTGATCGCACTCTCGAGCTGCTCCGGCGAGAGCAGGAAGCCGTCGCACAGCCCCGTCTGCACGATCACCGGCTCGGCGCCGGCCAGGCGGACCATATCCGGATAGGACACCCAGTAGGGCGCGGGGATGATGGCCTCGTCGCCCGGATCCAGCACCGCCTGGCAGACGTTGTAGCAGATCTGCTTGGCGCCGCTCGAGACGATGACATGGCCAGGGGGATAATCCAGCGTGTTGTCGCGACGGAATTTGTCCGCAACGGCTGCTCGCAATTCCGGGATCCCGTCTACCGCCGTGTAGCGCGTCCGACCTTCGCGGATCGCGCGGATCGCGGCCTCTCGTATGTGTTCCGGTGTGTCGAAATCGGGTTCACCGGCGGCGAGACCGATGACATCCCGACCTGCGGCGCGCAGCTCCGCCGCGAGCGCGGTTACCGCCATCGTGGGGGAGGGCCTCACGCGGCTCATCCGGTTGGAAACTGTTAGACTCATTCGCCGCTTCTCGTCTGCGAATCTCCGCCGCATGGTACTGGAACAGGCAAGCGGTCCCAATGGAAACCGCGGCCGATGGACCGCCCCGAAATGTCTGAACGTCGCTTCGAACTCGAATCCGAATATCAACCGGCCGGCGACCAGCCGGAGGCGATCGCCTCCCTCGTGGAAGGGATCCGCGACGGGCTTGCGCGGCAGATCCTGCTCGGCGTGACCGGATCCGGGAAGACGTTCACGATCGCGAACGTCGTGCAGAGCGTGCAGCGTCCGACCATCGTTCTGGCGCCGAACAAGACGCTGGCCGCTCAGCTCTACGGCGAGTTCCGCGAGTTCTTCCCGAACAACGCGGTCGAGTATTTCGTCTCGTATTACGACTATTACCAGCCCGAGGCTTACGTCCCGGCGTCCGATACCTATATCGAGAAGGACGCCTCCATCAACGACCATATCGAACAGATGCGCCTCTCGGCGACCAAAGCGCTCATCGAACGGCCGGATGCGATCATCGTGGCGACGGTGTCGGCCATCTACGGGCTCGGTGATCCGGAAGCCTATTTCAGCATGGTGTTGCACCTCGTCCGCGGAGATCGTATCGATCAGCGCACGATCCTCCGACGCCTGGCGGAGATGCAGTACAAGCGGAACGACCTGGAACTCTCCCAGGGCACGTATCGGGTGCGGGGCGATCTGATCGACGTGTTCCCGGCGGAGTCCGAGCGCGAGGCGGTGCGGATCGAGCTTTTCGATGACGAGATCGAATCACTCGCCTGGTTCGACCCTTTGACCGGGGAAGTCGCCGCACGCGTGCCGCGGCTCACGGTGTATCCGAAGACTCATTACGTCACGCCCCGCGAACGGCTGCTGGCGGCGATAGACGACATCAAGGTGGAGCTGAAGGAGCGGCTGGCTGTCCTGCGCGACAACGGCAAGCTCCTCGAGGCGCAGCGGCTCGAGCAGCGGACCCGCTTCGACCTCGAGATGATCGCCGAGCTCGGCTATTGCCAGGGTATCGAGAATTATTCGCGCTACCTGTCGGGCCGTGCCCCCGGTGAGCCACCCCCCTGCCTGTTCGACTACCTGCCCCCGAATGCTCTGCTCGTCGTGGATGAGAGCCACGTGACCGTGCCCCAGCTCGGCGGCATGTATCGCGGAGACCGCTCCCGCAAGGAGACCCTGGTGGAGTACGGCTTCCGGCTGCCTTCGGCGCTGGACAATCGGCCGTTGCGCTTCGACGAATTCGAGGCGCTGGCACCCCAGACGATCTACGTCTCGGCCACACCCGGACGCTACGAGCACGAGCATTCCGATGCCGTGGTCGAGCAGGTCGTCCGCCCCACCGGGCTCGTCGACCCCGGAGTCGAGGTCCGCCCGGTCCGCCAGCAGGTGGACGACGTTCTCTCGGAAATCCGGGAGCGCGTGGATCGGGAAGAGCGGGTGCTCATCACGACGCTGACGAAGCGCATGGCGGAAGATCTGACGGAGTACCTGGCCGAGCACTCGGTCCGGGTCCGCTACCTGCACTCGGATATCGAAACGGTGGAGCGAACCGAGATCATCCGGGATCTCAGACTGGGAGAATTCGACGTCCTGGTCGGTATCAACCTCCTGCGCGAGGGGCTCGACATGCCCGAGGTGTCCCTGGTTGCCATCCTCGATGCGGATAAAGAGGGTTTCCTGCGCTCCGAAGGCTCGCTGATCCAGACCATCGGCCGGGCGGCGCGCAACCTGAACGGCAAGGCGATCCTGTATGCGGACCGCATCACGGGCTCGATGCAGCGCGCCCTGGACGAGACGGAGCGGCGGCGGTCCCGGCAGCAGGCGTTCAATGCCGAGCACGGCATCTCCCCGCAGACGATCCGCAAGCAGGTGGCGGACATCATGGAGGGCGCCCGCTCCGGACCGGGCCGGGGTCGCACACGGCGCAAGGTCGCCGAAGAGCACCCGGAGTGGGAGGGGATGAGTCAGGACGAGTTGTTGCGCCGTGCGAACCGCCTGGAGCAGAAGATGTACCGGCATGCGAGGGACCTGGAGTTCGAGGAGGCGGCGAAGGTCCGGGACGAACTGGATCGCATCCGCAGGGCGGGCCTCGGCCTGGACGACGTCGCGACCGGCTGAGTTGCTTGCCTGCATCGCCAACAATCCGGTATCTTTGCGCCCCCTTCGCGGGAGGTGCGGGCGATTAGCTCAGGGGTAGAGCGCCACGTTGACATCGTGGAGGTCGGTGGTTCGATCCCACCATCGCCCACCAGTCCCGCGATCGAGCAGGGTAGCGGCGCAGCGGTTGGGCCGCTCCCGCGAGCAAAATCAGTGAGTTCGGACTTGTTTCCGTGTCGAGCGGGAGATAAAATTTCGAATTCTGCGGACGGTATACGGGCGATGGCGAGAACGTCCGTGTCCGTGTTGTACACGGGCCGTGGGCACGCGCTCAACGGGCCGGCCGGACAAGGTCGGTCCACCGGGAGGCGGGCCGCGGCCGTTGTTCATTTGGAGGATCATCGTATCGCTGCAAGCAAGCGCGTCCGACGTAACGACGAGATCGATGCGTCGACGGTAAGAGTCATCGGAGACGACGGGGACCAGATCGGCGTATTGCCAATTTCCGAAGCGCTCGAGGTAGCGTCCGGCGCCGGCATGGACCTCGTGGAGGTTTCGCCGAATGCGGAACCACCGGTCTGCCGGATCATGGACTACGGCAAGTACGTCTTCGAGCAGAACAAGAAGGCGCAGACGGCCAAGCGCAAACAGAAGCAGGTCCATGTCAAGGAAGTGAAGTTCCGCCCGAACACGGACGAGGGCGACTACCAGGTGAAGCTCAGGAATCTCATCCGGTTCCTGACCAACGGTGACAAGACGAAGGTGACGCTGAGATTCAGGGGCCGGGAGATGGCTCACCAGGACCTCGGCGCGAAACTTCTCGCCAGAGTGCGCGACGATCTCGAGGAGATCGGTAGCGTCGAGCAGATGCCGCAGATGGAAGGGCGGCAGATGGTCATGGTGCTTGCACCGAAGAAGAAGTGATCGAAGACAAGCGGCGAGGCAGCCGGAAGGCCGCCGAAGCCCGCCCGCACCGAAAGACGGTACCGGGCCAGATAACATGGAGACGAAGATGTCTAAAATGAAGACGAATCGGGGCGCGGCAAAGCGTTTCCGCCGAACGGGCAAGGGTGGCTACAAGCGTGGCCAGTCCCACCTCAATCATATCCTGACGAAGAAGAGCACGAAACGTAAGCGCCACCTTCGTCACACCCTGCAGGTTGCCGACGCCGACGTTCCGGCCGTGCGTCGCATGCTGCCGTATAGTTGAGGAGGGCAGTACCATGGCGAGAGTCAAGAGAGGAGTCGTTGCCCGCAACCGTCACAAGAAGGTCCTGAGCAAGGCGAAGGGCTATTACGGTGCCCGCCGCAAGACGTTTCGTGTGGCGAAGCAGGCCGTCATCAAGGCGGGTCAGTACGCTTACCGTGATCGACGCAATCGGAAGCGCGAATTCCGGGCACTCTGGATCACACGCATCAATGCCGCCGCGCGTGCCAACGGCCTGTCCTACAGCCGGCTCATGAACGGATTGAAAAAGGCGGAGATCGAGATCGATCGCAAGGTCCTGGCTGATATCGCAGTACATGACCCGGAGGGCTTCACCGCGATCGCCGAGCAAGCCAAGATCGGCCTGGCCGCCTGATCGGGTGACCGGGGCTCCGGGCCCTCCGCAGGAATCCGGGAAGCATGCTTGATCTGGAAGAGATTGAGTCGCGCGCGCGCGAGGATATCGCGGGTGCGGCCGATCTCGAGTCGCTCGACCGGGTCCGTGTCAGGCTGCTCGGCAAGAAGGGCGAACTCACCGGGTTACTGAAAACCCTGGGGCAGCTGCCGGCCGAGGAGAGGCCGGCGGCGGGGCAGCGGATCAACGCCGCAAAGCGGGTAGTGGCGGACGCCATCAACCGTCGTCGCGAAGATCTGCAGGCCGTAGCTCTGGAGAACGAGCTCGCTTCCGAGTCGCTGGATGTGACGCTGGCCGGCCGGGGCCAGTCCCAGGGTGGGCGTCATCCGGTCATCCGCGTGCTCGAGCGTATCGAGACGATCTTCCGAAACGCCGGCTTCGAGGTCCGGGAAGGACCGGAGATCGAGGACGATTTTCATAATTTCACCGCCCTCAATATCCCTGAGAATCATCCCGCGCGGGCGATGCACGACACCTTCTACTTCCCCGGCGGACATCTGCTGAGGACTCACACGTCACCGGTGCAGATCCGGGCGATGAAGAAGGATGGCGTGCCGATACGGATGATCTCACCGGGACGGGTGTATCGCTGCGACTCCGATCAGACGCACACACCGATGTTCCATCAGGTGGAGGGTCTGGTCATCGACCGGGATGTGAGCTTCGCGAATCTGAAAGCCGTCCTGCACGAGTTCGTCGAACAGTTTTTCGAGCAGCGCGCGACGCTCCGTTTCCGGCCATCCTATTTCCCGTTCACGGAGCCCTCGGCAGAAGTGGATGTGCTGTCCGACCAGGGCCAGTGGCTCGAAATTCTCGGCTGCGGCATGGTGCACCCGAACGTGCTCCGCAACGTGGGTGTGGATCCCGAGCGATACACGGGTTATGCGTTCGGCATGGGTGTCGAGCGACTCGCGATGCTGCGGTACGGGGTTCGTGACCTGAGGACATTCTTCGATAACGATCTGGCTTTCCTCGAGCAATTCGGCGGGCGATGAAGATCAGCGAGAAATGGCTGCGGCGCTGGGTGGATCCGGACGTCCCGACCGAGGCGCTGGTCGAACGGCTGACCCTCGCCGGCCTGGAAGTCGACTCTGCCGAACCGGTCGGAGCGGCACTGGATGGCGTGATCGTCGGTGAAGTACTCGAGGTCTCCCGGCATCCGGACGCGGATCGACTGACCGTCTGCCGCGTTGCGGCGGGCGGCGAGGAGAGGCAGGTGGTCTGTGGTGCACCGAACGTGCGGAGCGGCATGCGTTCGGCGCTGGCGGTCCCCGGTACGGTCTTGCCCAACGGTGTCAAGCTGCGGAAGGCGAAGCTGCGCGGTGTTGCTTCCGAGGGCATGCTCTGCTCGGTCGCGGAACTCGGCCTCGGCGAGGAGGCGGACGGGATCATGGAGCTGCCCGGTGATGCGACGCCGGGCACATCGCTGGCCGAGCTGCTCGACCTGCCGGATACCGTCATCGACATCGACCTGACGCCTAACCGGGGAGACTGTTTCAGTGTCCTCGGCGTAGCGCGTGAAGTAGCGACGTTCACCGGCGCTCCGCTGGCAGACAGCAGCCGCGAGCCGGTGGCGGACGCGACGGACGACGTGTACCCGATAGAAGTCTCGGCGCCGGATCGGTGCCCGCGTTTCATCGGACGCGTGGTGAAGGGCATCGATGCGCATGCGCGAACGCCCCTCTGGATGCAGGAACGTCTCAGACGCTGCGGCCTGCGATCAATACACCCGGTCGTCGACGTAACAAACTACGTGCTGCTCGAGTACGGACAGCCGCTGCACGGCTACGACCTCTCCCTCCTGAGCGGCGCGCTGCAGGTGCGGAATGGCCGGAGCGGCGAGTCGTTCGAGCTGCTCGATGGCCGCATCGCCCAGGTCGACGACGAGGTGCTCGTCATCGCGGATGACAGCGGTCCGATCGGACTCGCCGGTATCATGGGTGGCGCTTCCACCGCGGTGACCGACAACACGGCGGACGTTCTGCTCGAGGGGGCATTCTTCACGCCGGCAGCCATCGCCGGGCGTGCCCGGCGGTTCGGTCTGCACACGGACGCTTCCATGCGCTTCGAGCGCGGCGTCGATCCGGAAGGTCAGCGACGTGCTATCGAATATGCGACCCGGCTCCTCACGACGATAGCGGGTGGTTCGCCGGGTCCGCTGACGGAGCGGGTCGAAGAGTCGGACCTGCCGCAACGGACGCCCGTTAACCTGAGACGGTCCCGACTTGCCAGGGTGCTCGGTGTCTCCGTACCGGACGAAGACGTGAAGGGCATACTCGAGCGCCTCGGTATGACGGTGGCGGTCGCCGACGATGGCTGGCGGGTGACGCCGCCGTCGTTCCGCTTCGATCTCGCTATCGAGGAAGACCTGATCGAAGAGATAGCGCGGGTCTACGGTTACGACGAGATCCCGGAAATCCGCGCCCGCGGAGCCGTGGCGCTCCCCGCCGTCACGGAGACGCGGGTCGATCGGGAGCGTGTTCGCTCGCTGATGGTGGATCGAGGCTACCACGAGGCGATCACCTACAGCTTCGTCGATCCGGGTCGCCAGCGGGACGTGCTGGGACAGGAGGGTGAGATCGCTCTTTCGAACCCGATCTCCCATGAGCTTTCGGTGATGCGTGCATCCCTGCTGCCGGGGTTGCTGGAGGCGCTTGCCAGGAATCTCAGCCGTCAGCGCGAGCGGGTGCGATTGTTCGAGATCGGCGTTTGCTTTGCGGGACCCGAATCCCGTGTCGAAGAGATACTGCGGCTTTCCGCCGTGGCTGCAGGACCGGTGCTTCCGGAGCAATGGGCCGAGGCGGTACGTAGCGCGGATTTCTTTGACATAAAGTCGGATTTGCAGGCAGCGCTTGCATTGGGCGGCAACGCCGGGGACATCCACGTCCAGCCAGGAAGCCATCCGGCGATGCACCCGGGCCAGTGTGGGCAGGTCATGCGTGGCGACAAGACGCTCGGCCATCTCGGCCGTGTGCATCCCGTGCTGGCAGGCAAATTGGATGTGCCCGACACGGTGGTCTTGTTCGAGGTCGATTTCGAAGGGGCATTCGCCGGAAAAGTGCCTGCTTCTTCGCCGATATCTCGATTTCCTTCGGTGCGTCGCGACATCGCGGTGCTGGTGGCACAGGAGGTGCCGGTGGGGACGATGACGCAAGCACTGGCCTCGCTGCCGGGTGAAATGGTGAAAGCCGTGCGGGTCTTCGACGTGTACCGCGGCAAAGGGATAGAAGCGGGGCTAAAAAGCGTAGCTTTAGGCTTGATTTTGCAGGAATCTTCCCGCACTCTTACTGATGACGAAACGGATGCCGTCGTGCGTTCGGCAGTGCAGATACTAAAAAGTAGATTCGGAGCGAGACTGAGAGACTGATGGCACTGACGAAGGCAGCAATGGCGGAGTCGCTCTTCAACGAGCTGGGCCTCAACAAGAGAGAGGCACGCGAACTGGTCGATCTTTTCTTCGAAGATCTCCGGTCTGCACTGGCTGCCGGCGAACAAATAAAACTCTCGGGCTTCGGTAACTTCGACCTTCGGGACAAGAGCGAGCGGCCAGGCCGCAACCCGAAGACGGGGGAAGAGATACCGATCTCCGCACGACGTGTGGTGACTTTCCGGCCCGGACAAAAACTAAAAGCCCGAGTGGAAGCCTATGCTGGAACCGGGAAATAACGACGAACTACCACCGATACCAGGCAAGCGATATTTCACCATAGGGGAGGTGAGCGACCTCTGTGCGGTGAAGCCTCACGTTCTGCGTTACTGGGAACAGGAATTCCCGCAGTTAAAACCTGTGAAGCGCCGTGGAAATCGCCGCTATTACCAGCGCCAGGATGTCCTGCTGATCCGTCAGATTCGAGGTCTGCTATACGACGAGGGGTTCACTATCGGCGGTGCGCGCCAGCGACTGACCGGCGAAGAAGCCAAGTCGGACGTGAGCCAAAGTCAGCAGATTATCAAGCAGATGCGCTTGGAACTTGAAGAGATCTTGAAGATACTCCGGCGCTGATGCCGGGGTTGCATTGGCGGCTCGCGGGAGTATGATTCAGCCGCCGGACGTCGGGGCGTAGCGCAGCCTGGTAGCGCACCACAATGGGGTTGTGGGGGTCGGAGGTTCGAATCCTCTCGCCCCGACCATTCGGTTTCT
>JARRPZ010000105.1:0-9048 GCA_037382365.1 Gammaproteobacteria bacterium
GCACCGGGCGCCGGATCCGCGGCGCCGTCCGCCACGATGACCACGTGGTCCGCCTGCCGCACGCAGCGCTCCGTCCACGCCGACCAGTCAGCCTCCGCCCGGTACAGGACGTACCGGTGCCGTTCCGTGAGTTCGTGCAGCCACTCCGCCAGTCGCGGATAGGCAGAGTGGGAGTCGGCGACACGGCAGATGCCGGGCTGGTTCAGTTCCTGGTCCACCCGATCTGCGTCCAGCAGTATCGTCGCCCCGAATGTCTCCATTGTGGCCGCGAGCCGGGCCGCCACTTCGTCCAGACGGACCGACGGGTCGGCGGCGACCAGAGCGATATTGGTATGCAGATTCTCGCGCTGTGCCGCCACTGAACTCTGGCGTTCCAGCCGCGCGATGATGATACGGGTCAGGCTCTTCATCGCGCCCGGGTAGATATCGATCAGCCGGTCGAACTCCTGCCTGGGGATCCGGGCGAGGATGCTGTCACGGACCGCATACACCGTCGCCGAACGCGGCTCGCCCGACAACAGGGCCATCTCGCCCACGATCTCGCCACTGCGCACGGTATTGATCACCTGCTCGCTGCCGTCCGCCTGATCGACAGCCACCCGGAGCAGCCCGCTCATGACGATACAGGCATCGTCGGCCCGATCCCCCTGCAGGAAGAGGTCATCACCACTCGGCAGCGTCATGAACTCGATGGCGTCGGCCAGGGCATCGGGGATATCCCCTTCCGATGGATCGAAGGGACCGAACAGCCGGTGCAGGTGTCCGGACATCTGCATCCGGCGCAGCCGGCCCTCGACGAGGCGGGTGACGCGCTGCCAGGTCTCGGGGCTACGCTGCAGGAGCGCCTCGAATCGCGTCCGGGACAGCACGGCGAGCGACGCGTCCTCCAGCACCCGGACATCGGCCATCCGGGTGCCGCCGACCACCAGCTCGATCTCGCCGACGAACTCGCCGGGCCCGATCTCGTTCAGGACGCTGATACTGCCATCCGCCTCCTTCCGGGTGGCCGCCAGACGCCCCTCCAGCACCAGGCAGGCTTCGTCACCCTGTTCCCCCTCCCGCAGTAACACTTCGCCCGCTTCGCGACGGACCTCTTCGGCACCGGTCGAGAGATCGGCAATCTCCTGCTCGCTGAGGACGGCGAGCGGGCCGCCGCGGGCACGCAGCGAAAGCAAACGGTCATGCATCGCATTCTCCCCCGATAACGAGCGCCCCCCGGACCGATGATCCGTGCACCCTCATCCCGGCCCGGCGACCGGCGCACGCAAAAAGGCCCGGCCGCAGGTACCGTACGACCAGGCCTCGCGGTCTGAGGGTGTATCCAAGCAGCGTACCGCCGTCTCAGTCGCGGCCGAACAGCTTGCGCAGCCCCTTCGTCACCTTCTCCTTGGCGGTTGCCTCCGTCTCTTCCTTGGCGGCTTCCTCAGCACCTTGCTTCGCGGATTCGCCGAGCTCTTCGGCCAGGTTTGGCTGTTCGTCGTCGCTCTGCCCGCCCATGCCGGGCATGCCCTGCATCATCGAGCCAAGACCGCCTCCCATGCTGAGCTGCCGGTAGTTCGACGGGATCACGAACAGCGAGTCCGGCTGATCGCCGCGCTCGAGCTTTTTCACCTCGTAGCGGAAACGGCTGCGCTCACCGTCCGTCTCCGACACAGCGAAACTCTTCACCGCGATATTGTCGTCGGTGAACCAGGTGAACCCGCCGTATTTCCCTCTCGGTCCCTCGTAGACCACCTTGTACTTGGTCGTGTCGAAACCGTTGACCTCCTCCTTGCCGACGACCTCGCGCTCGACCAGCCGGTACTCTTTCATCTGGTCACTCGGCTGGCCCATCTCCATCTCCATGTACATGCCCTGGGGCATCAGCATGTAGGTCTTCTTCTTCGCGATGTCCTGCAGAACGACCAAGTCGTTGCCGCCTATCCGGATCTCGTCGCGGATGTGCCCGTCCTTGTAATAGATGACGGTATCGATGTTCTGGTCTTCGGTCTCGAGCCGCGCTTCGGCGCGGAACGGCGTCTCGACCGGTCCCACCTGCGCCGCCTCGTTCATGCCGACTGCGATCATCCCGCCGAACCCGTAGGCGGAGCCGGCTGCCAGAAGAACGGCAGCGGAAGCGGCGAGAGTCGTCGTTATATTTTTCATTTTTCCTTCCCCCGCGGAAGCTTTCTTCCTGAAACGTCAACTTAACGTCGCCGTCCAACGTCCGTCAAATCGCCGCCGGGCCGCTCTTTGCATCTGCAAACGCACCCTCTTAGTATCGATCGGACATGAATAAGAGCGGTGCGGACTGCCCCGGAGGGAGGCACGACCGCCCGAATGGAGGGGGAAGTCATGACGACCGGACTGTCTTACCCACGGCGCCTGCTGCTGCCGGCACTGGCCGCGGCAGCGCTGTCGCTGGCGGCGGGAGCTGCCATCGCACAGGACGCCGGGGACATCGTCTCTGCACAGACCCGTGCCTACGCCGCCGGGCAACTGGACGAGGCCGAGGCGGCATTCGCAAGGGGTGATATGGAAGCCGCCTGGAAGGGGGTGGAAGCGGCCGCCGGTGCTCCGACGGAATTCCACGGCAGGGGCCTGGCGAACATCTCGTCGCGGGCTCTCGGCGACGAGCTCTACGGTCGGATCTACGACCTGCGCCGGCGCATCCGGATCGCCCAGGGCCGCCAGGCCGAGTCGGAGGGTCTCGTCTACGAGCGACCGCAGCGGAACGATCGCAAGCCCTGGCAATGGGATAACCACGGTGCGCTCGGATGGTATATGGCGGCACCGGACCCGGACGCGATACTGCGCCTTCTCCGCGAGGCGCCGGCGGATCGGCAGATCATCACCGGCATACTGGGCAGCACGTCTGTCAACGACCAGGGCGAGATCGTCTACGGCGTGGGCCGGGCGGGTTCCGGCGTCGAGATCGGCCATGAGCCGTTGTGGGACCGGTACGAACCGATCCCCATGGAACGACAACTCCAGCAGCGCTTCGAGGATGACGTGGTGCCGGCGGTGCTCGCCCGCATCCGCAGCGAAGCCGATCGGCTTCTGGCGGAAGAACAGACGCTCCACGACGCGCCGCCGACAGAGATGGAGCAGCAGGTCCTGTCGATGAGTTCCGGTTTCGCCGGCGTGTCCGAAGCGGTCACCGGATTCCGCGAAGAACAGCCGACGCCGGAGATCCAGCTCCTGCTTTCGCGGGCGGACGATTCGGAACGGCTGCTGGAGGAGGCCAGGCAATGGCTGCAGGCCATCAGCGAAGTCACCCGGGTGAACGGTGACTACGGTTTGCGGGGCGGGAGCGCCGTGCCGGTCGTGGAACGCGCCGCGGATCGCGCCGAGGAGATGATGGCCATCGGGGACGACGAGAGCGTCCCGATACTGGCCAGGGACGACGCGTACGAGCACGCGGAAGACTACTACGTCATCGCCGACGACCGGGACCGCGCCAAACTCGCCTACAGCCGCAACGCGGCTCTGCAACCCGAGATCGACGAGTACCTCGCCCGGCGCAATGCGGCGAAGGACGCCGCGCAGGAGAAGTTCGCGGGTCAGGCGGCGGCGATGGAGCAGGCCGTCAAGGACATGGAGAAGACCGAGGAAGAGAAGAAGGAATTCGAAGAAGAGGCCGACGCCCTCGAGGACGAACTCGGCTTCTGAATCGGGTCCGCCGGCCGCGCGATCAGTCGGCGGGGCCCGCCCCCGGCGCGAGCCAGTCCGACACCACCGCTTGCACGCTCCGGGTGACGTCCGTCCCGCCGCGCCTGTCCGGCAGGCCGAGGATGGCGAGCATCAGCGGATATACGTCGACGGCCGCCACCGGGCCGACTTCGATACCGGCGGGCAGGCTCTTCCCGCTGGCGAACAGGATGCCGCGCATCGCGGGGTCGAGGGGATCCCAGCCGTGCTTGCCCGCCTTCAGCCTGGCTGCCTGTTCCGGCCGTGACACCACGGTATGTCCGGGTTCGGCCATCAGGACGACGTCTGCGAAACGGGGGTCGTCCGTGACTCGCCAGTGAGATGGCGATTCGTCGCGTAGCCAGGCACGGCCGTGCCGCCAGACCGCATTCACCCGGTCCCGAAACTCCCGGGCCCGTGACTGCCCCCCGTCCCGAACCCAGACCTGCAGGTAGCTGCCGCCATCGTGCATATCCAGCCCGTCCAGATGCGCATGGTCGGAGACGACGAAGGTGGCCGCGTCCGGGAGAACCGCCCTCTGACCGTGATCGGACACGACGACCAGGTGCACCCGTTCGCCGTACGGCAGGCGGTCGATCCCATCCAGCAGGCGCCCGAGGTAGCCGTCTACCCGTCGCACGGCGGCGAGCGTTTGCCGCGAACCCGGGCCCGTCGCATGGGCGGTCACGTCGACGTCCTCGAAGTAGAGGGTCACGAGGTGAGGCCGCGTGTCCGGCGGCATGCGCAGCCAGTCCAGCACCTGGTCGACCCGCGCTTCGCCCGGCACGGAGGCGTCGAACGGGTACCAGTAGGTCGGAGAGATGCCCTGGATGTCTGCCTCGGTGCCGACGAAGAAGAAGGCCGCGCTCACCATGCCGGCCTTCTCGGCAGCCACCCAGATCGGTTCACCGCCGTACCATGAGCCGTCCTGCACGGTGCTGCGGTCGGACATGCGATACCAGCCCCTGCCATCGACGCCGCGGAAATAGTTCGCGACGATGCCGTGTTGGGCCGGATAGAGGCCCGTGGCGATGGAATAGTGATTCGGGAACGTGAGCGTCGGATAGACCGGCACGAGGGCCGCGGCACGCAGGCCCTCCGTCGCCAGACGATCCAGTGCCGGCGTCGCGGTCCTGCCCGGCAGATCGTGGCCCAGGCCGTCGATAGAGACCAGGATCAGGTAAGGTTTCTGCCGTTGCCCGGGCGCATTCAGACCGCCGGAGCCACCAGCCGCCGCGGCCAGGGCGATGAGCAGCAGGAACAGCGCCACGCCCTGTCGTCTCCAGCCCGTCAACGTGCCCCTCCCGATCCGCGGCCCCGCCAGTCGCAGACTATACCCGCATCGATCGCATGGGTCCGCTCCCGGCCGTCGTTACGGCGCCCGCCACCGTCCCCAGCCGCGCCCGAAAAAAGGCGCCCGCGATCGTCGACCGCGGGCGCCGGAGTGCCGGGCGGGGGAACCCGGTTTTCTACGCCATCAACTGTCCGATACCCGGATCGGACTCTCTGCTACGGGCGGGTACCGCCCAGGACCGGATCGTCCGTCCATCCGAGCTCCGTCCAGTCGTACTGACCGTTCGTGTGACAGTCCCCACACGCTCCTTCGTAACCGAGGGCCTGCTCTTTCGGGGCGATCTCGTGGTTCACCGTCAGGTACATGACCGTGTCGACGAACTCGTACTCGCCCGTGTAGGTCTGTCCGGCATACGCCGCGCCTTCTGCCAGCGCGAGATTCCAGTCGTAGAGCTTCCAGTAAGCGTTCGGGCCGGCGCTCGGGCCGAACAGGTGCGGCACGAGGATCGTGTTGTTATTCGCGTCCGCCGGCTGGTTGCCGATCATCTTCTTGAACGGATAGATCATCGCGTTCGGCGTCGTGTAATCGGCGGTCGGCTCGGCGAGCACGGCGGGCAGTGACGTGTACTGGTCGTTCAGACCGATCAGCACCTTGTTCCACTTGCCGTCGAAGTATCTGAGCGTCGGTCGGACGTCGTTCTGCCAGACGAAGGAGCCCTTCTTCGGGTCGTAGACGGGATCGCCGGTCTCCGGATCGGTCTCCACGCCTCGCTCCACGTCGCCCGCGTCCTCCCAGTACCACTCCACCTTGGTCGTCTTGTCGCGCGCGAAGGTCGGTATGTGGCAGACCTGACAGGCCAGCGCACTGTGGCCCTCTCTGTCCACGACGTTCTGTACGCTCGTGCCGGCGTGGATCGAGCCGGCGTTACCATGGCAGTCGGTGCAGCTCTTCAGGCTGCCCTCGTCTACCGAGTGGTAGGGCATGCCGCCGATCCCGTGGTCGATGGGCTCGCCGCCCGCGGCCTTCTTGATCGTGTGGCAGGCGGTGCACTCGAAGTCGCCGCCGTCCGTACCCATGTGCACGTCGTACTCGCGGGTGGTGTTCACCAGCGACATGGCGAGGTCGCCATGCTTCACGTTGTCGCCGCCGCCGGCATTGGCGTGGCAGTCGATGCAGTTGTCGATGGCCGGCACGCCGCCGTTCTCGCCGACGCTCTGGGCCACTTTGTTCAGGTCCAGAGGCGTCCCGTCCGGCAACGTCTCGACAGGCAGCCCGGCCGTGGTCGGCGCCTTCGAATAGGTACCGGTCTGGTCATGGCAGACCAGGCAGTCCACGTTCCTGGCATCGGTGAAATCATAGGTATTGTCGGCATAGCCGTAGCCCGTGTGACACTGGGTGCACCGACCCTCGTTGCTGGGCACCGCGACACAGAAGTTGTTGATGATCTGGTTCTTGCCGAGGGTCTCGCCCTCGAAACCGGTGATATTTGTCGCCGTTCCCTGCCACTTGAAGTGGGCACTGTTCACCATGTCTTCGCCGATCAGGCCGTGGCAATTCAGGCAGTCGCCAGTGCCCTCGTAGGGGTGATCGGAGAAATAGCCCTTGTGCAGCGCGACGGACTCGTAGGCGCCGCTCGCGTAGGCGTTGCAGTCCTGCGTGTCGACGACGCCGTCGCCGTTCAGGTCTTCGTCCGGGTCGGCCACACCGTTCTCGTTCAGGTCCCAGCAGCTGAAGCCGTCGACTCCGGCCGCTCCGTCCACTCCATCGGCGCCGGGCGCCCCGTCGTCCCCTTCGCAGCCCGCCAGCGTGAGGGCGAGCAGGCAGGTGGACAGAAGCGCGAAGAGCCGGAATCTCCCGACCGTCAGTGCTCTCATGCCATTTCTCCTGGTTGCGTAGTCTTGCCGACGGCCGAGGCGACGCAGAGATCGCGCCGTCGCCGCCGCACCGCTGACGAAGTACCCGTCCTGTGTCCGGACGTCCCGCCGGCGGGCGGAATCGCGCTGATAATCCTCTCGACACTCATGCGGCGGCTTACGGGGGCACCGGACTCGGGTTACTTCAGGATGAATTCTTCTGCAGCGCACAAAAGAATGAAATACGGTATTTGTGTCCTTTGATAGGTATTTGTCCTCTGAAAAGCAATTTCTTGAGTATAAAAATGTTACTTATGAAATCATTTAGCACTCTTATGCCCACCAAGGATGAGTCTGGCGGTACGGCCCCCTCCGCTCGGATTCGGGTATGCGCGGGATGACGGTTTGACAGCCCGCCACCGTGGTGGCTAAGGGTAGGCGCACCCGGAGGTACCCATGCACAGACTCACGCTCCTCGCCACGCTGCTCGTCCTTGCCTGCCCGGTCCCCGGGATGGGACAGGACGCCCAGGTATCCGAAGCCGCGCCGGCGGAATCGGCGCCATCGACGGAGGAGGTCGAGCAGCTCGTGCGCACGCTCGAAGATCCGCACGCCCGCGAAGAACTCATCGGTCAGCTGAAGCTCATGCTCGAGGCGCAGGAGGAGACGACCGCCGGTGCGTTGACGCCAGAGGGCGGCATCGTGAACCTGGCAACCGGAATCCTGCAGGACCTGTGGCAGAAGATCCGCTCCATCGATCCGCGACGGGCACTGATCGCCGGCATCGCCACCATCGGCATTCTGCTGGCGGCCTTCCTCCTCCGATGGCTGCTGATCGCCCTGCTGCGCAGGCTCTACGCGCGGCTGGCCAGCGCCGCGGCCGCCCGGGACGACGAGGCGGAGGCCGGGGAAGGGGACCCGCAGCGGGCGACGGACGGCGCCGTCGATGCCGAAGAGAAGGACCAGCGGGAAGCCGTGGAAGGAAGCGAGGCGCCGACGCTGCCGCCGACCATCCCGAAACTGCTGACACTCGTCATCGGCGTGATCGCGATCGGCCTGATCGCGGAAGTCTGGGGCGCGGGTATAGGACGGCTGCTCGCGACCGATCTCGGCTCACGGATCGTCGAGTCCCTGATCGCGATCGGGATCATACTCTTCGTCACCATCGTCCTGTGGAACGTGACGGAAGTGGTGATCGAACGGCTCCTGCAGGTCGCCACGCGCAACCTGGATCGTGAACGGACGGCGCGGCGCCTGGATACGCTGGTGCCGCTGCTGCGCAGTGTCGTGCACGCGGCGATCGGCGTGCTGGCCGCTCTGCTGCTCCTGTCGGAACTGGGCGTGAACATCGGTCCGCTCCTCGCCGGTGCCGGCATACTCGGCCTGGCGATCGGCTTCGGTGCCCAGACGCTGGTGAAGGACCTGCTGACCGGCGTCATCATCCTGCTGGAGGACGGTGCGACGGTGGGGGACGTCGTCGAGGTGGCCGGACACTCCGGTGTCGTCGAAGAGATGCGGATCCGCATTCTGCAGCTGCGCGATCTGTCCGGAAATGTCCACCTGGTCCCGTACAGCGAGGTGACGACCATAAAGAACTACACGAAGGACTTCTCCTACGCCCTCTTCGAGGTCGGTGTCGCCTACCGGGAGGATACCGACGAGGTCTGCGACGTCTTGCGGGAGGTCGGGGAATCGATGCAGGAGGATGCCGACTACGGCCAGGACATCCTCGAGCCGCTGGAGATACTCGGCGTGGATCAGTTCGCCGACAGCGCGGTGATCATCAAGGCACGCATGAAGACGCAGCCGATCCGCCAGTGGGCTATCGGCCGGGAATTCAATCGCCGCATGAAGAAGCGCTTCGACGAACTCGGCATCGAGATCCCCTTCCCGCACACCACCGTGTACTTCGGCGAACCGAAGGAAGGCGAGCCGCCGGCGCTGCGTATCGCGAGGGAAGGCAGCGACGGAGGGTCCGCGGGATCGGGCGACGGCCCGGCGGCAGAGACGCAGAACGCCTAGAGCATCACCTCGGAACAGATCTTGCGCGTATCGTGGGGCTGGCCGCCCTGCTCCAGTGCCAGGTAGAGCGTGATGAGGTAGAAGCCGACGAACACGAAGTCGCTGTGCAGCTTGTAGTCGTTGGCGATGAAGAAAGCGAACAGCTCGTCGAAAGACGCCTTGAACTCATCGATCTTGAAGACCTGGGCGCTCTGGTCCACCCCGAAATGC
>JARRPZ010000106.1:0-11089 GCA_037382365.1 Gammaproteobacteria bacterium
CACTCGACGGAATAATGGATGATCGGCACGTTGATCACGCCCACGATCGCCAGCACCGCGCTCGCCCGGTCCGCCCGGCTCGTGTCGTCGATCGATGCTCGCAGCGCCATGTAACCGAGGTAGAGGAACAGCAGGATCAGCTCGGACGTGAGGCGCGCATCACCCCACTCCCACCACGTGCCCCACATCGGCCGACCCCAGATCGACCCCGTGGCCAGGGCGAGGAACGTGAAAGAGGCGCCGATCGGCGCGCAGGCCGCGGCCACGGCGTGCGCGAGCTTCATGCGCCAGATCAGTCCGATCGCCGCGGCACTGGCCATCAGCACGTAGGCCATCAATGACAGGTAGGCGGACGGAACATGCACGTAGATGATGCGGAAGCCGTCACCCTGCTGGTAGTCGGCGGGCGCCAGTACCAGGCCCTTGAACGTGCCGACGGCGATGGCGATGGCGGCCAGACCGCCGAGCCAGGGCGCGAGGCGTCCGGCGATGCGGTAGAAATGGGGCGGCGAGCCCAGTTTATGAAACCAAGTCCACATAAGTCCTGTTTCGCTCCTGTCTGTCTCCGGCCGTTAGTCGGCGCTGATCCTGAGCGCCGCCGAAGCGGCGAAGGGTGAAAACGTCATCGTCAGCATGGTGAGAGCCGCCAGCAGATACAGCGACCCTCCGGTCGTCTCCCCGTCAGCCGAGAGACTCACGGCTCGCGCACCAAAAATCAATACGGGCATGACCAGCGGCAACACCAGAAGGCTCAGGAGCGAGTTCGCCTGGCGCAGCCCGACCGTCAGCGCCGCTCCCACGGACCCGATCAGGCTGAGACTCAGGGTACCCAGCACGAGCGAGCCGGCGAGGATGGGCAGCGTTTCTTCGGGTATGAAGAATGCGACGCCGGCAATCGGGGAAATCAGCACCAGGGGCAGGCCCGTTACGAGCCACTGTGCGGCGATCTTTCCGAGGACGACAACGGATACGGGCTGACCGGAGAGCAGCAGCTGCTCCAGGGTACCGTCCTCGCGATCCTGCCGGAAAAGTGTGCCGAGCGACATCATCGAGGCGAGCAGCGCCGCCACCCACAGCACACCCGGACCGAACTTCATCAGCAATTCCCGGTCCGGGCTCACCGCCAGCGGGAACAGGCTGGTCACGATGGCGAAGAATATGAGGGGCGTCGCCATGTCACCGGGACGGCGGAAAGCGAGCCGCAGCTCGCGCGTCACGACGGTGAGCCAGACGTCCCACAGCCCGGCCGGCTGCGGCCGCTCCGCGCCGCTCACGACGGCCTCCCGAGCGGCAGCTGCGCCAACTCGACGTGGGCCACCTCGACCGCTTCGTGCGCGACGAGGACACACAGGCCACCGCCCGTCACGTGTTCGGAGATCAGCTCCTTCACCAGCGCCTTTCCGGCGACGTCCAGGTTCGTCAGGGGTTCGTCCATCAGCCAGAGCCTGGCCTCGCTGAGCAGCAGATTCGCCAGCGACGCCCGACGCCGTTGTCCGGCGGACAGTCTGCCTGCCTGTATGTGCGCGAGCCTGCCGACCTTCAGTCGGTCCATGACGCTCGCCACGGCCGCATCGTCCCTGCCGAAACGAAGGCGACGATGCAGACTCAGGTTTTCCAGCAGCGTGAGATCGTCCTTCAGCGCGGGGCGATGGCCGCACCAGGCGAGGTCCTGCGCATATTCCTGTCGTATCGCCTCTATCCGCTGCCCGCTCCAGTAGACCTGGCCGTCTTCGGCCAGCGTGAGTCCGGCGAGCGTGCGCAGCAGCGTCGTCTTTCCGCTGCCGTTGGGCCCGACCACGTGCAGCGCTTCGCCCGGCCCCACCTCGAGATCGAGTCGCTTGAAGAGGCACCTGTCACCGCGGAACAGTGTCAGCCCGTGCGCCTTCAGATAAGGTTGGCCCGGATCAGTCACCGGTCCGCACTCCCACGGCGGCGGGCCGAACGGCTGCCATGACGCCGGACATTGGCGTGAGACTAAATACCATTTATTTCAATTGGTTAAGGGACTTAATTAATGTAGATTCTGCATAAAGTCGCCGGACGACGCTACTCTGCCCATTCCCGGTGCCATGCGTTTACATAACAGGAGCGTCCGGCGTAGACTGAACGGCCGCCTTGCGGCGTAGCATAACGCCCGAATGGAGAATAATATCCGGTCAGGAACGGACGGCGCCATGGACTCAATATGAGTATTCGCATCCCCGGCCTCCAGCGCGAGCCTTTCGGTTCGGACGGTACACCTGCGGTTTTCATCGAGACGCCGTCCGTGCACGAGGCCCTCGCGACGCTGGACAAAGTCTACCGTGATCCGCAGGGTCTCGGGACACTCATCGGCCCTGCCGGCAGCGGCCGTCGAACGATACTCGAACAATTCTCCTCCAGGCTCGAAAGCGAGGACATCTGCGCAGTGGTCGTGGATGGTAACGGAATGGACCGTGTCGCGCTGTTGCGGACTGTGCTTAGCCGCATCGGTTACGAACTCGCCGACGTCGGCCCGGACGATCTCTCGCGCATGCTGCAGGTTTTTCTGCTCCATCAGTGCCATAACGGCCAGCCTGCCCTGCTGGCCTTCCTGAACGCCGGCGACATGCACCCCACGGTCCTGCAGGAAATCTGCAATCTGGCCGCGATCACCGCCGGTGACGAATATGCGGCTCGCATCGTCCTGGCGGGCGACGAGCGTCTGGAACGCATTGTCGGCGCACCCGCCATGGGGCCCGTGCGCGAGCGTCTGTCGATGCGCTGCCGCGTTCGTCCGCTGGACCTGATGGAAACCGACGACTATATCGTCCGCCATCTGGGAGCCGCGGGTGCGATCTCCCATACTCATCTGCTCACCGACGAGGCGATCGCACTCATATGGCGCGCCAGTGACGGTCGACCGGGCCGCATCGGCGAGCTGACTCGACGGGTACTCCGGACGGCCGATCTGCCTGCCGACGCGCAGGCGGTGAGGTCGTTGCTCGGCTCCGACCCGGCAGAGCATCCGGTGGCTGCCGCCAACAACCCGCCGGGCGAGCCTCGCCCGGTAAACGCACCACCGCCGGCCGGGACGCGAATCGTCGTTACGCTGGATGGACGGGTCGTGCACGATCTGGACCTCGTGCCGGGACGGTACCTGCTGGGCCGGGACCTTCACAACGACGTCACCCTGCCGAGCCGCTACGTCAGTCGGCATCATGCCTTGCTGATCCTGCGTGAGGACCGCGCCTGGATCGCCGACCTGAAGAGCGCCAACGGCACCTTCGTCAATTCCCGTCGCGTCGGTCAGTCGGTTCTGAGACACGAGGACGTCGTTTCGATCGGCAACCACCGCCTGAAATATCTGAACCCCGTCGCACGCCGGGCGCACGAGCCGGCGGGCTCGGATCCGGGTGACACCGCGATCATGCGCAGTCTCAGGGAGGCGCACCGTCTGTTCCCGGTGAGAGGCGGCGGTGAGGACACCGTCGTGCAGACGGAGCCGACAGGGACAGACGACTCGAATCCGGCCTGAAGCCGCTCAGGTGAATTCCGTCTCGATCAGCCGATCGATCTCCCTCTCGATGTCCTGACGAAAGAACACCAGGGAGAGACCGACCGAGGCGTCGATCTCGATATCGTCCTCGTGGACGGCGATGTGGCCACTCAGCGAGGGCCGCTCGAAACTGAGGACGTTGTTGTCCTGCCAGCGGATCCGCACCCCGTACTCCGATGCCAGCTGATTCGCGATGCGGTTCACTGCGTCGATGGCCGCTTCGTGATCGAGACGATGTCGTCGACGGAGCCTGATACTGGGCATGTGCGGCGGTGGCCTCAGGCGCTGGCGACGCGGCCGGGCGTACCGGCTTCCTTTTCCAGCTGCGCGAAAGCTTCCGGGACGAAGCCGGCGATACGCTGGGGATCGGCGATGGCCCGGCGTCCCGTCAGGAGGCCGAAATGCAGTTCGCCGGCATAGGTATAGACGGTGATGTTCATCGCCATGCCCGGTGGGATGGTGGAGATCGGATAACTGGCGAGGAGCCTCGCGCCCTTGATGTAACGCGGACGCGAGTCGCCGATCACGTTCGACACCAGGATATTGCCGAGGGGCGGGAAATGCTCCGACAGGTGCGCGAGATCACCCATCATCATGAGGGTCTGCACGATGATCGTATAGGCTTCCGCAGCCTCCACACCCATGGCGGCGTATTCGTGCTTCACCCGCCCGGCATGTTCGTGCACCTCCTGCAACCTCTCGATGGGATCCGCCGTCTCGGATGCCAGTTCCAGTAGCGCGATCGTCACCTGATTGCCGGTTCCGCCATCGTCGGCGCGTACCGATATCGGCATCTGTGCCACCAGAGGCTTCTCCGGATGTTCGTCCTGCTCGTCCATGTAGCGTCTCAGCGCCGTGTCGCAGAGCGCCAGGATGACGTCGTTCACCGTCACCTCCTGGGCGCGGGCCAATGCCTTGACCCGATCGAGCCGGACGCTGCAGACGCCGAACGCCCTGGCCGAGGTGAGCGGCTTGTTGAAGACCGTCCGCGGCGCGGTGAAGGGTACGGGCAAATCCCCGCCCCCGGTGATCAGACGCCAGCCGTGACGCAGCGCGAGCTGATTGAGTTGGGGCCCGACCATCGCCAGTCGACCGAAACGCTTTGCCGAGCCGAAAAGGCTCTCGGTGATGCTCCGGCGCACCGCCGTGTGCTCGGCCGAATCCTCGTCGTTCGCCCACATGGGCGGAACGTCCTCGTCGGGCGTCGTGGAGAGGCTGGCCATGGAACGACGTGACATGCTGATGCCGTCCATGTAGGCGTGGTGGATCTTCGCGTAAAGGCCGAAGCGGCCGCCTTCGAGACCCTCTATCACGTAGATTTCCCACAGCGGTGCATCGCGGTCCAGCAATCGGGAATGAAGCTGAGCGACGCGGTCGAGCAGGTCCTGTTCGCGCCCCGGCTGCGGCAATGCCTCGTGGAAGATGTGGTCGGCGAGATCCATATCCGAATCCTCGACCCAGCGCGGACGGCCGGCCAGCGGCACTTTCAATTTCTGGTTGAACGGCTCGACCGGCACGGTGGCGATCATGTCCGCCACCAGTGTCCGGACATAGTCAGCGGGCGCCTTGTCGGGCAATTCGAAGATCTGCAGTCCGCCGACGTGACGCGGGCTGTCCTTGGTCTCGAGCAACAACAGCATGTAGTCGAGCAGTGACAGCTGTGACATCGGCTCCCCCTTCGCCGGTCGCGTGCAAGTTCAATCGCTTCGAGGATAACGCGACGTGCCGCCTCCGTCACGCGGGCCGCCGCGCGGGAGCCCGGATCGAGCAACGGGAGGCGAGCCGGGGGAATCCCGGGCAGGAGGATCGGGTCCGCCGACGGGAATGCCGGCGGACCCGGATGAGATTCAGCCGACGAGACTCAGCCGGCCTTCTTTTCCACCTTCGACAGGAGTTCACGAATCTCGGCCCGACGACCCTCGTCCGCGAGGGTCCGGTCCGGCCTGGGCGTTGCCTCCAGCGCGTGCTGCAGGGCCCGGCGAGCTGCATCGTATTCCTTCTCCTCGAAGAGGAATTCGCCGTAGAAGTAATTCGGATCGATGCCGTCGGGATTCATGGTGAGTGCCTTCTCCAGATAATCCCGTGCCCGGTCCTTGTCACCGAAACCGATGAATCCCCCCGGCACCTTGTAGTACAGGGCACCGAGACTCGTGTAGACCGAGCCGTGCAGTACAGAGGGGTCCAGCTTCTCCGCCGCATGCAGCGCGTCCCGGGACTGTTTCGCCAGCTTCATGGCACCGAAAGGGCCCTTTACGCCGGCATACGTGCTGAGCACGATGCCCTGCCAGACCAGGGGTTCGGCCCGATCCGGATGAGCCGCGACCAGGGCTTCGGCGTCTTTCGCCAGTTGCTCGAATGCGTCTTTCTGCGCACCGCCCTCGAGCCGGTAATTCGCCTCGGCCCAGCGGTGCTGGATGTCGGCGAGACCCTGTTGCAGGTCGGCCGCAATGCCTGCGCCGGCCGCCAGCAGACCGGCCGCCAGGAGGCAGACGGTGACGAGAGGCCGGGCGATCACCCGGGAGTGGACAGTTTGCTTCATATCGATCACCTCACTGAGTATTGACGCCGGGCCGGAGATACGTCTCCACCACCGGTCTTTGCTTGCGCAGCGCTCGGTCCACGAGCCGTGGTGCCACGGCGTTCAGCTTCACGAACAGCCGTTCCGGCCAGCCCACGAAGCGTTCGCGTCGCTCGCCGGCGAGCAGCGCGAGCGCCTCGCGAGCGACTCTCTCGGGGGCGTCCATGGCGACGCCGAGTTCCTCGTTCATGCGGCACGCCGAATTCCCGTTCATGTCCGTTCGGGTCGCCCGCGGAGCGAGGTAGCAGACGGCGAGGTCGCTGCCTGCCATCTCCCGGCGCAGGGCTTCCGTGAATCCGTGCAGGCCGAACTTCGTCGTCGAATAGACCGCTTGCCCCGCCATGCCGATCGAGCCGAGTGTGGATCCGACATTCACGATGCACGCGCCGGGACGCGCCATCAGGTGGGGCAGTAACGCCCGGGTAAGTAAGACGGGCGCCGTCAGGTTGGTCGCAATCAGCGCCTCGATATGCGCCGGACTCAGATCGTCGAAACGAGCCAGGGCATTGACGCCGGCATTGTTCACGAGCACATCGATGCCGCCACGGAACCCTCGGGCTCGTCGGGCCACCTCCTCCCGATCGTTCGTCCTGGTGAGATCGCCGGGTGCCGGCTCGATGTCGATGCGTTTGCCGGTGTCGTCGGCGATCGATTGCAGATCGCGGGCGAGTTCCTCCAGTTGCGTGTCCTGTCGGGCAGTCAGCAGAAGATGCGCCCCGCGAGCGGCCAGTTCCCGGGCAAGGGCGCGCCCGATGCCGCCGGTGGCACCGGTCAGCAGTATGTTGCGGCCCTCGAGCTTCATGCCACCGCCCTCGCCGAGGTCTGACCGGATCCGGGCAGCGTGCGGAATATGCCGGCGTAAAGACGGTAGAACTGTCGGGCGCAGCGGCGAACGGCGGCCTTGTCCGCCTCACTTTCCAGGCGTCCGAGCAGTCGCGCCAGGAACTTCACGTGCTCCTGATCCACCTCGCCGTGAGAGATCAGGTAGGAGAATGCCGTCTCCGGCAGACCGAGGCTCTTGCCGATGGATGCCGCGGCGAGGCCGGCGATCGCGATGCTCGTGCCTTCCAGTACGTAGACCATCCCGAAGAAACCGACCGGGTTGCCGCGCTCGATCGTATCCCAGGCGAAGCTCACCATCTGCTCGGTGGCGAGGGATGGTTCACCATGGCGCACGGCCTCGGCGTCCGCGCCGGTGGCGGCGATGTCGTTGAGGATCCATTCCTGGTGTCCGTACTCGTCATTGATGTAATGCACGATCGCGCCGCGCAGCCATTCGTAGTCCTGATCGAGCCGGGCGCCGCAGGCCATCAGCAGCGGCACCGTGAACTTCACGTGGTGATAAGCCTCGGTCAGGAAGGCGCGGTATTGCTCCATCGTCACCCGGCCCTCCAGGGCGTCGCGGATGATCGGCGAATCGAGGAGAAAGTCGCGCTCGCTGGCCGTGTCCCGTCCCAGCGCTTCGAAAAAATCATTCATGCGTTGATTACCTTGTTGCGAGGCGCAGCCGCGCCATTGATCAGATCGGCAAG
This sequence comes from Gammaproteobacteria bacterium, assembly GCA_037382365.1. GTDB lineage: Bacteria > Pseudomonadota > Gammaproteobacteria > Steroidobacterales > Woeseiaceae > Lentisalinibacter. Next base: position 7,628 of record JARRPZ010000106.1, read on the forward strand.
TCGTTCGCCGTAGCGATCCAGTATCGTCTGACGACGCAGACGGCCGTTCTCGGTCAACTCCCCGTTATCGGGCCGGAAAGGGCTTTCGGCATACATCCATTCGCCGATCCGGGCGTAATCCGGGAGACGCCGGTTGGCCGCATCGATGGCGGCCTGCACGGCCCCGTCCCCCGGCGGGCCGGCCGGCACGATCAGCGCCGCGTTGCGCGGCATCGCCTCACCCCAGACGAGCGCCTGTGCGATCGCCGGCTCATGGAGGAGTTCGCTCTCCACCCACTCCGGTGAGACGTTACGCCCGAACGCCGTGATGAACAGGTTTTTCTTCCTGCCGTCTACATGGAGGAATCCGTCTTCGTCGAGGCGACCGAGGTCCCCGGTGCCGATCTCCGTCGGCGGCTCGGCATTCGCTCCCAGGTAGCCTCGCATCAGGGCCCCGGACACGAGGATCTCGCCGTCGTCGGCGATCCGCACGCGAGCATGCGCCAGCGGCCGACCGACACTGCCGACACGGCTGTCTCCCGGCGAGTTCAGGGCCACCACCGAGTGGCACTCCGACAACCCGTAACCCTCGTAGGCAGGGATCCCGGAATGGCGGGCGAGTTCCAGCTCCGACGGCGCCACACGGCCACCCCCGACCGCCGCGAACTTCAGCGGACAATCCGTCCAGGGTTGCGCTGCCGCCAGCCGGTTCAGCACGCTCAACAGCTGGGGCAGCAATATCACGCTCTGGGCACCGCTTCTGTCTATGGCACGACGCAGCTGCACCGGCTCCAGGCCGCTCGATCCACTCAGGCCGATCTCTGCCAGCGGGAGTGCATGGATGGCGGCACCGAGCAGCAGCGGCACATACACACCCGCGATATTCTCCAGGAGCGTGGCCAGGGGAAGGACACAAAGGTGTCGCGTGACGCCGGCCGGCCGCAGCCTGTCGGCCAGGCTCGCCGCCACCTCCTCCATCCCCGCCTGCGTCAGGCAGACGCCGCGCGGGGCTCCCGTGCTGCCGGAGGTATAGGTCACTTTGGCGACACCGGTCGGATCGTAGCCGGTCGGATCGGCCGGTCGGGACCGGCGCAGCAGACTCAGGCTCCCGCCGATCGCCGCGACCGGCGGCTCGAATCCGAGCCCGGCCGCCAGCACCCGGTCGGGATCCTGCGTCAGCACCGCATCGACCCGGGCGTCGGCAAGGAGATGCAGGGTCTGGGTGTCGGAGAAGAAAAGAGGCACGGGCACGGCGGAAACGCCGGCCGTGATCATCGCGAGGTCCGCGATGATCCACTCGGGCCCGTTGTCCGCCACCAGCGCGCAACTTCTGACGCCCCCGGCCCGCAACCGGGCGGCGAGCGCCGCCACCCGAGCCTCGAGTTCCGCGTAGCCGATAATCCCGCGGGAACCGGCCAGTGGACGTGCCCCGGCAACGGCGACGGCGGGTGTGAAACCCGCCGGCCGCCGCAGGTCGCCGACGATCACCCGCGGGTCGTGCCGGTAATAGCTGCCCCAGGAATCGTCGCGGCCGGCCACCCGGTCTGCGGAAGCGGCGCTGATCTCGCAGCCGCCGAGCCCTGCCCGGGCGAGCAGCGAGCGCACGGGGCCGGTCGCCGTGAAGCACACCCACTCGAAACCCTGCTGCAACAGGAAAGGGACCAGCTGGCGGAACAGGGGCACGATCACGCGACGGTGCTCGACGGCGAGCTGGCCGATTTCGGCCACGGCGGTCCGGGCAACCGGGCGTCCGAAGACCCCGGCGACCGCCTGCTCTATCGGCACGTCCAGGTAATCCTCGAGATACAGGCCTTCACGAGCCGCCGGTCGGAGCCCGATGACGCCGCGGGTGGCGTCCCGTTCCAGCGTGACCCGCACGAGGTAGGGCATGAAGCCCTCCACCCGTGCCCCGAAATGGTGAGCGTAACAACCGCGGATCTCGGTCTCGAGCGCATCACGGCCCGGGTGACCCTTGCCGAACAGCTCCAACCGGACCGGTGGATGCCCGCTGCTTTCCGCGAGTGGCAGTATCTGTTGCTGACTGGAAGCGAAAGATTGCAAGCGGGCTGTCATGCGGCCTCCTCTGCCAACGATGGCGGTCCTGTCCGGCGGCGGCCTGCCGCCGGCTCGGAGCGTTAGAGTCACGCGGCCGACAAAATCCTTCGCGAAAATTTCAAGTGACTGTAAGTAATGTGATTATTCTGCAGCCGCCCCGGTCTGAAAGACTTTCCGGGTGCCCCGGGACAGGCTGGGTTACACTCCAACGCCGTCGGTCGGCGCCCGGCACGCCGTCGGGCCGAAAGGAGCGGGCACCCATGAACGGAAACTGCCTGAATCGCCGAATGCCTCGGCTGTGCTTGGTCGGAATGATCCTGTCGAGCGCGCTGGGGACGGTGGTGGGCGATGCCGCGTCCCAGCCCTGGATGCGCTCGGACAATCCCCAGGGGCTCTACGTGCTGCTCTCCGTCTCCGACCAGTGCGACGTGCGACGCACCGAGGCGGACCTCGCGGTACAGTCGGCCTTCAGACAGCGCGAGGTACCCCGCGCATCCGGCTGGGCGCCCGGCGAACTCTTTCTCACGGCCGAACTGGACTGCGCCCCGACCACGAATTACCCGGACATCTATCTTTACGTCGTGAGAGTCGGGTTCGCCATCAATTACCGGGAGGAACCGGCCTACATGCTGCAGTACGTCCGGGGACGCTACGAGAGCTTCGGCATCGACAGCCTGGACAACATCGAGCGCTTACTGACCGAGAATGTCCTCGCCGCGCTGGGAGACTACCGGCAGGCCAATGAGGAGACGCCGGCCGGGACGGACCCGGACGGATGATCGCCCGCGGACACCGTGGTCGCTGTGCGGTCATGGCGCTGATGCTCGTGCTGGCGGCATCCGGCGCCGCCGAACCATTCTCCTACATGCGCAAGCCGGAGCCCGACGCCCTTTACTGCATGGCCAGCGTCGGTGACAACTGCCCGGTGGACGACGCCACCGTACACCGGCTGATCGACGACGTGGCCCGACGCTTCAGTCTTACGCGCCTCGACAAGGCGGCCGACGGGGAGCCACTGTTCTACGTGGAACTCTACTGTCACCGGCAGCAGAACGGCGAGACGGCCTATTCCGTCGAGACCGGGTTCGCCGAGTGGGTCGGCCGGGAACAGCAGCATCTCATGAAGTACGCCTACTACCCCTACCGATCCGTCGGCTACGGTGGCGCCCTGGACATCCGTGACACCGTCCGCCGCCGCATCGAAGACGCACTGTCGGATTATCTGGACGCCAATTTCCCGCGCGGCGACGCGCGGCCGGATCAGTAGCGGCCGTGCTGCTTGAAGATGTAGTTGCTGAGCTCGATGAATTCGATGTTCATGCGACTCAGCGTGCGGTGGGCGGAGCGGACGATGGCGCGCATGACTTTGTAGACGATAAGGGTGCCGGCGTTGTCGCTGCGGCCGGCAGTAGCGGTGAGCGTGCCGTC